>CAMEKH010000015.1 GCA_945921235.1 uncultured Prevotellaceae bacterium | reverse complement strand
CCTCTCTCAGCACATTACACCCACAAAAAATTTATGCTCTAAAACATATTTCCCCCACCACATCGCCCACAATACACCCTCCCAACCTCTATTTTCGCACATCTAAAAAGCAATAACCACACTCCCCATGCCCATCACCCCCGCAGTTGAAGAAATTTCTCCACCAGCCTGCCACAAATAAGCCTCAGCGCCACAGCCCGAAAAAACCAATAAAGCTATAAGAATAGAAAAAGCATATACGCATAAATGCATAACTCGGATAAAAAAGTACAAATCATCAACAAATAGTCCTTTAATACTATTAATTACGATTAATTACACATTAAATATAAATAAACAAAAGATTTTTAGATGCTGAGATAGCAAAATTCAAGGATAATGCGTAAATTTGCAGAAAGAAGCACAAACGCAGGCTTCTCTTTTTTTCGTTATCGACAATGAATGAAGCAAGTTTAAGTCAATTATATCTCAAGGACACCGCATTTCAGAATTTGATGCAGAAACGAGTGTTCAATGTGCTACTCATAGCATCGCCCTACGATGCCTTCATGATGGAAGAAGACGGGCGTGTAGAGGAGCAGATATATTTTGAATATACATCGCTGAACCTTAGTTCACCGCCTCGCGTAGCACAAGTGAGCGACTATGCCACAGCCATGGAGCGTCTTGCCGAGAAGCATTACGACCTGATAATAGCGATGCCCGGTGTCGACATCAGCGATACTTTCGCCAACGCAAAAGTAATCAAGGAGATTTATCCCGAAACGCCCTTTGTGGTGCTTACGCCATTTTCGCGCGAGGTTTCACGACGCCTTGCCAACGAAGATTTCAGCGGTGTAGACTATGTATTCAGCTGGTTAGGCAACGTCGACTTGCTACTTGCCATAATCAAGCTCCTTGAAGACAAGCTGAATGCCGACAACGACATAAACGGAGTGGGCGTGCAACTCATACTCCTCGTGGAGGATTCGGTGAGGTTCTATTCATCGATTCTTCCCACACTCTATAAGTTTTTGCTCCGCCAGTCGAGGATTTTCTCCACCGAAGCTCTCAACGAGCATGAACAGATGATGCGCATGCGCGGACGCCCAAAGGTGATGCTTGCTCGCGACTATGAAGAAGCCATCGACATATACAACAGATATCAAAAGAATATCCTCGGTGTAATTTCCGACGTTTCCTTTATGCGCGGAGGCAAGAAAAGCTCAAAAGCCGGAATCGAGCTTGCCCATGAGCTTAAAGCTCGCGACCCCTATTTGCCTATTATCATCGAATCGAGCGAAATAGAAAACGAAGCACTCGTAAAGGCTTTCAACGGTACTTTTATCAACAAAAATTCCAAGAAACTACCAGTTGACCTCGGTGATGCAATAATGGAGAACTTCGGCTTCGGCGATTTCATCATCAAGAATCCCAAGACAGGCGAAGAAATATTGCGCATACGCAACCTCAAAGAGCTACAACAGCACATTTTCGACATTCCGTCGGAATCGCTGCTTTATCATGCCAGCTACAACGACATCTCACGCTGGCTCTACTCGCGAGCCATGTTCCCTATAGCCGAAGTAATCAAGATGCATCGGTTTATGGACATCAGCGAGGCTCCGGCAGTGCGACAGTTGTTCTTCGACCTCATAGTGAAATATCGCAAGATGAAAAACCGCGGAGTAGTGGCAGTGTTCCACAAGGACAGATTCGACCACTATTCCAATTTCGCTCGCATAGGTCAAGGCTCGCTCGGCGGCAAAGGGCGTGGATTGGCATTCATCGATGCCATTATCAAGCGCAACCCCGAATTCGACAACTACAAGGGCGTGACAATATCAATTCCACGCACTGTGGTGTTGTGCACCGACATCTTCGACGAATTTATGGAGCGTAACGGCTTGTATCCACTCGCCTTGAGCGACATAAGCGACAGCGATATACTCCGCAATTTTCTGCAAGCGCGGCTTCCCGAACGATTAATCGAAGATTTCTTCGCCCTCTTTGAGGTTGTCGACAAGCCCCTTGCCGTGCGCAGCTCAAGTCTGCTCGAAGACAGCCATTATCAGCCGTTTGCGGGCATCTATTCCACCTATATGATTCCGCATATCAGCGACAAATATGAAATGCTCGAGATGCTCGGCAATGCCATAAAGAGCGTCTACGCATCAGTGTTTTTCGCCGATAGCAAAGCCTACATGACAGCCACTCAAAACGTAATCGACCAAGAAAAAATGGCTGTTATCATTCAAGAAGTGGTGGGAGCCGAACACAACGGCATATACTATCCATCGTTCTCAGGCGTTGGGCGCTCGCTCAACTATTATCCTATCAATGATGAGCGTCCGGAAGATGGTGTGACTGAAGTTGCCGTAGGACTCGGGAAATACATCGTCGATGGCGGCAGAGCTTTGCGATTCTCTCCCCGGCATCCCAATAAAGTGCTACAAACGAGCACTCTCGATATAGCCTTGAGCGACACGCAAACTCGTTTCTATGCCCTCGACATAAACGACTGCAATTCACCTTTCAGCGTCGACGACGGATTCAACATCAAAAAAATGCGCATTCAAGATGTAGCCGACAACGGCTCTTTGAAATATATGGTGTCGACCTACGACTTCCGTAACGGCATTATCCGCGACACCGATGTCGGCGAAGGACGCAAAGTGGTGACTTTCGCCAACATTCTTCAGCACAATGTTTATCCACTTGCCGAAATTGCCGATTTGATGCTCACCAAGGGGCAGCATGCTATGGGACGACCGGTGGAGATTGAATTTGCCGGAATAATCAACAATTCTCAAGCTATCAACGAATCGGAAGAAAAAGGACAACTTTACTGGTTGCAAATACGCCCCATCGTGGACCGCAAAGAGATGCTCGATGAGAAAATCATGGAATCGGAGGATTCTTCACTGATATTAAAAAGCCTCACAGCCCTCGGTCACGGATTGATGGACAACATCTACAGCATTGTAATTGTGAAGCCCGAGAAATTCTCTATGATGAACAACTCGCTGATTGCTCGTGAAATAGAAAAGACGAACCGAAAATTCACCGACGAAGGGAAAAATTATATCCTTATCGGACCCGGGCGCTGGGGCTCAAGCGACACCGCTCTCGGCATTCCGGTGAAATGGCCTCACATTTCCTCGGCAAAACTGATAGTGGAAACTTCTCTGAAGGGCAACCGCATAGAGCCGAGTCAAGGCACTCATTTCTTCCAGAATCTCACATCGTTTGGCGTAGGCTATTTCACCGTAGGTGCACCCGACGATGGCAGTGTATTCGATGAAGAGTACCTCAACTCCCTACCCTCTACTTACGAAAGCGATAATTTGCGCATCATCGACTTCGACAAACCGCTCACGGTGGCTATCAACGGCAAAAAAAGCATAGGAATAGTGCTTAAGCCCGACAGTGCGCAACCAACAAATGATTAACTGACAAACAATTTTACAGTACACTATAATAGTAACAATAGATATGTCGATACTGAACAACTTCAAGAAAGCATTAGGATTCTCAGGCAGTGTGTCGGAGAACGACATCGATGATGAACTCCTCCCCTACGACGATTCACCGCAACGCACTCCATATATCAACCCTTTCAAGAAAGAGCCTCAACCTACGCCCGAAGCTGTGCCCGTGATGCCCTCAGCACCCACTCAACCCACGACGACTGAGAAGCCCATGCAAGTGAAATATGAAATACCCGACAATTTCCTTTCATCTATTATCGAGCTTATCAACGCCAATCTGCCTCAAATAGTGAAGGATTGCATCGACATAGAAGCCGAAAAGAAAGCTCTCTCAATGACCTTCGGCTCTCACTTCCAGAAAACTCTCGAAGATGTGCACCATGCAGCTTTCAACGAAGCAAAAACAATGTGGGATACCGAGCGGAAGGCTCTCACGGCTAAAATTACTTCGGCTGTTGCCGCTGCCGAGGAGAGTGCAAAACGTGCCGAAGATGCACGGCAAAAAATGCAGATTGAAGAAACAAAGCGCAGAACAATAGCCGAACGCGCCAACGACCTCGAGGCTCGTATCGCCACGCTCGAAGCAGAGCATGAGCAATATATCATTGAGAACAAGAGCCTCCAGAACAAAATGAAGGTTATGCAAGTGTATGCCGACGATGCCAAAGCCTATAAAGCGGAGGTGGACCAGCGCGATGCTACAATTAAAGACTTGAAAGCTCAACTCGAGGAATCACATAAACTCATAGAAGAGTCAAGGAAAGAAATTGACGATGCTCATGCTGACGCTTTGGCTGCTAAAGCCGATGCCGATGCTGCTAAAGCTACAGCTAATGATGCTAATGCCGAAATCGACTCGCTAAAGCTGGATTTGGAGATTGCTAATGACGAAAACGAAAAAGCTAAAATAGCCTTAGAGGCTAAAGAAAAAGAAATTGCCTCTATTGCTAAGGAACTTGAGGAAGCCAATGAAAACCTTAAAATTGCTCACGAACTTGAGAAGCAACTTGAAGAGGTCGACAATTTCAAGAATAAAAAGAACAACGAAATAAAATCGCTCAAAGAACGTTTGCAAGAGCTTCAAGCTATCAACGAAAATATTGCAGCTCAAGTCCACTCTGCCGGCGATGAAAACCAATCGCTGAAATCACAACTGCAAGCACTGAAGGCTGAAAATGATGCGGCAGTGAAGCGGATATCCGACGAGCGCGATGCGGCAATATTGCGCCTCTCGGAGGAAAGAGCCACTGCCATCAAGTCTCTAACCGATGCTAAAGATGCTGAAATCAAGTCGTTGACCGATACCCTCAACGCTGAAAAAGAGAATGCCGAAAAGGAGCGAAAATCGCTCGCAGCCGAGCTCGATGAAGAGCGCAAAGGACGCAAAAACGATGTGAATTTCTATGAGCAAAAGATTAAATTCCTCTCTGCCGACCAAAAACGCATTGAAAAGGAGCTTAACGATGAAATAAAGCAACTTAAAGAGCGAAAGTCTACATTAGTCCTCGATACCGACATCGAGCCTGATATGCGCACTGCCGTTGCTCACACTTTCGGCTTCGACTCTTCCATTGCCGGCGATGATGCTGCGAAAATTGACTCATCTGATTCTGAGCCTAAAATTCCTAACGACATTTTCGAGAACGATGCTTTCTCCGACGACAACATCGATGCCACTTTCATTGCCGACAAGCCGACAAGCGATGAAGCTGATGATTCTATGCACGAAAGCTCTCCTACGCAGGCACCCGAGCCACTTGAAAGCACAATAGAGGAACTCGACGACATCGATTGGCTGATGCCGACACCTCCAAATCCTCCTAAAGTGGAAGTTCCCGAACCGGAGTCTGCCCCCGCCAAGGAATCGGCAAAACACGAAGCCGACAAGCAGCAGATGTCGCTCTTTTAACTAACAATACAATAATAACATCACACAAAAATGATAAATTTCATCACTTGGACTGTCAACCCCAACTTAATCGATAGTTTTATTACAATCCGCTGGTACGGATTGGCATTTGCAATTGGATTCTGGATTGGATATGAAATAATGTGGCGTATGTTCCGCCACGAAGGCGTGCCTGAAAAATGGCTCGGCTCTCTATTTGTTTACGTAGCAATAGCCACTATCGTCGGTGCACGGCTCGGCCACGTTTTCTTCTACGATTGGAACTACTACTCGCAGCATCTCACCGATATATTCAAGATTTGGGAAGGAGGACTTGCAAGCCACGGAGGCACAATAGGCATTGTACTTGCAATTTTCGTCTTCTCACACTATGTAACTCACCGAAGCCCGCTGTGGACTTTCGACCGCCTTGTCATACCGATTGCACTCGTTGGCGGACTAATACGTCTCGGCAACCTCATGAATCATGAAATATATGGTGGCGAAACCTCAATGCCCTGGGGATTCCGATTCATCGATAACCTCGGAGCATGGATGCATGGTGCCGAACCTATATTCACAGCACCCTCTCACCCCACGCAAATCTATGAAGCTCTTTGCTATTTCGCCCTGTTTGCCCTGCTAATGTGGCTCTACTGGAAACGCAATGCACAGCGCCGCCCGGGATTGATTTTCGGAATATTCTTCACTGTGCTCTTCTCATCGCGCTTCGTGATTGAATTTATAAAGAACGTACAAGAGCCATGGGAGCTTGAACTTCGTGCCGCATGCGGAATGGACATGGGGCAAATTCTTAGCCTGCCATTCATTGCAATAGGCATTGCATTGATAATCTATGCTTTGAGCCGTCCGGCAGTAGAAATCAGTTTCCCTAACAAATTTGCCGACGAAAAAAAAGGTAATAAAAAATAACATAATTTTATTTTAAAACCGGTTCACCCCGACAAGTTTATTTAGTATCTTTGCACATCAATTTTCATAGCATAATCAATAAATAAAATTAATTATATTATGTTGAACAAGAAAGTAGAAGAGGCTATCAACGCCCAAATCAATGCCGAAATGTGGTCGGCTTATCTTTATCTGTCGATGTCGGCATATTTTCATGCAAATGGCAACCCCGGTTTTGCAAACTGGTATGAAGTTCAATTCAAGGAAGAACAGGACCATGCAATGATTATGTTCAACTACGTGGTATCACGTGGCGGAGTAGTGAAATTGCAAGCTATCGATGCCGTTCCCACAGAGTGGAAATCGCCCCTCGATGTGGTAGAAGCTACATTGGCTCATGAAGAGAAAGTGACAGCACTTATCCACAATCTTTACAAAGTAGCTTCCGATGAGAATGATTTTGCCACTCAAAGCATGCTCAAGTGGTTCATCGATGAGCAAGTGGAAGAAGAGGACAATGCTCGCACAATCATCGACAACCTTAAGATGATTGATGGCAACGGCTATGGTCTTTACATGCTCGACAAAGAATTAAGCACACGCACCTACAAGCAAGCAGCTCCGCTTGCCAACGGTGCTGAATAATGCACTCAAAAAAGATTTTGCCGGCTTCACTGCATAGTGAATGTCACATTCCATTTGCACACCTTTGCACTTCGGCAAAGGTGTGCTTTTTTATGTCTTATTTCTATTCGTTTTTTCCTTCAGAAATGCATAAATTCACGTTTTTTCCGTAATTTTGCACCACAAAAACAAAGAAAATTGTAATATTTATGGGAAAAACCAAAGTTGCCGTAGTAGGTTACGGAAATATCGGGCGATATGTAGTTGAAGCACTATCAGTTGCCCCCGATTTTGAAATTGCAGGCATCGTTCGCCGCAGTGTTAATAACATTCCTGAAGAGATTGCCAAATACAAGGTAGTTACCGACATTGATGAACTTGGAAAAGTAGATGTGGCTATTCTCAGCACTCCCACTCGCGAAGTGGAGAAGCATGCCGCCGTACTTTTAGCAAAAGGCATCAACACTGTAGATAGCTTCGACATTCACACCAAAATTCCCGAATTGCGCAAGAATCTCGATGCAATTGCTAAAGCTCACGGCACTAAAGCCGTGATTGCCGCAGGCTGGGACCCGGGAAGCGACTCTGTGGTTCGCACTTTGATGCAAGCAGCAGCTCCTAAAGGGGTTACTTACACGAATTTCGGCCCCGGAATGAGCATGGGACACAGCGTGGCGGTTCGCTCCAAAGCCGGTGTGAAAGATGCTTTATCAATGACTATTCCGCTCGGAACAGGTATTCACCGCCGCATGGTGTATGTGGAGCTTGAAGAGGATGCCAACCTTGCCGATGTGACGGCTGCCATAAAAGCCGACCCTTATTTTGCTAACGATGAAACCCACGTAATGCAAGTGAACAGTGTAGACGAGGTGCGCGACATGGGACACGGAGTGCATATGGTGCGCAAGGGTGTGTCGGGAACCACACAAAACCAGCGTTTTGAATTCACCATGAGCATCAACAACCCGGCACTCACCGCTCAAATTCTTGTGGGCGTGGCTCGTGCCACCACTCGAGTAGCTCCCGGTGCCTACACTATGATTGAAATTCCTGTTGTCGACCTCCTCCCCGGCGACCGCGACGAGTGGATTCACCAATTGGTGTAAGCTATTATAGATTTTACTTGATAATAAAGAACCCTGCCGATGAGCAATTCTCTCTTTCGGCAGGGTATTTTTTCGCTCAACAAAGCACACAAGTGCTTCGCTTTTATGACTCTTATTTCACTACTTTCAGCACTGCATCTGATGCAAACCGCAAAATATACATGCCTTTGCCGATATTCCCGGCTTCCACCACATTAGTTCCGGCATTCAATTTCACTGTTGCTATTTGCATTCCTGCCACATTATAGAGTGTCACCTCATCATCAGCAGGCACATCGATAACGAAATTATCGCCTTCCACAGCAACCTTTACAAGCGTGGTTGAAACAGCATCTACTCCGGCATCGCCTTGAGTGACTTTAATCACCGCCGATACTGCTCGCCCCTCAACCTTCACTTCACACTCACGCGAAGCTACTCCCTGAGGCAATTGAGCCACTTCAATGCCTAATTTCACATCATATTCATAGAGTCCGTATTGCTCATCGCCCACAGTGCGCTTTTCACTGCTTTTGGTGCACTTCAGCCAATCGGCATCGGCGGTCACTTCGAGTGCCGATGCATTAAAATAGCTCTTGAAATTGAAGTCCTTGCTTCCTCCTGCTGAGGGAGCATCATATTCAAGCACGTCATCACTCACAAGCCATGGGAACACTGCGTCCATGTTGAAACAGCATGAGAGATACAGCGGCTTGCCATTGGTTATAACGCTCGACGGTAAAAGACGTGTTTTCTTATTGCCGTTCTCCTCGGTGATATCAAAAAGCAGATAGGTGTTACACTCGCCATCGTCATTAGGCTCATACTGCGTGAATGTGTCGTAATAAGGCACTTTCGATGGGTCATCAAATCCCGATATAAATGCCATCATTGGCGAGTCAACAACTATATAAGGCAATTCAACCTCTTTGCCGTTCTCTATCTTATAGAATTTAAATGGTATAATCTCATAAGTGCTTGTTCCCGCACCTCCCGATATATCAAACGAAAGGACATCGCTACCTTTGCAACGCCCGAGAGCAAAAGGCTCGCTGTCGATATTTCCGTCGGTAACATGGAAAAGTTCCATTACAAACTCGGCATCGTCGGTGCAATCGGTCACACAATTCACCCACATTTCGGTGAAATAATATGGTCTGTCGGGCTTCTCGAAGTAATTACCCACTTTTCCCACTACCCACGTCTCATTATTGGCAAGTCCGAAGAGTATGGTCCACATCCAGTCGGCATAGGCATCACGTCCAAAGCCCCAACTTGTGAATTTCTTGGCAAGTCGGCAATTTCCAAGTCCTATTGACGTAGGTCCGTTGCTACCCTGATAAGTATATGTACCGCCAAACTGCACCATTGAGGCATCAGCACAACTATAAACGGCATCATCGGCAAGCGTCTTCGAAGCTCTCAGCTCAGGCACTGTGTAAATGCCATGTTCCATATTGCTGTATAAATCACGCTCTTGCGATTTCTCGCCGGCAAATGTCCACTCAAATTTCTCACACTCACTATCGGAGATGTTCTTCCAGCACGAAGTAACGTAAGGAGCCGAGAGCAAATAATGTGTATTAAGAACGGCAAGTTCCTTGCTGAAACCATTGAACAATGCGCCTGCCGGACGTGAATAAGATGCCGAAATCACGGGGCGAGTCGACACACGGTCAACCACCATCGACTCTCCGTCGACTCCCACATAGCGAAATGCTATGCGAATTTCCTTGCCTATATATTCATCAATTGACACCACAGGTTGCTTATACACATAGCTCGATGTTTCAAGGTCGGCAAGCAATTCTTTTTCGGTGTATGACTTGGCATCGGCCACGCAATCCCACACTTTGTTCCATGTAGCACCATTGTCGGTCGACACATGAAGCTCCAAAATGGCATTTCCTTCGCCATCGAAGCTATACACTAATGTGCCTCCCGAATTATATGAATCCATAAACGCTTTCATATTGAATAGCGTGTAGGAGGGCTTAAATCCATATTGGAAATATATGGAGCTTCCTTCATCGGGCGTAAATGCCGGAGAAATAAGCCATTCGTCCTGTTTCAAGCCGAAGCCGGTGTAGTTTCCTTCAGAATCCTGCTCCATCTTCTTGTTGATTACGGCTCCATAATTGCCATCGAGCAGCCCCTTGAACTTATTCACCGCCCAAGTGTAGTTTTTGCCCTCGGCAGCATCATACACTGTGGGGGGCTCCATTGCCGACACGTCTTGCCAGCCGTCGGGAAGCCAATCGGCTTTCTCGCCATCGTAATCTTCAAAATTCTCAAAAAAATGTGAGTAACCTTTAGTCTTCAGCATCGGGGCACGCCATTCCTTATTTCGCATATTGTCGATATAAGCAGGTTTATCATCCTCGACAAAGCGCTTTGTGAGCGTACCATCGGCTCTCTTTATGATTCTGAACGATTTATTCTCACTTAGCTTCAGGCATTTCACGATTGTTTCATCGGGGCTTAATGTCGACAGGTCGGCTTTTACGAAAAAGTCACTCACCGATGTAATCTCGCCTTGCACAGGTGCTACGGGTGTTTTTTCTTGTGCTATCAGCGCTATCGGTAAAGCTGCACACAGCAGAAGATAATGCATTTTATCCATAAAAACTTATATTTTTGTGATATTTCTGCAAATTTACAACAATTCCCGATTATTTCAAGAATTTGGCGACATTCGTTTTGTTTTTAAGCAAATAAACTCCTGCGGGCAGATGCGTAATGTCGATGCAATTCACGCCCTCGGCAATTTCCACTGCACAAAGCATTACGCCCGATGCCGAATATATATGCGCATTGCATGAATTTGCCGACTCTACAATGAGGCTACCTCCTGCGCATCGTGCCGTGAATGCTTGCACGGCAAATTCCACCTTGCAAACCGATGCCTCAGGGTGCAGGTCTTCGGCTCCGCATAGCTCGGTCGATGTTTCTCCTATCCACCCGCAATACTGATTCACTGCCGTGTAAACTTTCACGAAATCTATGCTCGATAGTTCTACCTGATTGCCATTGGCATCTACTGCCCAATCTATATTAAAACCCGGGTCCTCATCGTTGGGGCGGTTATCGACATACCCCCAATCCATAAATGAGAGAAAATATGTGCCGTTCTTAAGCTCGGCATTATTGGCAATGCGAGTGCCCGAAAAGCTGAGCTGTTCATCATCAAGCCATCGAGGAAAGTATGGCTGTGTGTGGAATACATTGCGCATTATATAGCCCGAAGGCTCATCGGCGTAATTCGATGTCCACTGAATATAGGTGCGGTCGGTAATCGCCGAATTCGATGGGTCGGGGTCTTTGACCTTCGACTCATCGGGCTTGAAATATGTTATATCAAAATTCTTCTTCGTAGTAGCCTTGTGATACTCACTTCCGGCAAGCTCAAACCACTCATCATCGGGCAATCCGTTGCCATTTGTGTCGACCGACACCATCACGGCTCCCGGTTCACAGCTACCACCGGTTGCCGCACTCTCGGCGCTGAAGGCATTGCCATAGATTTTGAAGTCATATTCACCTTTCACGTTCGCCACTTTATGGTCGAACCCGAACACAACATATCCTCCAAACCCTCCGAGCGAAATCATTCCCGGCATTTTGTCGCCGCAAAGTTGCTCTCCGGCTTTTTCAAGCATCGATTGATAAGTATCGCCACTCTCATATTCGGGTAGCTCGTTCACAAACTGCCCCGGTGCCGGGCGATATTCATAAACCTTACTGACAAAGGGACTTGCAGCTTCTACCACCGGCGCACATATAGCAGTGCAAAGTGCCACAACTGATAGCTTGAATATTGTATTATTCCTCATATCTCAAATAATTATTTTCTTTGTTTTTTTACTGCTTAAAAAAATTATTCATTCATCGGTTTTACCCACAAAAGCTATATGCGCGGGAATATCTCCCGTACGCACACTCCATCGCTTCACACCATGGCGGTCATAGCAATAGAGATAACCGGGATTCACATAATTGCGACCATCGCCCACATATATATCTTTGGTAAGCGGATTCACCGCAACACAGTAGGGCTTGCGAATCTCCGATGATGTGCCATCAGTGATAAAATCGGTGCTTACCACCGCCTTTTTCGCCACATCGACAATGGAATACGACGGGCGGCTACTCATCGTCACATTGCTCCATGCATTGCTCACAATGTACAGAGAATCGCCATCAAGGCACATTGCCGACACCGGAACATCTACATTAGCAACTATGCGACGCTTGCGCACATCGTAGCAATAGAGCCGCGATGTGCTCGACACATAATCACCTCGCGATGAGACCCACAGCCCGCCATATTTGTCGCAGCACACATATTGAAGATTTATATCAATGTCAATCTCTTCTTCCACTTCAAATGACTTCACGTCGATTACCGACAATCGGCGCTCATAATTGGGCACTCGATAGCCGCCCGAATTGGCTACATAGATTTTCCCGTCGACTATTTCCAATCCATCGGGTTGATAGCCCACAATGCATCGGTCCACAACCTGCATGGTGGCTGTATCGATTTTTGCCACAAAACCGAGCTGCTCATATTCGGGGTCAATTACCACCGGTCCGGCATAGGAAGTAACGTAGGCATATCCATCGTGAAACTTTATGTAACGGCAATTCGGAATATCCACCTGTCCTATCCTCCTACACGTTGCCACGTCCATAACCTCCACCTTGTTGGAGCAATTTATCACCGCATAAAGGCGAGAGCCATAAATGGCAAGGTCATTTCCCACATCGCCAAGTTCCTTTGGCACCGTAGGATTAGCAGCGCCATAGATATTGCGTGTGTACACGCCATCGGCATAACTATAGTAATCGAGCGTACACTTGTTGCTCCCCATATTTCCCTCATTGAGCAGATAGAAGCCGTCAATAGATGTCAACTCGGGCGTCGACACATTCACTCGCTCGGGAATGAATATCTCATCGTCATGTCGGCATGCCGACAGCCACAAAAGTGCAATTATTGCTATGTAGATGCTTACCGCTTTCATAATTCATCAAATCGTAACATTCATTATAACCTTGAAATTTCTCCCCGGCATAGGGTAATTGCGTATCACCTCATATTGCTGATTGAGTAAATTATTGACTTCTACCGATAGTTTCATCTCCACTTTACTGAAATTGAAAGCATAGCCTGCCGATATATCGTGGGTGTACCACGGTTGCACATAGTTGGCTCGGATATTCGACGAATTGTCATATCGCTCGCCCACATAGATAAAACTATAGTTCACATCAAGATTTCGCCATGCTCCGTGAAGAATAACAGAGCCGCTGTGACGCGGTATATATGCTATCTGCCCCTTATATGTTCCCGCTTCATCTGCCACATCGGTGGCATCGGTGAAATCTCGTGCACTCTGGAATGTATAAGCCAGCGAAGCATCAATGAACACATCGCAAGGCAACTTGAAATTTGCTTGTGCCGTGACATCAGTGCCCACAATGCGCACTTTGCCAAGATTCATCATCATCCAGCGATATTGACCATTGCCTTTGGGAACGGCGATTATCTTATCTGTCACATTGTTATAATACACATCAGCACTTATTTTTACTCCATGGAAAAAGGCATTTGAGCCGCCTCGACTGAAGGCATATTGCACTCCGGCATCATATTGGCTCACAAATTCGGGATTCAGCGATGCATTGCCCATATCGGTGTAGTAAAGGTCGTTGAAAGTCGGCATCCTGAATGCTCGCTTGTAGAATGCTCTGAGACTAAGCTCGTTTTGCACACTCTGCAACAAATTCAGCGATGTGAATACCGCAGGAGTCCACTCAGTGCGACTGCTACTGCGCTTAAACTCTTCACCGCTTGCCGCACGTGTCAATGCACAATCGCTCACATAAGTGCCAAGCACACTGGCTTGCGCCTTCCACCGCTTCCACTGCACCGATGTAGCAGCTGCTGCAAGCAATGTGTGGCGAGTGGGATAGGCAAAATTGCTTAATGTGGCATCGAGCGTGTTCCACTGATAATCGGCCGATAAGTTCACGTCCCACACATCGCTGACAATGGCAAAATTATTGGCAGTCGACAGATAAACCTCCTGTTGCCAAAACTTATTGTCGATATACATCAACGTGGTGTCGGGATTAAGATATCGCATATAATCGCGGGCATACTTGGCATTAGCCTGCATGCGGTAACGCTCGGAAAAGTGCTTAATAAATGTGCCCTGAGCAAAAAAATTGCGGTCCCACTGGCGTTGCGAATTTTTCCACACATTGTTCACAATGGCACCGGGTATTCCCTTGTCGGAATCGTAGAAATAGGCTTTCAAATTCCACTTGCCATCGTCAATTCGCCCGAACAGTGCCGCCTCCATGCGCAGCGAATGAATATCGCCGTTGCTGCGCACGGCTGTGGTATCCCATGCCAAAGTACCGTCGGAGAATACTTTTTTATAGCGGAATTTATATTTTCCTGTGGCATATATGTATTCGGCACTGAAATTTGCGCTTACACTATTGCTGAATTTATGCTCGAGCAATATCGAAGGATTCACAAGCCCGAACGAGCCTGTGCGGAATGTAAAGCGCACATTTGTATTCTTCCCGACTTCAAACCGCGGATAGCGAGTGCGAAGATAGATGGTTCCTGCTGCTCCAAAGTCCTTTGCCGGCTGAAATATATCACTCTTTTGCCCGTTATACATGGAAATCTCCTCCATATTATCGAGCGAGAACTTTCCAAGGTCAATTTGCCCGTTTTGGGCATTTCCGAGCTGTATGCCATCGTAGAACACTCCTATGTGATTAGTGCCCATGCTGCGTATGTCAATCGACTTTATGCCTCCCACACCTCCATAATCCTTGATTTGCGCTCCCGAAAAATAGCGAATGGCATCAGCCACCGACAGGGCGTTGAGCGACTCGAGTTTCTTTCCGCCAAGCCGCTGAGCCGGTATCACGGCATCGCGCGACGTGGTGCGCTCCACCACTACCACCTCATTAAGATACTGCATGCTATCGAGCTTCGATGCCACTTGTGCAGGCTCAGCAAGTGTAGTATTGGCTGCCGTAGTTATAATTGCTACTGCAACACATATCATCAAAAAAACACATCTGCAATATCGCATAAGCCGAAAATATTTTTCTTACAATTCGGGCTTGAGGAAAATGAGTGTATAGGCTACGCGCCACCAATCACCGGGGAAATTTCAAGAATAAAAAATTTTGAAACAGCTCCATTTCTCCGAAAGCCATTAACAAATATCTTTCATCGGCAGGTCTTCTGACTTGTCACCCCTCGTTTCTTACCCCGAGTCCTTCCCACTCCATTACAGATTGGAGCAGTGGATTATCTCGGAGAGGGTCAGGATTCCTCTTCGCCGATTCGTGCTCTTTGCATATTGGGTGCTCTAATTTAATTCTTCCAATTGCAAAAGCTCGGCTCGCGGTTCCTTCCGTGACTCACAGCAGCGGATTCTGTTCAGGTTTCTCACCTGATTCCCTTTTCATTGCAGCATTGCCGCAACACCAATGAATCGGTTGCAAAGTTACACATATTATCCCGATTTTCAACACTCCGGCAACTTAAAATTCGTGAACTTCACACCTTTAGCCCAAAAAAGGCATAGCACCTTGCTCAATGCCGGTGCTATGCCTTTCTATTTGTAGGAATTATATTACTTAATCAGCGAGTTTATCGTCGACGGTTACCACAGCAGGTTCCTCTTCAGTACCTGCCGCCTTGCGGAAGTTAATTCCATTGAAATCGTCCTTACTTCCCACCAACAAGCGGTCGTACTCACGCAATCCGGTTCCTGCAGGAATCAAGTGTCCGCATATTACGTTCTCCTTCATGCCCTCAAGATAATCAACTTTACCATTGATTGCTGCTTCATTGAGCACCTTAGTGGTCTCTTGGAATGATGCTGCCGACATAAAGCTCGACGTCTGAAGTGCTGCACGTGTGATACCTTGAAGTATTTGCTCCGATGTTGCCGGAACTGCATCACGAACCTCGATAATGCGCAGGTCGCGGCGCTTAAGTGCCGAATTTTCATCGCGGAGCTTGCGTGCGGTAATTATCTGTCCGGCTTTCACGTTCATCGAATCGCCCGGGTCGGTAACTACTTTCTTACCCCATATACGGTCGTTCTCGTCCATAAACTCACGTTTATCCACCACTTGCTGCTCAAGGAAGCGAGTATCACCCGGGTCGAGAATATTCACCTTGCGCATCATCTGGCGCACGATAACCTCAAAGTGCTTATCGTTGATTTTCACACCTTGCAGACGATATACGTCTTGAACCTCATTCACAATGTAATCCTGAACGGCTGTCGGACCCTTGATATTCAAGATGTCGGTAGGCGTAACTGCTCCATCGGAAAGCGGTGTGCCGGCACGAACGAAGTCGTTCTCCTGAACAAGTATCTGCTTCGATAGCGGAACAAGATATTTCTTTATCTCGCCAAGTTTCGAAGTTACTACTATCTCACGGTTACCACGCTTAATCTTGCCGAATGTTACCTCACCATCGATTTCGCTCACTACTGCCGGATTCGATGGATTGCGTGCCTCAAACAGCTCGGTTACGCGCGGAAGACCTCCGGTGATATCGCCTGCGCTTCCTGCTGCACGCGGAATCTTCACAAACACCTCTCCCTGCTTGATTTCATCGCCCTCATTAATCATAAGGTGAGCGTTCACAGGAAGTGAATATGTCTTCACAAGCTGACCGTTGGCATCATACAATTCTGCTTCGGGCACCTTGGTGCGGTCTTTCGACTCTATTATAATCTTCTCGGAGTTTCCTGATGTTTCATCGACCTCTTCACGATAGGTTACACCCTCAATGAAGTTGACATATTTCACACGTCCGGTAACTTCCGACACGATAACGGCATTGAACGGGTCCCACTCGCATATCACATCGCCCTTCGCCACCTTGTCACCCGGCTTCTTGAACAACTTCGAACCGTAGGTGATATTGGCACTTGTGAGCACCATCTTGGTGTTTGGCTCTATGATGTGCATTTCAGCCATACGACCCACCACTACTTCGTGGTCCTCGCATGTTACTGTGCGAAGCTCATCGATTTCGAGTATACCATCATAGCGCGATGTAATATTTGATACGGCGGCAATGTTTGAGGCCACACCACCGACGTGGAACGTACGGAGGGTAAGCTGTGTTCCCGGCTCACCGATTGACTGTGCGGCAATCACACCCACTGCCTCGCCTTTCTGTACCATGCGGTTGGTGGCAAGGTTGCGACCGTAGCACTTGGCGCATACGCCCTTCTTCGACTCACAAGTGAGCACTGAGCGTATTTCCACCGATTCAATAGGCGATTGCTCTATGCGCTTGGCTGCTGCATCGGTGATTTCCTCACCGCTACGCACTATCACCTCACCGGTTATCGGGTCGACTACGTCATGCACCGATACACGACCGAGAATACGCTCGCCGAGTGATGCCACAACGTCCTCATTATTCTTAACCTCGGTGCACACAAGTCCGCGAAGCGTTCCGCAGTCCTCCTCTGTGATAATCACATCGTGTGCCACATCGACAAGACGACGAGTAAGATAACCGGCATCGGCTGTCTTCAACGCCGTATCGGCAAGACCTTTACGTGCTCCGTGAGTTGAGATAAAGTACTCAAGCACCGAAAGTCCTTCCTTGAAGTTTGCCAAAATAGGGTTCTCAATAATCTGTCCGCCTTCCGAACCGCTCTTCTGCGGCTTCGCCATAAGACCACGCATACCCGAGAGCTGACGAATCTGGTCTTTCGAACCACGAGCTCCCGAATCAAGCATCATATACACTGAGTTGAAGCCTTGCTGGTCGCTCGAAATCTGCTTCATCAGCGTATCGGTGAGCTTGGAATTGACGTGAGTCCAGATATCGATAATCTGGTTGTAACGCTCGGTGTTGGTGATGAATCCCATGCTATAGTTGTTCATCACTTCCTCCACCTCACGATATCCTTCATTCACATACTCCTCTTTCTCTGCCGGTATGATGATGTCACCAAGGTTAAACGATAGTCCACCCTCGAATGCCATGCGATAACCCATATTCTTAATATCATCGAGGAATTGAGCCGAGCGAGGAATACCGCAAGTCTTGATAACCTTGCTGATGATGCCTCGAAGCGATTTCTTCGATATAATCTCATTGACGTAGCCTATCTCCTTGGGAACGAACTGATTGAACAGCACGCGTCCCACCGAAGTATTCTCTTTGAGCACTTTCACCACATTTCCGTTCTCATCGAGGTCGTCGACTACCACCGAAACTATGGCATGCAGTGTCACTTTTCCTTCATTATAAGCTATTTCAGCCTCTTCAGGTCCATAGAACTTCAATCCTTCACCTTTATCGCCCTTGCGCAACTTGGTGATGTAGTAAAGTCCGAGCACCATATCCTGCGACGGCACTGTGATAGGAGCACCATTGGCAGGGTTCAAGATGTTGTGCGAGCCGAGCATAAGCATCTGAGCCTCAAGGATAGCCTCATTGCCAAGCGGCAAGTGCACTGCCATCTGGTCACCATCGAAGTCGGCATTAAACGCCGTACATGCCAACGGGTGCAACTGAATTGCCTTTCCCTCAATCATTCGCGGCTGGAATGCCTGAATACCGAGGCGGTGCAATGTCGGGGCACGGTTGAGCAACACGGGGTGTCCTTTCATCACATATTCGAGGATATCCCACACCACAGGCTCCTTGCGGTCCACAATTTTCTTCGCACTCTTCACAGTCTTCACTATGCCGCGCTCTATGAGCTTGCGGATAATGAACGGCTTGTAAAGCTCGGCTGCCATATATTTCGGGATACCACATTCGTGCATTTTAAGCTCAGGTCCGACAACGATTACCGAACGTGCCGAATAGTCAACACGCTTTCCGAGAAGGTTCTGACGGAAACGTCCGGATTTTCCCTTCAAGCTGTCGGAAAGTGATTTCAGCGGACGGTTGGCATCGGTCTTCACCGCACTCGACTTGCGTGAATTGTCGAGCAACGAGTCTACTGCCTCCTGAAGCATACGCTTCTCATTGCGAAGAATCACCTCAGGTGCCTTGATTTCGATAAGTCGCTTCAAGCGGTTGTTACGAATTATCACGCGACGATACAGGTCATTCAAATCGCTGGTTGCGAATCGCCCTCCATCGAGCGGCACAAGCGGACGCAATTCAGGCGGGGTAACGGGAATCGTCTTCAATATCATCCACTCCGGACGGTTGCGGTTTTTCGATGCACGGAACGACTCTACTACTTGCAGACGCTTCAGCGCCTCAGTCTTGCGCTGTTGCGAACCTTCGCGGCTCGCACGGTCGCGAAGCTCAAATGAGAGGGTGTCGAGGTCGAGCAGACAGAGCAAATCGTAGATTGCCTCTGCACCCATCTTTGCAATGAACTTATTGGGGTCAGTGTCCTCGAGCAATGCATTCTCCTTGGGCAACTTATCCACTATATCGAGATATTCCTCCTCCGAGAGAAGGTCGTATTTCTCAAGATTCTCCACCGTGCCCGGATTGATGACGATGTAACGCTCATAATAGATTACGGCATCGAGCTTCTTCGACGGCAAGCCGAGAAGATAGCCTATCTTATTAGGCAACGAGCGGAAATACCAAATATGTGCTACCGGGACAACAAGCTGAATGTGTCCCATGCGCTCACGGCGAACTTTCTTCTCTGTAACTTCCACACCGCAACGGTCGCACACTATTCCCTTGTAGCGTATGCGCTTATACTTTCCGCAATGACATTCATAGTCCTTCACCGGACCGAAAATGCGCTCGCAGAACAAGCCGTCGCGCTCAGGTTTGTAGGTACGATAGTTGATGGTCTCGGGCTTCAAAACCTCACCCGACGACATCTCCAGAATCTCATCGGGAGATGCCAGACCGATGGAAATCTTCGAGAAATTACTCTTTATCTTATTATCTTTTCTAAAAGCCATATTTTTTCGTTCTATTATATAAAGAGTTCTGAATTTATTCTAAGTTGATGCTGAGTCCTAAGCCGCGAAGCTCGTGGAGTAGCACATTAAGCGATTCGGGAATTCCGGGATTAGGCATAGGCTCTCCTTTCACGATTGCCTCGTATGCCTTGCTGCGACCTACCACATCATCACTCTTGATAGTAAGTATCTCCTGAAGCACATGTGCCGCACCGAATGCTTCGAGTGCCCACACCTCCATCTCTCCGAAACGCTGACCTCCGAATTGAGCCTTACCTCCAAGAGGCTGCTGGGTGATGAGCGAGTACGGACCGATGCTTCGTGCATGCATCTTGTCTTCGACCATGTGGCCGAGCTTAAGCATATAGGTTACACCTACCGTGGCGGGTTGGTCGAAGCGGTCGCCTGTTCCTCCATCGTAGAGATAGGTCTTTCCATAGCGCGGAAGTCCTGCCTTATCGGTCCACTCATTCAAGTCATCGAGGCTTGCACCATCGAAAATCGGAGTGGCAAACTTCACATTCAGCTCACGTCCTGCCCAGCCGAGCACAGCTTCGAAAATCTGTCCGATATTCATACGCGAAGGCACACCAAGCGGGTTAAGTACGATGTCGACCGGTGTTCCGTCGGCAAGGAATGGCATATCTTCCTGACGCACCACGCGCGACACAATACCCTTGTTACCATGACGTCCTGCCATCTTATCACCGACACCGATTTTACGCTTCTTTGCCACATATACTTTGGCAAGCTGCATAATTCCCGAAGGAAGCTCATCGCCTATTGAGATATCGAACTTCTTACGGCGCAATTCAGCATCGATTTCCTTGTATTTGCGCAGATAATTACGCACAGTGGCACTAATCATGTCGTTGCAGTGCGCATCGCTTGTCCACTTGCTCAAGTTCACAGTTTCATAATCGATATTATCGAGGATAGAGTTGGTGAACTTCACTCCCTTAGGCACAATTTCCGAACCCAAGAAATCCTTTATGCCTTGCGATGTCTTATCTTCGGTGAGAATAAGCAATTTCTCAAGCAGACGTGTTTTAAGAGCTAATTTGCGCTCATCGAATTGAGCGTCAAGCTCCAAAATCTCCGTGTTTGCACCTTTGCCGCGTTTCTTCTTGGTGGCGCGAGCAAACAAGTTCGTACCGATTATCACACCCTTCAGCGACGGCGAAGCCTTGAGCGATGCATCTTTCACATCACCTGCCTTGTCACCGAAAATAGCGCGGAGCAACTTCTCCTCGGGCGTTGGGTCGGATTCTCCCTTAGGTGTAATCTTACCAATAAGAATGTCACCCGGAACCACATGCGCACCCACACGGATAATACCGCGCTCGTCGAGGTCTTTCGTAGCGTCCTCGCTCACATTAGGAATATCCGATGTCAATTCCTCCATGCCTCGCTTGGTTTCGCGAACCTCAAGGGTGTACTCATCTACGTGAACCGAAGTGAGAATATCCTCGCGCACCATGCGCTCATTGAGCACAATAGCGTCCTCATAGTTATAACCCTTCCATGGCATATAAGCCACTTTGAGGTTGCGACCGATGGCAAGCTCTCCATTCTCGGTTGAGTAGCCCTCAGTCAATATATCGCCTTTCTCCACACGCTGTCCCTTGTCGCAAATCGGGCGCAAGTCGATAGTAGTGCTTTGATTGGTCTTGCGGAATTTTGGCAGACGATACTCTTTAACAGCATCTTCAAAACTTACGAATTCCTCGTCCTCAGTGCGGTCGTAGCGAATGCGGATAACGTCGGCATCAACATATTCTACCACTCCTGCGCCTTCAGCTTGAATCTGCGTGCGCGAGTCGTAGGCAAGTTGTGCCTCAATGCCTGTTCCCACAATCGGTGCCTCACTGCGGAGCAACGGAACTGCCTGGCGCATCATGTTCGAACCCATCAACGCACGGTTGGCATCATCGTGCTCAAGGAATGGAATCATAGCAGCGGCAATTGATGCTATCTGCACAGGCGAAACGTCCATTAGCTGTACGTCCGAAGGCGGAACCACCGGGAAGTCGGCATCAAGACGCGCTTTAACCTTTGTGCGGATAAACGTACCGTCGTCGTTCAGCGGAGCATTACCTTGAGCAATAATTTTGCCCTCTTCTTGCTCTGCCGACAGATATACTACCTCGTCGTTGTTGAGATTCACTCGGCTGTTTTCTACCAAGCGATAAGGAGTTTCAACAAATCCAAGGTCATTAATCTTTGCATATACGCAAAGTGATGAAATAAGTCCGATATTCGGACCTTCAGGAGTCTCAATCGGGCACAAACGTCCATAGTGAGTGTAGTGAACGTCGCGCACCTCAAATCCTGCACGCTCTCTCGACAAACCACCGGGTCCGAGTGCCGACATACGGCGCTTGTGGGTGATTTCGGCAAGAGGGTTAGTCTGGTCCATGAACTGCGACAAAGCATTCGTGCCGAAGAAGGTGTTGATGACCGACGATATCGTCTTGGCATTAATAAGGTCAATCGGCGTGAACACCTCATTGTCGCGCACGTTCATGCGCTCGCGGATAGTTCTCGACATACGAGCCAATCCCACACCAAACTGGTTATATAATTGTTCGCCCACAGTGCGCACACGGCGGTTACTCAAGTGGTCGATATCATCGACGTCGGTCTTAGAGTTGATAAGCCCGATAAGATACTTTATAATGGCAATAATATCCTCCTTCGTGAGAACTTTCACGTCCATAGGAGTAGCCAAATTGAGTTTCTTATTTATCCTGAAACGTCCTACATCGCCAAGGTCATAACGCTTTTCCGAGAAGAAAAGATTTGTAATAACCTCGCGAGCACTTGCATCATCAGGCGGCTCTGCGTTGCGCAGCTGGCGATAAATGTAATGAATAGCCTCTTTTTCAGAGTTACTTGTATCTTTCTGAAGTGTATTGAAGATAATGGCGTAGTCATTTGTATTGGCATCTTCCTTATGAAGCAGAATATTCTGTACGCCCGAGTCGAGAATTTCTTGTATATTCTCCTCTTCAATCACTGTTTCTCGGTCGAGGATAACATCGTTACGCTCAATCGAAACAACTTCACCGGTATCTTCATCGGCGAAATCTTCAACCCATGTCTTCAGCACACGAGCAGCCAACTTTCGGCCTACAGCCTTCTTCAAGTTGGTTTTGTTCACTTTAAGTTCCTCTGCAAGTCCGAAAATCTCAATGATATCCTTATCGCTCTCCAGACCGATAGCTCGCAACAACGTAGTTACAGGCAATTTCTTCTTACGGTCGATGTAAGCATACATCACATTGTTGATATCGGTTGCAAACTCAATCCACGAACCGCGGAAAGGAATAATACGAGCTGAATAAAGCTTCGTGCCATTGGCATGCGTGCTTTGTCCGAAGAACACACCCGGCGAGCGGTGAAGCTGCGAAACAACAACTCGTTCAGCACCATTAATCACAAACGTACCTTTCTCCGTCATATACGGAATCGGTCCAAGATACACATCTTGAACTACGGTAGCAAAATCCTCATGGTCGGGGTCGGTACAGTATAATTTCATTTTTGCCTTCAGTGGCACACTGTAAGTCAAGCCACGCTCAAGGCATTCCTCAATCGTATAACGCGGTGGATCGATGTAATAATCAAGGAATTCCAATACAAAGTTGTTGCGAGTATCCGCAATAGGGAAATTCTCGGCAAACACTTTATAGAGTCCCTCGTTTTTTCTTTTCTCAGTTGGAGTATCTAATTGCAGAAAATCTCTGAATGACTTTAATTGCACCTCCAAAAAATCGGGATAAGGAAGAGGATTTTTTACAGATGCGAAATTAACGCGTGTTTGTTTAGTAACTGACATTGAAAAATTTAATTAAGTGAACTCAAATTTTAATTATAACACAAAAAGGTTAAGAATCGTCTTGTGAGAAGATTCTTAACCTAATCACCTGAAAATCAGGCAATATTATTTAAGTTCAACTTCAGCTCCAGCTTCTTCCAATTGCTTCTTCAAGCCCTCAGCGTCAGCCTTAGAGAGACCTTCCTTAACAGTGCTGGGTGCACCGTCAACCAACTCCTTAGCCTCTTTCAAGCCAAGACCGGTAAGTTCCTTAACAAGTTTTACAATTGCAAGCTTGCTTGCACCAGCGCTCTTCAATACTACGTCGAAAGATGATTTCTCCTCAACGGCTGCTGCACCGGCAGCAGGACCAGCAGCAACAGCAACAGCTGCAGCAGCAGGTTCAATACCATATTCATCTTTCAAAATTTGAGCAAGTTCGTTTACTTCCTTTACCGAAAGGTTAACTAATTGTTCTGCAAAAGCTTTTAAATCTGCCATTTTTTATATGATTTAATTGTTTATTTTTTATTTTTTTATTCTTCTTTATTTGATAAAGTTTCAAGAATTCCATGGAGCTTGTTGCCCGATGATTGCAAAGCTGAGATGACGTTCTTAGCAGGCGATTGCAAGAGTGCAACAACATCTGCGATAAGTTCGTTCTTGCTCTTCAGGTTTGCAAGGAAGTCGAGCTGGTCAGCACCCATATAGACGGTTTCCTCTACGAAGGCGGCCTTCAAAGCCGGAAGCACATCGTCCTTCTTCACAAACTTCTTAATCAACTTTGCCGGAGCATTTCCGGTGTTGCTAAGCATAAGTGAAGTAGAACCTTTCAAAGCCGGATAAAGTCCTGAATAGTCCACATCGCTCTGCTCCATTGCTTTCTTCAAGAGGGTATTCTTTACCGCTACGAGCTTAATATCGCTCTTGAAGCACTCACGGCGCAATGCACTTGTTTTCTCGGCATCAAGACCATTTGTCTCTGCAAGATACACACAGCTATACTCCTTGAGAGTATTGGCTATTTCTTCTATTATAGTTAGTTTATCTTCCTTTCTCATTGTCTTTTAATCTTTTAATTATTCGTCAATTGATTTAGTATCAATCTTGATACCAGGACTCATTGTACTTGAAAGATAAATGCTCTTAATATAAGTACCCTTCGCAGTAGCCGGTTTCAATTTAATCAAAGTGTTGATAAACTCCTTTGCATTCTCCTTGATTGCATCGGGAGTAAATGAAACTTTACCAATTGAAGTATGTACGATTCCTCCTTTGTCGACTTTAAAGTCGATTTTTCCTTGCTTTACTTCTTTCACAGCCTTAGCAACATCCATTGTCACTGTGCCACTCTTGGGGTTTGGCATCAAACCACGCGGACCCAAAACACGTCCGAGTGCACCAATCTTACCCATGATGGCAGGCTGTGTGATTATCACGTCTACATCGGTCCAGCCGCCCTTGATTTTATCAATGTATTCGTCAAGACCTACATAGTCGGCACCGGCCTCAGTGGCAGCAGCAGCTACGTCGGGGTTGCAAAGACACAGTACTCGCACTTGCTTTCCTGTTCCGTTTGGCAACGACACCACGCCACGTACCATCTGATTTGCCTTGCGAGGGTCTACACCTAAGCGTACATCGATATCAACAGAAGCGTCAAACTTAGTGAAAGTTATTTCCTTTACCAATGCTGCAGCTTCCTTAAGAGTGTAACTTTTCCCCGCTTCAATCTTTGCGTTTACTAACTTTTGATTTTTTGTAAGTTTACCCATGTCAATTGAAGTTTTTAAATGTTTTCAGGGAACGAACCCTTTACAGTGATACCCATACTTCTCGCTGTTCCGGCAACCATACGCATAGCCGAATCTAAAGTAAAACAGTTCAAATCAGGCATTTTGTCTTCTGCAATAGTCTTTACCTGCTCCCAAGTCAACTCAGCCACTTTCTTACGGTTTGGTTGTGCCGAACCGCTCTTTTGCTTCGATGCCTCAAGCAACTGAATAGCTACCGGAGGTGTCTTCACTACAAAGTCAAAGCTCTTATCGGTGTAGTAAGTGATTACTACCGGAAGAACTTTGCCGGCTTTGTCTTGAGTGCGGGCATTGAATTGCTTACAAAATTCCATGATGTTAATACCCTTAGAACCCAATGCAGGTCCTACTGGTGGTGAAGGATTTGCTGCTCCACCCTTAATCTGCAATTTAATCTGTCCAGCAATTTCTTTAGCCATTTCTTAAAACTGTTTTTTTGTTTTTTGTTATTGCACGAAAGGAGTTTCACAAGTGCGCAACCACTCACGAAACATCACTCACGCTCTACTTGAGAATTATCCAACTCGAGAGGAGTTTTTCGTCCGAAAACCTTCACCATGACCTTGAGTTTACGCTTCTCGCGATTCACTTCCTCAATCTCACCTGTAAAGCCGCTGAAAGGTCCGTAATTAACCTTCACCGTCTCTCCCACAATGAAATCATTGAGCACATCTTCCTCGTTCTCCACCTGAGCATCAGCAACACCCAGCATGCGGGCTACCTCATCTTCACGTATCGGCTCCGGAAGTGCCGTTCTCTCCTTCCCATGAAGGAAGTCGATTACATTAGTCGTGTTTCGCAATTCATGTATAACCTCACCGGTCAATTCAGCTTCCACGAAAACATAACCGGAATAAAGATTCCTCTCTTTTAGAACCTTTTTCCCGTTACGGGTGGTGTAGACCTTTTCAGTAGGTATCAATATCTGAGATACGTACTTTCCAAGATCGGTGTTCTTAATAGCTGCATCAAGCACCTCTTTAACTTTTGCCTCCTTGCCCGAAATGGCACGGAGAACATACCATCTTTTCTTTACTTCTGACATTGATATTTACTACCTTAAAAAGTTAATGATTAAGTGACTTACAGCGAAATGCCATAAATCAAGTGCATTAGGGCGTCTACAACCTCATCCATAGCAAATATCATTATAGCTATTATGATGGAAGCTACCATAACAACCACACTGCTATTCGCAAGCTGACTCTTGGTTGGCCAAGAAACCTTATAAACCAATTCGTTATAAGAATCCTCGATATCCTTAAGTATTTTCATTTTTCTTTATTGTTCTTTATTTGCACGGGAAGAGAGGCTCGAACTCCCGACACCTGGTTTTGGAGACCAGTGCTCTA
>CAMEKH010000014.1 GCA_945921235.1 uncultured Prevotellaceae bacterium | reverse complement strand
ATTGCTGCTTCGAAAGGTTTGATTCTTGTCGACACAAAATATGAATTCGGAAAGCGCGATGGCAAGGTGATACTCATCGATGAGATTCACACTCCCGATTCTTCACGATATTTCTATGCCGATGGTTATGAGGAGCGTTTTGCTAAAGGTGAGGCACAGCGTCAGCTCTCCAAGGAGTTTGTGCGCCGCTGGCTTATCGACCACGACTTCATGGGCAAGGCAGGACAGCAAGTACCTGAAATGACCGATGAATATTGCGACTCGGTGTCGAAACGCTATATCGAGCTTTATGAGCATATTGTGGGTGAGAAATTCGAGCCGGCAGCCGATACCGACATAGCTGCCCGAATTGAGCACAATGTGGCTGAATATCTCAAGTCGCTGAAGAAATAACAGCCTGCTTTTTTCTGAGGTATTGAAGTTGCACTATCATTTATTCTATAGCAGTGAAGTATAAAGCCGAATCAATAAAGCCTTACAACAGCACCGACAGCAAGACGGGGCAGGTGCGACAGATGTTCGACAGCATCGCTCCTGCCTACGACTTTATGAACCGTGCCATGACGCTCGGTGTGGACCGCTTGTGGCGCAGAAAGGCCGTGAGGCTCGTGGGCGAATATTCGCCTCAGCATCTGCTCGATGTGGCTACCGGCACGGGCGACCTCGCCTTGATGCTACATCGTTCGCTGAAGCCTGCGCAGGGCATTGTGGGCATAGATTTGTCGCAAGGAATGCTCGATGTGGCAGTGCGCAAGGTGGCTGAGGCGGGATTGGCGGGTGCAATCACCTTTGAGGTGGGCGACTGCCTGAACTTGCGATTTGCCGACGGCACGTTTGATGCCGTGACGGTGGCTTATGGCGTGCGGAATTTCGAACACCTCGACCGCGGTTATGCCGAGATGCACCGTGTGCTTGCTCCGGGCGGTGTGCTCTGTGTGGTTGAGCTGTCGACTCCTACGGGAAAACTGGTGCGCCGACTCTACGATTTCTACACACAACGCATAATCCCCTTTGTGGGGCGGTTAGTGTCGAAAGACGTCAGAGCCTACAGCTATCTGCCCGAAAGTATTGCCGCCGTGCCGCAAGGCGAAGCGATGCTCGACATTATGCGGGCTGCAGGGTTTGCCGATTGCCGATGCTACAGGCTCACCTTCGGGGCATGTAGCATCTACATAGCGAAGAAATGAAAATTTGCTACTTGTGCGGGAAAAGCAAAAACGACGTGTTTTATTGTTTTTCAATGTGATTTGCACTATATTTGCATAATAAAAAGCTACAACAAGGAAAAAGAAATTCAATTTATTGTTATATTATGGCAGGAATTAATTGTATTGGTATTCTTACATCGGGAGGCGATGCTCCCGGCATGAATGCCGCTATCCGTGCGGTGACGCGCTCGGCAATCTACAGCGGTTTTAAGGTGAAGGGTATCTATCGCGGTTATCGCGGCCTTATCACCGGCGAAATCGTGGAATTCAAGACGCAGAATGTGTCGAATATCATTCAAATGGGCGGTACGATACTGAAAACCGCTCGTTGCAAGGAGTTTCAAACTCCCGAGGGGCGTAAAATGGCTTACGACATGCTCCAAAAGGAGGGAATAGATGCCCTTGTGGTGATTGGCGGCGATGGCTCGCTCACCGGTGCGCGAATCTTTGCCACCGAGTTCAATTTCCCTATTGTGGGACTTCCCGGAACTATTGACAACGACCTTTTCGGCACCGACAAGACTATTGGCTACGACACTGCGCTCAACACCATTATGGAGTGCGTCGACAAGATTCGCGACACGGCTACCTCGCATGAGCGCCTTTTCTTTATCGAGGTCATGGGACGCGATGCAGGATTCCTTGCACTCAATGGCGCTATTGCCACCGGTGCCGAGGCGGCTATAATTCCCGAAATCTCCACCGAAGTCGACCAGCTTGAGGAACTTATAAAGAATGGATTCCGCAAGAGCAAGAACTCATCGATTGTGCTTGTGGCTGAAAGCCCTATTACCGGCGGCGCAATGTCACTTGCCGAGCGTGTGAAAAACGAATATCCGCAATACGACGTGCGCGTGACAATCCTCGGACACTTGCAGCGCGGCGGTTCGCCTACGGCAGTCGACCGTATCCTCGCTTCGCGTATGGGTGCGGCTGCAATTGATGCTCTGCTCGAGGACCAGCGTAATGTGATGATTGGTATCTCCAACGATGAAATAGTCTACGTGCCGTTCTCCAAGGCTATCAAGAACGACAAGCCTATCAATCGCGAGTTGCTCAACACGCTTCGCCGATTGTCGATTTAAATTCGTTTGTGTGTGATTTAAGCACCGTCGCTAAGGCGATGTGTGCGCTATAATAACGTTTTTTTGTGTAATGGCAAAAGTGAATGATATAGTCCGCTTCCTGAATGCTACAGGGGGCGGACGTATTTCCCGTATAGAGGCGGGAATAGCATACGTGGAAGATGCCGACGGCTTTGAGCAGCCGGTGCTTTTGCGTGAGTGTGTGGTGGTTGATGAATCGAAACCTAAGGCTACTGCCTACGACCGCCCTTTGGTGCCGCCAAAGAGCAAGGAGCAGAAACCTACTGCAGCTCCAAAACCGGCGGCGTTGGATATGCCTGTGGTGGAAACCGAGGAGGGCGACACCCTTAATGTGCTCCTCGCCTACGAACCGCGAGAGCTGAAGCATCTGAACACTACCACCTATTATGCTTATCTTGTGAACGATAGCAACTATTTTCTATATGTCACCTATATGACTCGTGGCGACAATGCCGACGGACTGTGGCGCACCCGCTTTCACGGCATTGTGGAGCCTAATATGCAGGTGTTGCTCGATGAATTTGCTCACGATGCCTTGCCCGACATGTCGCGTGTGGCGGTGCAATATGCAGCATTCAAAGCCGACCGCGACTTCAAGCTGAAGAATCCGGCTCTTGTGGAGCATCGGCTCGACACCACCAAGTTCTACAAGATTCATTGTTTCCACGACAATGAGTATTTCGATTCGCCCGTGCTTGCACTCGACATTGTGCGCAACGACCGTCCTGCACGCATGCTCACTGTCGACAGCGGCGAGCTTGAGCGTGCCATGCAGCAGAAGCGTGCCGTCGACCGCCCTGTGCGCAAGCCGGTGGAGCGCAGAGAGAAGCGCAAAGGCGAAATCATAGAGTGCGACTTGCACATCGGCGAGCTTGTCGACACTACTGCAGGAATGAGCAATGCCGATATGCTCAATTATCAGCTCGACAAGTTCCGCGAGGTGATGAATGCCAATGTGAAGCATGCCGGTACGAGAATTGTGTTTATCCACGGAAAGGGCGAGGGAGTGCTGCGCAAAGCATTGCTCGATGAGTTGCGACGCAAATATCCTCGTTGCGAAGCCCAAGATGCCAGTTTCCGTGAGTACGGGTTTGGTGCAACACTCGTGAAAATTCATTGATGCTATGATATTCTATTTCAGTGGCACCGGCAATAGCTTGTGGGTGGCTCGCCGACTTGCCGGCTTGCTCGGTGATAGGCTTGTGGCGATTGCCGATGCCATTAACTCCCAAAGCTATAGCTTTGAGCTTGCTCCCGATGAGAGCGTGGGAATGGTGTTTCCCACCTATTCATGGGGTCCGCCACCTATTGTGCTCGCTTTTATGGGCAAATTGAAGCTCCAAGGCTACTCGCAACAATCCAACTATTGCTACATGGTCACCACTTGTGGCGACGATGTGGGACTTTCAGCTGATATTTGGCGAAAATCGCTCCCTTGTCCTGTGACCGGAGATGCGGCATTCTCGGTGCAGATGCCTAATAATTATATACTCCTTCCGGGCTTTGATGTCGATGCCAAGAACGTGGAGCAGAGTAAACTTGCCGCTGCCGTGGAGCGCGTGGACTATGTGGCACGGCAAATTGCTGCGCGCGAGCGGGTTACAGATGTTGTCACCGGAAGCTGGAAGCGGCTGAAATCCTCACTTCTGCGAGCATGGTTCTTGCGCTATGCTATGAGCGACTGCGGATTTCGTGCCGATGCCGCAAAGTGTACTTCATGCGGGCTATGTGAAAAGACGTGCCCGGTGCACAACATAACACTCTCCAATGGCACTCCGCAGTGGCATGGTTCGTGCACCATGTGCCTCAGTTGTATTCATCGCTGCCCGGTGCGTGCCATTCAATATTCCACGCGCACCGAGAGAAAAGGTCGCTACCACCATAGCGACTCTCACCGCAGTTGAGGATTCCATAAAAATGTGCAACTCAGCCTATCCCCACTGAATTTCTACCCCCTCCTTTAGCATTATTGCCTTTCCGTCGGAAAATCCGCTGACTCCACAACCGTAGCGCACCCGGCTCTCGCCAAGGGCGGTGGCGGTGATTTGGCTGAAGGCGATGAAGAAAAAGAAAGTTATCGTTGGCTATTTCGGCGATTATTGCTAATTTCGTGGAAGTTTTGATGAAAAACTTAAAAATCAGGTGAAATTATGAAAATGGGGATAAAAATATTGCTTTTTTTAGCTGCAATAGCGTGGTTTTCGAATATTGAGCTACAAGCCGAGCGCTTGGTGATTCTCTCAACTAACGATACTCACAGCCAGATAGATGCCGACTATGCCGACCGTGGCGGAATACTTCGCCGCAAAGCATTGATTGACAGCGTGCGGCAAGCCGAGAAATATGTGATGCTGCTCGATGCCGGTGATGCCGTGCAGGGAACGGTGTATTTCAATCTGTTCAAAGGGGAGGTGGAGTTTGCTATGCTCGACAGCCTCGGATATGATGCCTATATTGTGGGAAATCATGAGTTCGACAATGGAATGCAGCCGCTGAAGCGATTTTTCGGCACTATGCACACTCCGCGTCTGAATGCCAACTATAATCTGGCGGGGACGCCGCTTGAGGGGCTTTTCAAGCCATATATCATAAAGGAATATGGCGGGAAGCGCATAGGCGTGGTGGGAATAAATTTGCTGCCCGAGGGAATGATTTCGCCGGTGAACAGTGTGGGCGTGGAGTATTCTAATGCCGCCGAGATAGCCGAACTCACGGCAGCTTTCTTGAAGCGCGTGGAGCATGTGGACTATGTGGTAGTACTCTCGCATGTGGGCTATAATGGCGGAGTTGAAGCCAATCCCACCGATGATATGATAGTGAGCCATAGCCGGAATATCGACCTTGTGATAGGCGGGCACTCGCACACGGTGATAAATCCTGCTGCAACGAAGTCGGTGCCATGGCTGCTTAAGAATGCCGAAGGCAGAGAAGTGGCAGTGACGCAGACGGGTTCGTCGGGGAAGAATGTGGGATATATAGCTCTCGACCTCGACTCGCTACGCATTGCCGACTATCGATTGATGCCCGTCGACCGTCGCTACGACAACCGCACTGATTATCCGCAATTGCGAGCCTATCTTGCCCCTTTCAAGGCTAAAGTGGACTCGCTGATGAACCACCCTGTGGCACACTGCGCCTGCGATGTGGGCAGAAGTTCGGCGATGATGTGGAATTTCGTTGCCGATGCCGCTTTCGACATTATAAGCGAAATCTCCTCGCTGAAAATCGATATGACGATAATGAATGCCGGAGGCATACGCCAGTCGTTCACCAAAGGCATTGTGTCGGAAGGTCTTGTGAACTCTATGTTTCCCTTCGACAACAAGATAGTGGTGCTGAAGATGAGTGGCAGGCAGCTACTCAATGCCCTCGCCGTGATGGGAGGCAGAGGAGGCGACCTTGTGAGCCGCCAAGCCTATGTGGAATATACTCCTGTGTCCGACTCCAAGATGGCTCGCATTCTCAAAGCCACGGTAGGCGGTAAGACAATAGATGCCGATGCTACCTACACGGTGGCTACACTCGACTATCTTGCCAATGGTGGTGACTACATGGTGCCGATGACCACCTGCGAGCGGATTTTCGTTGACACGATGAAATTTGGCAACCGCATGCTCCTCTATCTCAAGGAGATGGAGCGTAAAGGCAGGAAAGTGAATCCTACCAAAAAACAGCGAATGGTGAGAAAATGAAGCCTGAATCGATGCGAATCTATAAAGACACTGAGTGAAGCGAAACGAAAAAATGAGGATAAACATAAAAAGAAAAATCATAGCTTTTATGGTGCTCGGCGTTGCTACAGCTGTAGTGATAGCAGCCGACCGACAGCCCAAGATATTCAACACTGTCGACAAGAATGATATGGAAACATGGGTCGACACCACTATGCGGTCGATGACCATTGATGAGAAAATAGGGCAATTGATAGTGATGCAGACAATGCCCGACGATTCGCACGCCAATCTTGCTGTGGTGAAGCGCAATGTGGAGAAATACAAAATAGGCGGTCTGCTCTTTACCAAGGGCGACATAATGTCGCAAGCAAAGATGAACAATTATGCACAGTCGCTTGCAAAAGTGCCGCTTATGGTCACTGCCGATGCCGAGTGGGGGCTGTCGATGCGGCTCAAAGATGCTCCCGTATTTCCCAAGAATATGATTCTCGGTGCAATCGACGACGACCGTCTGCTATATGAATACGGCAGGGAGATGGCGCGCGAGTGTGTGGCGATAGGCGTGCATGTGAATTTCGCTCCCGTTCTCGATGTGAATGATAATCCCGATAACCCTGCCATAGGAATGCGCTCCTTCGGTGAAAATCCCGAGACGGTGGCACACAAGGGCATAGCATTCGCCAAAGGCATGGAGGACAATGGCGTTCTCACCGTGGCAAAGCATTTTCCCGGGCATGGCAATCCGGCAGCCGACTCCCACAAGGTGCTCCCTACCGTCGACAAGACACTCTCTGAGTTGAAAATGTGTGAGTTGTTGCCATTTCGCCGATACATCGATGCCGGATTGTCGGGAATTATGGTGGCGCACCTCTATGTGCCGGCTATCGATAAGCGCAGAATCCCGTCGTCGATGTCGGATGTTCACGTCACCGAACTGCTGAAAAAGAAGATGCATTTCGGCGGATTGGTGTTCACCGACGGCTTGGCAATGCGCGGAGCCGATATGGGCGAGTCAAACTGCGTGACGGCACTGCTCGCCGGAGTCGACATTTTGCTCTCGCCGCGCAATCTCGGCAAAGACATAGCCGAAATAAAGGCGGCAATAAAGAAAGGACGCATCAGTGAGAGCATAATCGACGAACGCTGTGCCAAAGTGCTCCGCTACAAGTATGCTCTCGGACTTGCAAAGCCGCAAGCCGTCGACCTTGCCCATGTGGCCGACGTGATAAACTCGGCTGAAGCTCACAAGGTGGCTCGCCGCCTGTGGGCAGGTGCTATAACGGTGCTGAAAGATGGTCACCGACAGCTCCCCCTCACACGCCTTGAGCGCAAGCAAGTGGCGGTGGTGACTATAGGAAGCGACGATGGCACCGAAACCATGCTACAGCAGCGTTGTGCCATGTATATGCCCACTCACCGCTTCAGCTGCCGAGCAAGCGATGATATTTCGGCTCTTGTAAAGAAACTAAAGGACTACGATGTGGTGATTCTTGCATGCCACACCGATAATGCCGCCTCTCGTGCCGCAATGACTTCACTTACATCGAAAATACACAATGCCGTGTCGGTGATTTTTGCACAGCCCTATAACCTGAAGAATTACAAGTCGGTGGTGAAGCACTCGCGCTCGGTGGTGCTTGCCTATGAAAATTGCAATATTGCGCAAGACTATGCCGCACAGACAATCTTTGGCGGAAATGCCGCTCGAGGCGTAATGCCGGTGACGGTGAAGGGCGTGGCAAAGGCGGGAGATGGCGTGAAATTTAAAGCCACTCGCTTGGGCTACACTATTCCCGAGGAGGAGAAAATCAGCAGCTCTATGCTCACAAAAATCGATTCGCTATGCGAGAAAGGCATTGAAATGAAGGCTTTCCCCGGCTGTCAGGTGCTTGTGGCTCGCCACGGCAAGGTGGTGTGCAACAGAAACTACGGCGTTACCGACACCAAAAGTCGCACTCCGGTCAATGTGAATACGATTTATGACCTTGCCTCTGTGTCGAAAGCCGCAGGAACGTTGCCCGCCATAATGAAGCTCTACGACCGCGGCTTGATTAATCTCGATGACAAGGCAAGCCGATATATCGATGAATTGTGTGGAGGCGACAAGGAAGATATTACCATTCGCGACCTGCTTTTTCACCGGTCGGGAATGCCTGCCGCTCTAAGCATGAACGACGTGATGCTCGACCGCAACTCTTATGCCGGACCGCTCTTTCGCAGCCGTCGCGATGCCACTTATTCCATCAATGTGGGTCCTAATTCTTTTGCCAACAAGAATGCACGCTTGCGCTCCGACATCACTGCAGGCGAGCGTAGCAAGGATTTTCCTACCGAAGCTGCCAAGGGAATTTTCGTTGGAAATAGCACTTACGACACCATAATGAGCCGCATATACACCGCAAAGTTGCGAAAGCCGAAAAGCTACCTCTACAGCTGTCTTAACTTCTGTCTGCTCATGAACCTGGAGCAAAATATCACTCATGAGGCACATAATGCCTTTGTGGAAAAGAATTTTTTTGCCCCGCTCGGCGCATATCACACGCTCTATCGCCCCTTGGAGCGTTTCCCGAAAGAAATGATTGCTCCCACCGAGCACGACACATTCCTGCGCCGACAGGTAGTGCAGGGCTATGTTCACGATGAGACGGCAGCATTCTCGGGGGGTGTGCAGGGGAATGCCGGACTCTTTTCTAACGCCAACGACCTTGCCAAGCTGTGCCAGATGTGGCTCAATGGTGGAGAGTATGGCGGCGACCGCTACTTGAAGCATTCCACAGTGGCACTATTCTGCAAGGAGAAGTGCGAAGATTCGCGCCGCGGACTCGGATTTGATAAGCCCGACAAGAGTTGCGAGAGAAATTCGCCCACATGCAGCGAGGCCACGGCGGCTACTTTCGGGCATCTCGGCTTCACGGGCACAGCATTCTGGGTCGACCCCGATAACGATCTGATATTCATATTCTTGTGCAACCGCGTGTATCCCACCCGCCACAATGCGGCATTCAACAGCTTGGGAATACGCCCGAAGTTGTTCTCAATAGTGTATCAGTCGCTGAAAGACTGACGGATATCAGTCGCTATAGTCTTTGCTTTTCATTTTGAAGCAAAAGTGTCTGAAAACATATTGATTTAAAACCAAAAATGTGTGAAAGATTAAAATATTACACAAAAAAGCATATTTTTGCGATAAAATGTAATGCAATTAGAAATTTATTTTTAACTTTGCGCAGATAATAACGGATTTAGTATAAAAACACAAAGAAACATTAAGCAGATGAAATCAAGTGAAGTATTGAATGACTTGAAGCGCAGATTTCCCAACGAACCTGAATATTTGCAGGCAGTTGAGGAGGTGTTGACAACAATTGAGGACGCCTATAATGAGCATCCTGAATTTGAGCGTTACAATCTAATAGAAAGATTGTGCATACCCGATAGAATTTTCACTTTCCGCGTTTCGTGGATTGATGATAAGGGTCGTGTGCAGAACAATATGGGCTATCGAGTTCAGCACAACAATGCTATAGGTCCCTACAAAGGTGGTATTCGCTTCCACTCATCGGTCAACTTGTCGATTCTTAAGTTCCTTGCTTTTGAGCAGACGTTCAAGAACTCGCTTACCACACTTGCAATGGGAGGAGGAAAAGGCGGTTCCGACTTCAATCCTAAGGGGAAATCGGATATGGAAATAATGCGTTTCTGCCAAGCTTTTGTGGCTGAATTGTGGCGCCACATCGGTCCTCATACCGATGTTCCTGCCGGCGACATAGGTGTAGGCGGACGTGAAGTGGGATATATGTTCGGTATGTACAAAAAGATGGCACGCGAGCACACCGGAACATTCACCGGTAAGGGTCTGGAATTCGGAGGCTCGCTTGTGCGCCCTGAGGCTACAGGCTACGGCAACGTCTACTTCCTGCTTAATATGCTTGCCACACGCGGCATCGACATCAAGGGTAAGACGGTGGCTATCTCCGGCTCGGGCAACGTGGCTACCTACACTGCCGACAAGTTGCTTCAGCTCGGTGCAAAGGTGGTGACGATGAGCGACTCCAACGGCACAATCTATGTGCCCGAGGGCATTACTCGCGAACAACTCGACTATATCTTTAAGCTCAAGAACATATATCGCGGCAGAATACGCGAATTTGCCGAGGAATACGGTTGCGAATACTTTGAAGGCGGACGTCCATGGGGCGTGAAATGCGACATTGCAATGCCTTCGGCTACACAGAACGAACTCGATGGCGATGATGCTCGCACGCTGCTTGATAACGGGTGCTTTGCAGTATCGGAAGGCGCAAACATGCCCTCCACGCCCGAGGCAGTGCACCGCTTTATCGAAGCTCGCATACTCTATGCTCCGGGCAAAGCGGCTAATGCCGGCGGAGTGTCGGTGTCGGGATTGGAAATGGCGCAGAACTCGCAAAAACTATCATGGAGCGCCGAGGAAGTGGATATGAAGCTGAAAGGTATTATGGCTAACATTCACGAGCAGTGCATGCGCTATGGCAAGCAAGCCGACGGCTATGTGAACTATGTGAAAGGTGCCAATGTGGCAGGATTCATGAAAGTGGCAAATGCAATGATGGCACAAGGCGTGCTCTGACAAAAAAGACTGAAAGATTATTGTTTTTTTACAGTTTGATTCTTTATATCTTTGGCAGGCTTCTCGCGTGAGTGAGGAGCCTTGCTCTTTCATGCGGCAATGCATAGCTCGGTGCTCTATTGTGGAAATGAATTTTATGGATGAAAATATGATATCATATTATAGTATTATAATTATTTCCCGAATAATTGATTGTTGCAGAAATGTTGTTGCCGAAATTATGGTAGCGATTTTGTTTTACCGCCACCCACTAAAAAAACTCCATTCACCGGGAAAAAATCTGCCACCTGTCAAATAACACAACCCGCCGGTAAACGCCACCACCAAAAAATCCGCTGACTCGGAATTATATGATTTATTTGCATAATGACCGATTTTTACAAAGGTGGCGTAGAATTTATCGCTACTTTTGCGGCGTTTGAATCACATTAATGACTTTAGAAAATGGAAAATAACGAAACTAAATTTTGCCAAAGTTGCGGAATGCCTTTGACAGACGAACTGTGCGGAACTAATGCCGACGGCAGCAAAAGCGAGTATTACTGTATTTATTGCTACAAAGATGGAGCCTTCACCGGCGATTTCACTATGGAGGAGATGGTGGAATTTTGCTCGATGTATGTGGCTGACTACAACAAAGCTACAGGGCAGAATCTCACTTGCTGCGAATATAAGGAGGTGCTTCGCAACTACTATCCCACATTGAAGCGTTGGAAACTGCCTGCAAATGAAATACCACATGCCGACCACCCCTTGAAGAAAACTTTTATTGACGAGGTGAATGCTCTCGGTATAGCCGATTTACGCATCTCCAACCTCTATGTGTTGCAAGGCTCCTACATTAACCAGCCTTACACTATCAATGGTAACACCTTCAAACTTTTCGATGATAATGACACTTATTGGTGCAATCAAGTGCAAAAGTCCGACGGGCGATGCTATGGCATAGCCTGCAGCGAGCAGTATATTCTTGTGAGCGAATATGGTATAGACGGGTCGGATGCGCGCCTTGTGATAGTAAAGCACCGATAGCCTCAATCCAAATTTATCACGCCCGGGAATTTCTAAAATTCCAAGAATTAAAGAAGAGGCTGTGTCGTAACCGGTTCATTACGATACAGCCTCTTCTTATTTTCAGTATGTTACTTATCTATACTTACTTCTCCTCCTCGAAGGGAACATCGGTTACGTCGTTGCCGCCGTTGTTGTTACCCGGGTTGGGGTTTGCACCGGGGTTAGGACCCTGCTGTGCACCGGCTTGCTGCTGAGCGTTGTACATATCTTGCGATGCAGCGTGGAACACCGTTTCGAGTTCCTTCATTGCAGCATCAATGGCTGCGATGTCTTGCTTGGAGTGAGCATCTTTCAGCTTGGCAAGAGCACCTTCAATTTGGCTCTTCTTGTCGGCAGGGAGTTTGTCGCCAAGTTCTTTCAAGCTCTTCTCGGTTTGGAAAATCATCGAGTCGGCTTGGTTGATTTTGTCGACACGCTCTTTTTCAGCCTTGTCGGCAGCGGCGTTAGCTTCAGCTTCAGCCTTCATACGCTTGATTTCCTCGTCGGTCAATCCACTTGAAGCCTCGATTCTGATGCTTTGCTCTTTGCCTGTGGCTTTATCCTTAGCCGAAACGTTGAGGATACCATTGGCATCGATTTCGAATGTCACTTCGATTTGCGGCACACCGCGCGGAGCCGGGGTGATACCGTCTAAGTGGAAGCGACCGAGGGTCTTATCGTCTTTAGCCATAGGACGCTCGCCTTGAAGCACGTGGATTTCCACAGAGGGTTGGTTATCGACAGCCGTTGAGAATACTTCGCTCTTGCGAGTAGGAATAGTGGTGTTAGCTTCAATTAGCTTAGTCATCACGTTTCCGAGGGTTTCGATACCGACCGACAAAGGCACTACATCGAGCAGAAGCACGTCTTTCACGTCGCCGCTCAGCACACCGCCTTGTATTGCCGCACCCACGGCCACCACCTCATCGGGGTTAACGCCTTTCGATGGAGCTTTGCCGAAGAACTTCTCCACAATTTGCTGCACGGCAGGAATACGCGTAGAACCACCCACAAGGATTACCTCATCGATATCCGACGGCGTCATTCCGGCGTCTTTCAATGCCTGTTCACAAGGCTTGATAGTGGCTTGAATCAAGCTGTCGCAAAGTTGCTCGAATTTAGCACGAGTAAGAGTCTTTACGAGGTGCTTTGGAATTCCGTTCACCGGCATGATATAGGGCAGGTTGATTTCGCTTGTAGTGGTGCTTGAAAGCTCGATTTTTGCTTTCTCGGCAGCCTCTTTCAAGCGTTGCAGAGCCATCGGGTCTTGACGAAGGTCCACGCCCTCCTCATTCTTGAACTCATCGGCAAGCCAGTCGATAATCACGTGGTCGAAATCGTCGCCACCGAGGTGAGTATCGCCATTGGTCGATTTCACTTCAAATACGCCGTCGCCAAGTTCAAGGATTGAGATATCGAAAGTACCTCCACCGAGGTCAAACACTGCGATTTTCTTGTCGCTTGTCGATTTGTCGAGTCCGTAGGCAAGAGCGGCGGCAGTAGGCTCGTTCACGATACGCTTCACTGTGAGTCCTGCAATTTCGCCGGCTTCTTTAGTAGCTTGACGCTGTGAGTCGTTGAAGTAGGCAGGCACCGTAATTACGGCTTCAGTCACCGTCTGTCCGAGGTAGTCTTCGGCAGTCTTTTTCATCTTTTGAAGAATCATTGCCGAGATTTCTTGCGGAGTGTAGTCGCGACCATCGATATTAACTCGCGGCTGGTTATTGCTGCTGCGTACCACTTTATAGGGCACACGAGCTATTTCATTTTGTACTTGGTCGTAGCTTTCGCCCATAAAACGCTTAATGGAGAATACCGTGCGAGTAGGGTTAGTGATAGCTTGGCGTTTAGCTGGCTCGCCGACTTTTCTTTCGCCACCATCAACGAATGCTACAATTGAAGGAGTGGTGTTGCGTCCTTCGCTGTTAGGAATTACGACGGGGTCGTTGCCTTCAAGAACTGAAACGCAAGAGTTTGTCGTACCTAAATCGATACCAATAATCTTTCCCATAATCTTTATCTGTTTTTTTGTTATTAATCAAAGTTTATTAATTATTCGGGCTTCGCTCTTTGTTCTCCGGGATTTCCGTCTGAATTCCGAGCGTCGCTCGTAGAGTGATTGTTGCAATAGTTGTGCCAACTGCCAAAACCGAAAAAAATCTGCCATTACGTCAGTTATTAATTCCGGAGAGTATGCATAATAGTTGTGCAATTCACTGCTCCCTTGAGTGCGATTTTTGCAATTTTTCGCTTAAATTTTGGCGATTACATTAATAATGTGTAAATTTGCATGCTGTAAAGCAATGTTTTATAGCACTCGACAATTTTGTGGAATTTTTGGTATGATAAAAAAGAGTACTCTTGAGAAGGTAATGAGCGAAGACCTTGCCGAGTTGTGGTCCGTCCTCTCGCAAGATGAGAAGCATATTGTAGTCGATAATTTTGTAATTCATAATTTCAAGAAAAATCAAATTATATATGCTGAGAACGATGAGCCTGAATATCTATGGTGCTTGCTGAAGGGAAAAGTGAAGATGTTCAAGGACGGAATAGGCGGAAGGCAGCAGATATTGCGTCTTTATCGCCCGATACAGTATTTCGGGTATCGAGCCTATTTTGCACATGAACCGTATGTGTCGAGCACGGCAGCATTTGAGCCATCGGTACTCGGGGCTATCAGCATGGACCTTGTGTCGAAGCTAATCGACGACAACAGGCAGCTTGCATGGTTCTTTATCCATGAATTGTCGAAGCATCTTGGCGGTTCGGACACCAAGATGGTAAATCTCACGCAGAAGCACATTCGCGGGCGTCTTGCCGAGTCGTTATCGCTGCTTATTGATAACTACGGCTTCGAGGAAGATGGCGAAACGCTGAAAATCTATATGGCTCGCGAAGATATAGCCAATCTTTCAAACATGACTACGTCGAATGCCATTCGCACACTCTCGGCATTTGTCAGTGAGAAGATTATCACCGTCGATGGGCGCCGCATAAAGATTATCAACGAACCCGCATTGCGAAAAATCAGTAAATTCGGTTGATTATGATTGCCGACGATTTAAGAAAGAGCAATATAGCCGAATACCTGCTCCACATGTGGCAGATGGAGAGCCTTGTGAGAGCTTATAATCGTGATATTGACCGCATTGATGCCGATATAATATCGAAGATGCCCGAGCAGGAGCGTGCTGCGGCGCGTGATTGGTTTGAGAACATAATCAAGATGATGGAGCTTGAAAATGTGCGCGATAGCGGACATTTGCAAATCAATAAAAACGTGATAATCAGGTTAGCCGATTTGCATCAGGAATTGCTCAAATCGCCCAAGTTTCCCGAATACGGGGCTGAATTCTATAAGACACTGCCTTTTATCGTTGAGCTTCGTGCAAAATCAGGAGAAGACAAGTCGGGAGAAATTGAAACCTGCTTCAATGCTCTCTATGGCACCATGTTGCTGAGGCTTCAGCATCGTGAGGTGAGCGAGGGCACACAACAAGCAGTGAAGCAGATTGCGCGATTCCTGTCGATGCTCGCCCGGTTCTACAAGCGCAATGAAGAGCGACCGATATTCGACGACGACACCGACGATGACGAGCGGAGCAAACTTTCATAGCTAACTTAACCTACCAAAATTTTTTGAGAAAAATGCCAAAAAATCTGTTAGTTACCGGAGCCGGAGGTCAGCTCGGAAACGAGATGCGCAATGTTATTGCTGCCAATCAGGGTGTGTTTGATGCATTCTTCACCGATGTCGACACCCTCGATATCACCGATGCCCGTGCGGTGAATGAATTTGTGGAGAAAAATTCAATCGACATTATAGTGAATTGTGCCGCCTACACGGCAGTGGACCGTGCCGAAGACGACATGGTGATGTGTGCCAAGTTGAATATAGAAGCTGTGGCGAATCTTGCGAGTGCGGCTCGCAACTTTGGTGCAAAGCTGCTCCACATTTCCACCGATTATGTGTTCGATGGCTATGGCTATCGTCCATACGAGGAGTGCGATGAGCCTAACCCCAAGTCGGTGTACGGTAGTACAAAGCTCAATGGTGAGCGCGAGCTGATGAAGTTTGCCCCCGATAGCATCATTGTGCGTACGTCGTGGCTATATTCACCCTACGGAAAAAATTTCGTAAAGACGATGATTGCCCTCGGCAAAGAGCGCGACACCCTCAGCGTGGTGTGCGACCAAGTAGGCACGCCCACGGCAGCTCACGACCTTGCAACCGCCATTTTTGCCATAATTACCGACAAGGAGTGGCGCAGCGGAATTTATCACTTCAGCAATGAGGGCGCCATTTCGTGGTATGATTTTACAAAAGCCATTCATCGCATTGCCGGAATCACAACGTGCAATGTGAAGCCCATAAAAAGCAAGGATTATCCCACCCGTGCCGTTCGCCCGTTTTACAGCGTGCTCGATAAATCGAAAATCAAGTCGACTTTCGGCATAACAATTCCCTACTGGGAAGACAGCCTTGTGAAATGTATAGCTGAGATAACAGGACAATTATAGAAAAACTGATAAACATAGATAATAAAGTGTCAAATTTAACTACTGAAATAAGCAAAAGGCGAACTTTCGCCATAATTTCGCACCCTGATGCCGGTAAGACAACCCTCACTGAGAAGTTGCTACTTTTCGGTGGAGCTATCCACGTGGCAGGTGCCGTGAAGTCAAACAAGATAAAGAAAACCGCCACTTCCGACTGGATGGAAATTGAGAAGCAACGCGGTATTTCGGTGGCAACATCGGTTATGGGTTTTAACTATGGCGATTATAAAATCAATATTCTCGACACTCCCGGTCACCAAGACTTCGCCGAAGATACTTATCGCACACTTACTGCCGTCGATAGCGTAATCATCGTTGTCGATGTGGCTAAAGGTGTGGAGCAACAGACGCGTAAACTCATGGAGGTGTGCCGCATGCGAAACACTCCGGTCATTATCTTCGTCAATAAGCTCGACCGCGAAGGTCGCGACCCCTTTGATATTCTCGATGAGCTTGAGAGCGAGCTGAAAATCAGTGTGCGACCGCTGAGTTGGCCTATCAATATCGGTGCTCGATTCAAGGGCGTATATAATATCTACGAGGGTGGACTCGACCTCTTTACCCCCGACAAGCAGAAGGTGACCGAGCGTGTGGAAATCAATGATATCAACGACCCGGCAATCGATGTCGCCGTGGGCGATGCCGATGCTACTAAGTTGCGCGATGACTTGGAGCTGATTGAGGGTGTGTATCCCGAATTCAGCGAGCCGGATTATCTCAGCGGAAAGGTGGCTCCGGTGTTTTTCGGCTCGGCTTTGAACACCTTCGGAGTGAAGGAGCTTCTCGACTGCTTTGTGCGCATTGCTCCGTCGCCGCGTCCCACAAAAGCCGAGGAGCGCATGGTCAATCCCGAAGAGGAGGCATTCTCGGGCTTCGTGTTCAAGATTCATGCCAATATGGACCCGAATCACCGCAGTTGCATTGCCTTCGTGAAAATTTGTTCGGGTATATTCCACCGCAATGCCAATTACAAGCATGTGCGAAGCGGCAAGATGCTGAAATTCTCGTCGCCTACAGCCTTTATGGCGCAGAAAAAGGATATTGTAGACGAGGCTTATCCCGGCGATATTGTCGGTATTCCCGATAATGGCACTTTCAAGATTGGCGATACTCTCACTGAAGGAGAAGAGTTGCACTATCGCGGATTGCCGAGTTTCTCGCCTGAAATGTTCAAGTATATAGAAAATACCGACCCAATGAAGACCAAGCAGCTCAACAAAGGCGTGGAGCAGCTTATGGACGAGGGTGTAGCTCAGCTATTCGTCAATCAATTCAACGGACGTAAGATTATAGGCACTGTGGGGCAGTTGCAATTTGAAGTAATACAATATCGCCTCCTGCATGAGTATGGCGCTCAATGCCGCTGGGAGCCTATACATCTCTACAAGGCATGCTGGATTGAGAGCGACGATGCCGAAGCTCTCGAGGCGTTCAAGCGCCGCAAGCACCAATTTATGGCACTCGACCGCGACGGGCGCGATGTATTTCTCGCCGATTCGGGCTATGTGCTCCAAATGGCGCAGAGCGATTTCCCGAAAATACGTTTCCACTTTACGAGTGAATTCTAACAACTGATAGCATATCCTTTCGCGGTTGAGGGATAAAACACATAAGGTGCGCAAGAGTGCGGAATAAAAACCTGCGTTTTTATTTGCCACTCTGTGCGCCTTGTGCTATCTTTGTAGGTATTCAATTCTAATACGATATGAGAAAGATAAATTTGCTTTTAGGCGTATTTACTTTGGTGATATTGGCGGTGATGCCTATTGCATGCAAAGGTCACGTAATGAGTGACGATGTAATAGTGAAAAATGATTTGTATTCAGTGTCGACCGACAGCGTGGTGCAAGGCGATTATGTGGCAGTGGCTTTAAGCCCCCTTGCCATTGAATCGAACTATCGCTCGCCCAAGGATAAAGACAATAATGCATCGAGGAGCTGGAAAATCGATGCGCCCAATGACAACTTCCCTCAATTCGACTCGCCTTATATGCTTGTCGATGCTCTCTATAACATGGCAATAGACAATATAGTGAAATGTCAGCGCCCCGACGGCACTTATCGTGCCGGAGTGAAGTGGGACGGGGTGTGGACGCGCGATGTGAGCTACTCCACTTATCTCGCTCTTGCCTATCTCGACCCTGTTAGGGCTATTGCCAGCTTGAAAGCTAAGGTGAAAAACGACCGTATTGTGCAAGATACAGGAACCGGAGGCTCTTGGCCCGTGTCGACCGACCGTGTGGTGTGGATTTTTGCCGCTTGGGAAATTTATAAGGTGACCGGCGATGAAGAGTGGCTGAAATATGCTTACAATGTGGCGCGTAATTCTATCGAAGACGACCGACTTGTGGCTCTCGACCGCAGTGTAGGGCTGATGCATGGCGAGCAGTCGTATCTCGACTGGCGCGAGCAGTCGTATCCTAAGTGGATGCAGCCTAAAGATATCTATGAGTCGATGTGCTTGGGCACGAATATACTCTTTGCTCAGTCGTTCTTTATACTTGCCGAAATGGGCGATATCCTCGGTGTATCTACCGATTATATGGAGCAGGGAAAGCGCATAAAAGATGCAATCAACCAGAACTTGTGGCAGGAAGATAAAGGATTTTATTCAGCTTATCTCTATGGTGGAGTGACGCCGGTGAAATCGCCTTCGCTCGATAATCTCGGGCAGGCGCTGAGCGTAATTCTCGGCATTGCCGATGACGACCGCGCCGAAACACTCATTGAGCGTACGCCTTTCACCCCCTTTGGCATTCCATCTACCTTCCCTCGCATGAAAGGTGTGCGTCCATATCATAATGATGCTGTGTGGCCATTTGTTCAGGCATTTTGGAACATTGCCGCCGCTCGTGTAGGCAATGAGAACGCTTTGCGATGCGGACTCGGTGCCATGTATCGTGCCGCTGCCATGTTTGGCACGCACAAAGAGCTGTTTGTGGCATCGACAGGCGATTACAAGGGCGTACCCATCAATAGCGATGCCCAGCTGTGGAGTTGCACCGGCAATGTGGCAATGATTTTCAGGGTGTTTGCCGGAATGGAGTTCAAGACGAGTGGTATAGAGTTTAATCCCTTGATTCCGTCGTGTTTCCCCGAAAATATGAAAATAAGCCACTTCAAATATCGCAATGCGGTAATAGATATAGAAATTGAAGGCTCGGGCAATGAAATTGCTTCGATTGAAATCGACGGCAAGAAGATAGAGGATAATTTCTTCCCCGCAAGCCTTAAAGGTGAGCACAAAGTGTACATTGCAATGAAGCAGGGACGCTCTTATTCGCAGAAGATGAACCTCACTGCTATGACCGACATGCCTGCTACGCCTGTCGTGGCACACAGCGATGATGCCGACTCGGTGATGAATGTGCAAAAAGGCGTGAAATATTCTCTCCTTGCCAATGGAAAAACGGTGGCAACATCGGCATCGGGAGTGTTCAGTCTTCCTGCAAATGATTCGTTCGTTTCGCTTGCAGTGATGCCCTCGGGTGAGGCTTTCGATGGCTTTATCAGCGAGCCTATAGATAGAGCCCAGGCTGAGAATGTGATGATTTATCAGTGTGAGGAGTTTGCCAAGAGCGGAACCTCGCTTTTGGAGGGGGAGTGTGCCAATGATTTTGTGGAAATCACCACCACAGCCAATACCGACATTTCCATTCCGGTGATTGTGCCTACTGCCGGAACCTATTACGTCGACGTGAAATATGCCAACGGCAACGGTCCGATTAACACCGACAGTAAGTGCGCCATTCGCATGCTATTTGTCAATACTCACCTGCAAGGTGCTATCGTGATGCCGCAACGCGGTTCGGGCGATTGGCAAAGCAGCGGATTCAGCAACCGCATGCAAGTGGAGCTGCTCGGCGGAAAGAATGTGCTCCAAATTATGTATATAGAGCCTTATTGCCGCAATATGAACGGTGAAGTGAACACAGCTCTTATCGACTATGTGAGAATAGTGAAGAAATAAAACGAATAATATCATTAGTATAAACCGGTGAAATCGGGTATGTATCGTCGATGATATGCCCGATTTCATAAATTAAACAAAGAATTAAGAAATGATTCACATGAGATTTACCTGTGCGGTCATAGTTGCCGCATTCTGCCTTTCGGCTACTGCTAAAAACGCTCCGAAAGTGGATTTTGAACCGCCTTTTTGGTGGAGTGGAATGAATGAAACCTCGCTGCAAATTATGGTGCATGGCGAGGGAATACGCGATGCGGCTACTGAAATTGATGCTGCTTCAGGTGCCCGAATTGATAGCATTGTGCGCTTGGATAGCCCTAATTATCAGCTCGTGTATCTTAACACCGCCTCGGTGAAACCCGGCACGTCGGTGAACTTTAAGTTTAAAATAGGGAAAACCACAGTGAAAGCGGCTTATGCAATGCGTGAGCGCGACGGAAAGCCGCACCCTACTTTTGATGCCTCTGATGTGCTATATCTTATTATGCCCGACCGTTTTGCCGACGGTGATGCCTCAAATAATGTGGTGAAATCTATGCATTTCCCTGTGGAAGTGGACCGCACTAAGCCTAATTCGCGCCACGGAGGCGACCTGAAGGGCATTGAAAATCACCTCGGATATATCGACTCGCTTGGTGTGACTGCTATTTGGCTGAATCCGGTGCTCGAAAATGATATGCCCGATGGCTCTTATCATGGTTATGCTACCACCGACTATTATCGTGTGGACCCGCGATTCGGCACTAATGAGGAATATGCGGGGCTTATTGCTAAAGCTCATAATCGTGGACTGAAGGTGGTGATGGACATGATTTTCAATCATAGCGGCAGCAAACATCGCTGGATGCTCGACATGCCTTCGCACGATTGGTATAACCACCCCAAAGGTGATGTTATGACGAATTTCCGCCTATCGACAATCAACGACCCATACGTGAGCGATTATGACCTCGACCGCAGTGTGAACGGCTGGTTTGTGCCCGATATGCCCGACCTTAATCAGCTGAACCCCCATGTGCTGAAATATTTAATTCAAAACTCTATTTGGTGGATTGAATATAGCCGCATCGATGGCATAAGAATGGATACTTATCCCTATGCCGATATGCTCTCTATGGCAAGCTGGATTCGTGCCATTCACAAGGAATATCCAGGATATAATGTGGTGGGCGAGTGCTGGTATGGCGAGGCTGCCGGCACGGCTTTCTGGCAGGACAAGAGCCGACTAAACCTGAAAGGACGCACCGAGTTGCCTACGGTGATGGACTTCCCGCTGATGCTCATCGCTCCTAAGGCATTCTCGCAAACTACTCTGCCATGGGCTGATGGATTGAATGAAATATACAATCGCCTCTCACTCGATTATCTCTACGAAGATGCTCAGCATGTGCTTACTTTCCTCGATAATCACGACACCGACCGCTTTCTGCAGGCATTACCCGAGAACTTGAACTCGTGGAAACAGGCTGTGACATTCCTGCTCACTTCACGTGGAATACCGCAAATCTACTATGGAACCGAGTTGCTGATGCATGGCGACCGCAAGGTTGCCGACGGCTGTGTGCGACAAGATGTGCCCGGAGGATTCCCCGGCGACGACCACAATGAGTTTACGGCTGCCGGACGCTCGGCATTGCAGAATGAGGCGTTCGACTTCCTCAGTCGATTGGCACATTGGCGTCGCGGCAATGAGGCAATTGCCCGAGGCTCATTGAAGCACTTCATGCCTGCAAACGGCATGTACGTCTATGAGCGCAAGAGTGCTAACCGCCGTGCAATAGTGATAATGAACGGTAATGACAAAGAAGCCGATATCGACATGTCTGTTTACGGCGAAATTATGCACCCCGGCGACACGTTCACCAATGTCATCACCGGCGAGAAGATAACCATTGCTCCCTCCATGAAATTTGCTCCGCGAGCCACACTGCTTTTGGAATAATCAAAAGAAATACCACAATAATCGGTAATTATGCAGAGATGCTTGATAATAATTTATGGAGGGTTGCAACAGGCATTTTCATTACCTATAATTTTAATTGCTTTTAAGCCGATTTTGCGCTTTTTTTGAATAAGGAATTAGGCTGCGCCAATTTTTGAACTGCACCCCCCCCAAAAAAAAAGTTAGACAAAAAACTTTTGGGGTGCAGTTCATTGTATATGTAGCCCTTTCTTTATGAAGGAAGTTTAGTCTATTTAATGATCGTTTAATAACGGCTAGAGGCAATTCTATCCCATTATTTTCTTTGATGATATTCGAGATTTCTTGAAGATCAAATGTAATTCAACCGTTTTCCACTATGGCTAATTTTACAAATTCAGCTATGGCACTATAAATATCTTTCTTCTGGTTATATAAATCTCTAAATACTGCCATGGCAGCCATGCTCTTACACTTGTCTGAAATTCTATCTATAAGTACAGGTTGTTAATTTAACATATCTATAATTCTTCCACAAAAATACATTATAATAATCAATTTATCGAATATTATTCGCTATATTTGTAGCATCTAATAAAGAATTTGTATGAAATTGAATAGAATAAAGGCTGTTTTAACCGAAAAAGGAATATCGCAGACATGGCTTGCTAAACAGATTGATAAAAGTTTTAGTATGGTTAATGCTTATGCTTGCAATAGGATTCAGCCTAACCTTGAGACTCTTCAACGAATAGCAGAAGTTCTTCATGTAGACTTGAAGGACTTGATAACAGATAAAGAAGACAGATAAGATGAAAGCATTCAGTGAAGCAACACGAGTGCAGATGCCAGCAATGGTACATCTGACTAGAATTGGGTATTCATACTTCGGAAAACTCAATGAGGATATGAATGGCACTATCTATGATGGTGACACAAATATTCTTTTGCAAGTTTTTGAAGAGCAGTTCAAGAAACTGAATCCTGGTCATGCGGGTGAATATCTACAAGTGTTCAAGGATATAAAGAAGGAACTGAACGATGATGATTTAGGACGTGGTTTCTACAATCGTCTTAAATCGGTTTCTCCTGTAAAGTTGATTGACTTTGAGAATATCAAAAACAATGTCTTCCACTTCACTGCTGAATTCACTTGCAAGAATGGGCAAGATGAATTTCGCCCTGATATAACTTTATTCGTGAATGGTCTACCTCTTTGTGTTGTGGAGGTAAAGAAACCTAATAATCATGGCGGTATGGTTGCGGAAAGTTCACGAATGAATCGTGAGCGTTTCCCCAATAAAAAGTTCCGAAGATTTATCAACATTACGCAGTTGATGATATTCTCCAACAATATGGAATATGATGCATTAGGTGGTATTGTTCCTATTCAGGGTGCATTCTATTGTACTGGTGCACGTTCGTCCGCCCCATTCAATTGTTTCAGAGAGGATAATATCAGCCAACAAAAGATTGCTCCATTCCATCGAGATTATGTATATAAGGATATTAACCCTGCCGAGGAAAAGAAAATATTGAGTGATTATAACTGTCAGGTTATTCACACAAGCCCAGAATATCAGACAAACCTTGATTTCAATACTCCAACGAATAGAATATTGACTTCAATGTGTTCACCTGAACGCTTCTTATACATCTTGAAATATGGTATTGCATATGTCAAGATGGAACGAGAAGTAGATGGCAAAATAGAATCTACCGACCAGAAACACATCATGCGTTACCAGCAATTGTTCGCCTCATTGGCAATTCGACAAAAATTGTCCGAAGGTGTAACATCAGGTGTAGTATGGCATACACAAGGTAGTGGAAAAACTGCATTGTCTTACCACTTGACATATATGCTCAATGACTATTTTGCAAAGCAGAATAAAGTAGCAAAATTCTATTTCATTGTCGATCGTCTTGACCTTCTGGAGCAGGCAACACAAGAGTTTGAAGCTCGCGGACTTGTTGTCTCTACTGCAAATTCCAGAGCAGAATTGATGGAGCAGTTCCGAAATAATCAGGCACAACAAGGAACCAGCGGACAAGCAGAAATTACGGTGGTAAACATACAACGTTTTGCTGAGGATAAAGAAAAGGTGCGTATAAATGATTATGCTACCAATTTGCAACGAGTGTTCATTATGGACGAGGCACACCGTGGTTACAAGCCGGGCGGTTGTTTCCTTGCAAATTTATTTGAGGCAGATTCCAATGCCATTAAAATTGCTCTTACAGGTACTCCGTTACTGAAAGAGGAACGCGCTTCATGCAAAGTCTTTGGAGATTATCTTCACACATACTATTATGACAAGTCTATTGCAGACGGTTATACTTTGAAGATTATCCGAGAGGATATTGAGACCTCATACAAGGAAAAATTGTCGGATGTTTACGACAAGCTAGATACATTGGTGCAGAAAAAAGATATCCGAAAGTCCGAAATCATTGAACACCCTAACTACGTCAATGAATTAGCGCAATATATCAGTTCTGACCTTAGAGAATTCAGAAAAATCCAAGGCGATGAAACATTGGGTGGAATGGTTATTTGCGAGACCAGCGAACAAGCCCGTAGGTTGTATGATATCTTCCAAGAAGAGTGGGAGAAACATCAGCCAAAACCTCAAATGTTTAAGTTGCCAGATGGAACCTTATTGGCAGCAGAACCTGTCATTGATTATAAAAGCACAAACCGCCCATTAAAGGCTGGTATCATATTGCATGATACGGACGATAAGGAAACTCGTAAGCAAATAGTAAAGGACTTCAAGAAGAATATGACAATTGATATTCTGATTGTATTCAATATGTTGCTTACCGGGTTTGATGCGCCTCGTTTGAAGCGCTTGTATTTTGGTCGTAAGATAAAAGACCATAATCTGCTTCAGGCTATCACACGTGTAAATCGCCCTTATAAGGATATGCGATATGGATTCTTGATAGATTTCGCTGATATTAAACGTAATTTCCAAGAAACCAACGAAGCATACTTGCAGGAGTTGAACCGCTTTAACGATGTTGATGAAACAGGAGAAGGTAATTCTACCGACACTTTCACCCAAGTGATTGAGGACAAAGAGGAAATTCTCGAACAGATGAAGCAGATCCGCCAGACTCTGTTTGATTACTCATATAATAACGCAGAAGAGTTCTCAGCTGAAATATCAACAGAAGAGGACAAAGCTGTTCTGCTTGACTTGAAGCATGCGCTGACTGCTGCCAAGAATATGGCTAATATTGTCCGTACATTTGGTGATGAAGACATGAAAGAGAAGTTTGCAAAGCTGGAAATCTCTAAATTGCCAGAACTTCTTTCTGAGGTACAACACCGTATTGACATTATCAACCAAAAAGAAGCCTTTGGATTGGGAGAAGAGACTAAAACTCTCATCAACGAAGCTATGATGGATATTGAGTTTAACTTCTCGAAGATTGGCTCTGAGGAGATGAAGCTTATAGCAGGTGGTGTTGAGCTGAAAGAAAAATGGCAACGTACTATCACATCGTTTACTCAAAACTTCGACCAGGACGATCCTGAGTTTATTTCTCTTCGTGAGGCCTTCATGGAACGTTTCAAAGAACATGGTTTTGTGGTAGACACCATTGCCAAGTTTAATGAAGAAACCAAAGCTCTTGATGAGATAATTCAACGTTTGCAGGATTTACAGAAACGCAATAATGCTTTGGTGAAGAAGTATAAAGGCGATGCGAAATTTGCACGTGTTCATAAACGTATTCGTGAAGTGAACCAAGAGAGAAAAGAGCAGGGCAAGCAACCTATGTTCTCATTCCTTGATGATGAAATTATGGTAATCCTTAATATCATAAAGGATGATATCGATTCAAAAGTGTACGATAGAAATGACATCCTAAAACGAGATGCTTATTTTGGTCGAACAGTAATGAGTCTTATTGCCGGATGTTTGTATCAGTTCCCACAAATTAAGCCAGATATGGATGATTACAAATTCATTCAGTCGAGAATATCACAACAATATATTAACCAGTATAACGCAACATACGCAATATCATAAAGAATATGTCTACTATTAAAGAAAAAACAATCGAACTCATTGATGCCCTTAAGGCTACATGTAAGACCTATGGAATGGGCAATGATGGTAATGAGTATAAGATTATCACACAGGTATTCTTGTATAAGTTTCTTAATGATAAGTTTGGATATGAGGTAAAGAATGCTAAAAGTGATATTGCGAAGAAGATTCGTGATGCAGAGAAGTGGGAAATGGCTTATGCCGAACTTTCAGATACAGATCGTATGCTTTTGCAAAGTGCGATTTCCCCTGATGTGCCAATGCTTGAACCATATCACTTGATTTCCAATCTTTGGAACCAGCAAGGCAAGGGTGACTTTGATTCGATATTCGATTCAACAATGACGGATATCGCAGAGCAGAATGCCGATATATTCTCTACACAGACTACAGCAAACACAAAGATACCTTTATTCGAGCCATTGACACAGTTTGTTACTGATAGTGCTCAGCGTGCCCCATTTGCACGTGCGCTAGTCGATAAATTAGCCAACTTCTCATTTGAAGAGGCGTTTGTAGAGAATTACGATTTCTTCTCAAACATTTTTGAATATTTGATTAAGGACTACAATACCGCAGGCGGTGGTAAATATGCCGAATACTACACCCCACATGCTATTGCAACCATTATGGCTCGTTTGCTTGTTGGCGACAACTCCGATTTGCATAGTATTGAGTGTTACGATCCATCAGCTGGTACCGGAACTTTGCTGATGGCATTGAGCCATCAGATTGGAGAAGATAAGTGTACTATTTTTGCTCAGGATATTTCTCAGCGTTC
>CAMEKH010000013.1 GCA_945921235.1 uncultured Prevotellaceae bacterium | reverse complement strand
GACAGCATAGAAGGATTACCTAGCATAAAGCAAGTGTCTCTATGGGTTTATGATAAAAACAGAAAAGAAGGGAAGAAAATACTTTTATCGCATCCTAACACAAATATGGCCTTCCTCAACATGGAGCATTCTGTTTGCATTCCTTTGGACTCGATACCAACTATCACGAAAGTCATAATCCTCTCTTGGCCCAATGAGCCTCTGAAGCTATTGGTAGAAGGGTGCTCTGATTATCGCAATGTAAAGAGCTTCATTATCTCGGAAGATTCTGCCAATGCAATATGCTTGCCTACAAACAGAGGTCTAGTAGGTATCAGTGAAGAAGACGGTCTGCTGATCATGCAGAGCTATGATTATTATGAAGATGGCGGAAGGTATAATATCATCGAGGCTTTTGACGTTAAAGGTATAAGAGTATCTTCAATGAATGTAAAAACAAGGAACTAATAAGAGAAAAAATGGCAAACAAAGAAACATTCGCAGATAGCCTTAAAATGATTCCTGATGCACTGAAATGGGCAGAGAGGCAGGAGGACATCAAACAATTACGTGATTTTTTCATTGAGGATGCACAAAAACCTCTGTATTGCTTTGCCAGTGGAGGCTCATATAGTGCGGTCGATTACGCAGCTTTGCTATATGAAGCAAATAAAGGGATGGCTAAGGCATTAACTCCATTATCATTGTCTTCTGTTTCTGATGATGCCTTGAAAGCATCTAAGATTCTTTTCACTACAAGTGAGGGAAGGGGACATGATGAGAAGTATGTGGCTAAACGGGCTGCAAAAGCTAATCCAGAGAACACCTGTGCCATTGTCAGAAATGGGGGTGACGATAACGATGTGGTCAAGAAACTCAGAAAGTCAGGCTCCAAGTGGCTGGTTTATGATTGGCTTACACAGGCAAAATCTTTTATCGCTACAATAGATACGATATGCAAGTTCGGCTTGTTCTACAGAGCTTTCAGTGGTGAAAATGAAATACTAGACAAGCTTTCTGTAAATTTAACGCCAGAGCATTGTTTCTCCTATAGTCCGAGAGTGGAGGGTACTATCCCCAAGCTAAAAGACATAAAGAACTATATTGTTCTTTACAATGGATGGAGCAGACCTGTGGCTACTGATTTCGAGTCGAAGATGATAGAAAGCGGAATAGCCAGTGTGCAACTGTGCGACTACCGTAATTGGTGTCACGGCAGGTTTATCTTCCTGTCAAAACACATGGAGGAATCTGCATTAGTGTTGTTCCTGACGCCCCAAGAGAAACAGTTCGTGAAGGACTTGATTGATGGCAAGTCTTGGAGAGGAAAGAAAGCGGACATATTCCCATGCAACACTCCAATTATAAAGGTAGGGACAGAGTTGGACTCCCCACTGGCATCTATTGATCTGTTAATTAAAATGTACGTCTTGTTTAACGATGTAGCCAAAGCAAGCGGTGATGAACCTTGTAAGCCTATGAATCCTTACAAAATAGATAAGAGGTTCCCGAAAAGCACTCCGTTTCTGGGAATGTAAACCACACGCGGATGGGCTTTGTGACACCTTCGCTTGTTACGCACCAATACCCAGACCCGTCCGAATTAATCAAAGAGTAACCACAATACAGAATAAGGGTGTGCTGTTTGAATCTCTATAGATTTAATTCAGCACACTCTTTTCCCCTATACACTTTTAGGCGGACGGCGGAGCATCCTCCTGAATTCCAGTCTTAATCTCACTAAGATTAAATCTGGGTCCGATGCCAGATCGATCTACTTCAGCATCAGATAGTTCGCTATCTTGAGGAGAGATGATGAACAGTCGTCTGAAGCTGCATAATCTCACTAAGATTAATTCCACCTAGGAAGGCCATCCTGCCAGCTCAAGTCATCGGAGGATATTGACATCCTGATGGACAGGATCACTACAGCAATTTACTGTCAATGAGATTATTAACAGTGCAGAGTCCCGTACTTCCAGGTTCTTGGTGTTGGAGTTTCTGGATTCCAAATTGTTGCCGACATACGGATTTGCCCCGATGGGGCAGCTTCGTCGTTTTGGCCCTAACAAGCAGAACCAGAAGATTGAACGGTAGTGATTTCGGCTGAAAAGGAGGCTGAAAAAACGGGAAAAACTTTGGAATAGTAGAAAAAAGTGTATTAAGTTGCACGAAAAAGCATCATACTAATGGATAGTTTTCAGTAGAGACAGATAACTTCGTAAACGGAAATGCCTTTGTATAAAGGAGAAAGGAACTTGATCCTATCTTAGGATTGGAAGTAGCCTTACCCAAACAAGGCTATATTATATAGCCCGTCTGACATGGATATTTAATATCCATTCTGTTTTTGACAGGTATTTTCCATTATTTATATATTATAAGGTGTAACGCACACTCACTCTCAACAACATACTATAATGAAAGTCCATCAGAAGGACAGTCCTTTTTGATATGGAATACATATTTCCTATAAATAGAGCAAATTGTATTGGTTCATATCATTATATTTCAATTTTATTTCGTATCTTTACACAAGAAATATAAAAGATGACACGGAAAACTGTCACTACAATAGAAATTGCAGCAGCTAAGTTAATGAGTATCAACAGAACTCATATACTTGAGTGGGAATAAGTTGCCCTGCTAAGCATAGAACATCGATATAATTGCTTGGCGAAAGCAATGGGAAAATAAGAAGGAGGCATCGAAAAGATGTCTCCTTCAAAATTTTGGCTTTCTGAGATATCGGCAATGATTACTTGCGGATACCAAGCTCTTTCTTTGCAATGATAGCACGGTAGCGGTTGATGTCTTTCTTGATAAGGTAATCGAGAAGACGACGACGCTTACCTACAAGCATTTTCAATGCACGAGCAGTTCTATAATCTTTGTGATTTGACTTGAGGTGTTCAGTCAAATGGGAGATACGGACTGAGAATAATGCAATCTGTGCCTCTGCCGACCCAGTATCAGTATTGCTGGCGCCGTAAGTCCCAAAGATTTCTTTCTTTTTTTCAGAATCTAAATACATTCTTTTATAAAAATTTGAGTTGTTAATAAATCGAGTGCAAAGTTACGTAAAAAAATCGAGATAGCGATAAAACCTTGTGATTTTTTTGCTTAAATACTATTCATTTTGACAAGAAATCACTAACTTTGCACCCCGAAATAGGTATAATATGCAAAAAATTAGGAATATTGCCATTATCGCACATGTCGACCATGGCAAAACTACATTGGTAGACAAGATGTTGCTTGCGGGTAATCTGTTCCGCGATAATCAGTCAACGGGTGAGCTTATGCTCGATAACAACGATTTGGAGCGTGAGAGAGGCATTACAATTCTATCGAAAAACGTATCAATCAATTACAACGGCTATAAAATAAATATTATTGACACTCCGGGGCACTCCGACTTTGGAGGCGAGGTGGAGCGTGTGCTTAATATGGCCGATGGTTGCTTGTTGCTTGTCGATGCCTTTGAAGGACCGATGCCACAGACGCGCTTTGTGCTTCAGAAAGCCATACAGATGGGATTGAAGCCTATTGTGGTTGTCAATAAGGTGGATAAGCCTAATTGTCGCCCCGATGAGGTGCAGGAGATGGTGTTTGACCTTATGTGCAATCTTGATGCTACAGAGGAGCAGCTCGATTTCCCCACAATCTATGGTTCGGCAAAGCAAAACTGGATGAGTGACGACTGGCGCAAGCCCACCGATAATATAAATGCCGTACTCGATGCAATCATAAAATATATACCTGCCCCCGAGGAGATAGAGGGCGATGCCCAGATGCTTATTACATCGCTCGATTATTCATCGTATGTAGGGCGTATTGCCGTGGGGCGAGTGCACCGTGGCGAGTTGCGCGAAGGCATGGACATAGCACTATGCAAAAAAGATGGCAGCACCGTGCGCCAGCGCATCAAGGAGCTTCACATTTTCGAAGGAATGGGGCGCAAGCGTGTGCAGAGTGTAAAGTCGGGCGATATTTGTGCTCTTGTGGGAATTGAAGGGTTTGAGATTGGCGACACGGTAGCTGATATAAATAATCCGGAGCCATTGCCGCGCATAGCAATCGACGAACCTACAATGTCGATGACTTTTACCATTAATAATTCGCCATTCTTCGGTAAAGACGGAAAATATGTGACATCACGCCACATTGCCGACCGCCTTGCGCGTGAGCTCGACAAGAATCTTGCTTTGCGAGTGGAGCGAACCGAGAGCGATGATGCTTGGAATGTGTTTGGGCGAGGTGTATTGCATCTTTCAGTGCTTATCGAAACTATGCGTCGCGAGGGCTATGAGCTACAAGTGGGGCAGCCTCAAGTAATTATCAAGGAAATTAACGGGCAGAAGTGCGAGCCTGTGGAGCAACTCACTATAAATGTTCCCGAGGAGTATTCAAGCAAAATCATCGATATGGTGACGCGTCGTAAGGGAGAAATGACTTCAATGTCGACGCAGAACGACCGCATACATCTTGAATTCAATATACCGTCGAGAGGTATCATAGGACTTCGCACCAATGTTCTTACCGGCTCGGCAGGTGAAGCAATAATGTCGCACCGCTTCCTTGAGTATCAGCCGTGGAAAGGTGACATAGAGCGTCGCACCAATGGCTCGCTGATAGCTATGGAGGCAGGAACAGCCTATGCTTATGCTATCGACAAGCTCCAAGACCGCGGTCGATTCTTCATCTTCCCACAAGAGGAAGTGTATGCCGGTCAGGTGGTTGGAGAGAATGCCAAGGAGAATGACATAGTGGTGAACGTAACAAAATCGAAGAAACTCACAAATATGCGTGCGTCGGGAGCCGACGATAAGGCGCGAATAATTCCTCCTGTGGTGTTTAGCCTTGAGGAAGCTCTTGAATATATCAAAGCCGATGAATATGTGGAGGTTACGCCTCATCATCTCCGTCTGCGCAAGATTATCCTCGATGAGCTTGAGCGCAAGCGCGCCAACAAGGCGTAGGCTGACGCAATGTAGCTTGTGTGAAGCTATGAATGCTTCATTGCAAGGCTAAAAAAATTTGTTTACAAGACTTTGTTTCATAATTTTATATTTTTGCATCGGATATGACTACTTCGTGCGAAGTAGTGTATCCGATGATTTTTTGTTGATGTGTCTATTTTCGCTAAATTGCCGAGTGTCAATGAGAAGAAAAAATCATGAATAAATTTTTGTGGGTTGCAAATAATGACTAAATTTGTTGAGTAAATATATATTTTTATAATCAAAATAAACCGAGAAAAACAGAAATGAAAAAGATAGCTATTATAGTATGCGCTCTATGTGCAATTTGCGCATCGGCAATCGAGATAGAAACCGTGTGGCCAAAAGGAAAGATGCCTCACCGACAAAGCCACCAGATAGCCGCAATGACCGACGTTGCCGATAAACCGAAGTTTAATCCCGACAAGCACCGTGTGGCATATCTTGAATGGATGGCAAAGCCTGCCGACAGCGTTCGCACTGATGCCTGCATGATATTGATATCGGGCGGAGGATATAATTGCTGCTGTGATATGGCATACGTTGCACGGTGGAATGAAGCGCTCACCAAGCAAGGTATTCAATGCGTGAATTTTGTGTATCGCACGCCACGACCTGTGGGACTCCCGTTTTATCAAACTGCATGGGAAGATGCGCAGCGTGCAGTGCGCATAGTGCGCAGTGAAGCTAAAAAAAGAGGCTTTAATCCCGAGAAAATAGGCACCATATCGATGTCGGCGGGTTCACATTTGGCATTGCTGCTTGCCACAAGTTCGCAAACGCCTGCCTACGAGCCTATAGATGCTATTGACACAATACCATGCCACATAAATTGGGCTATCGTGAATGCTCCTGCATATATAACCACCGATGCCGAAACCGGAATCCCGGCATCGCGCATGGGGTATGGACTCGATGTGAAGCTCACCGATGTGTTTCACTTCGATGCCAAGACGTGCCCTATGTCGCTTCATCATGGGGGATTAGATGAATACTCGCCTAATGGTTCCACCCTTGTGTATCGAGAATTGCGCCGAAGGGGTATTCCCGCCGAGTTGCATCTATATCCCGACAAAGGACATGGAGCATTCGGACTCGACCGCGCTATTGAGTTTATGAACCAAATGGAATTTTATCGTAAGTTGCAACCCGAGGTGGAAATTATGCAACGCTATGCCGGCGATGAGGCGCGACGGGAGATGATAAAAGAAGATGTGTGGCCCGAGGGAAAGATGCCCGATGCTCAGGAGCATCAATGCAAGCCTTATCTCGAATGGTATTTCCCGAAGGAGCTAAAGACAAACGCAATACAGATTATTTATAGCGGTGGAGCCTACGATTTCAATGGCCCTGATGGCTTTGAGGTGGCGCCGGTACGTCGTTATTTGAACGAGCTTGGCATGACTGTGGTGACTATGCGCTATCGCACACCGCGGCCTAAAGGACTCGCCAAGCACACCACGGCATGGCAAGACTTGCAACGTGCCGTGCGCATAGTTCGCACAAAGGCAGCCGAATATGGACTTGACGGCTCAAAAATAGGAATTATGGGTAGCTCGGCAGGCGGACATCTCACACTGATGGGTGTAACATCGTCAATGCACCAATCCTATCTGCCGATTGATGATATAGACCGCACTCCGTGCAATGTGCAGTGGGGAATAGGTATTTATCCGGCTTATGCTCTCACCGATGGTGCCGATGGCGAGAATACCGGGCGAGGCAACGCTGACAGTGCAATATTGGTGCCCGAATTCAGCTTCGACATGAATACGGTGCCGATGCTTTTCTTGCATGGTGACGCCGATGGATATTCGGCAATGAACTCGGTGAAAACATGGGAAAAGATGCGAAGTATGGGAGTTCAGAGCGAACTTCACACACTCTGTCTGCGTCAACATTGCTTCCAAAGTAAAGCAGCACCAGGCACAGGAAGCTACAATTGGCTTGACCGCATAGGCGATTTCCTTCGCACTAAGAATTATCTTCCAAAATAGTAAACATACACACGGGCGTCTGTGACTCGTTGCCGATTTGGGATAATTGATAGCGCGGATTATGAATTTTTGGACGAAAAAATGCGGTTTAGTGAATGATATTGTGTAATTTTGCACAATTAAATTTCAGACGCAGATAAATTGAATATAAAATACATATATATAACGCTATTGGCAATATTTCTTTCTTTCGGCTCGTGGCAGGGACATTCGTGGGCTGCCGCAGTCAATATCGGTGTTGCCGATACGCTGAAAATTGCTACTGATACGCTCAATGCAGTTGGTGGCGATACTGCGGTTGCAGATAGCGTGAAGATGGTAGAGGGGCAGGAGGTTACGGATTCGCTGAAGGAGCAAAAAACCGACACAGTGAAGTTCGTGCGCCATTTTGTCGACCTTGACAATTCCGTGAAATTCAGTGCCAAGGACTCTCTTGTGTTTTTTGGTAGGAACAATGCCAAAATGTTTGGTACGAGCGAAGTCACCTATGGCGAAATAGACCTGAAAGCTATGGAGATAGAGATGAATATGGACAAAAGCGAGGTCTATGCCATGGGGCGTCCCGATAGTGTGGGAGAATTAGAGGGAAATCCCATATTCAAGGACCCGAGTGGTGAATATGAGTCGAAAACCATGCGTTATAACTTCAAGAGCAAGAAAGGATTCATAACCGATGTGGTGACACAGCAGGGTGAGGGCTACTTGAGCGGAGGAATAACGAAGAAGATGGAAAACGATGAGTATTACATACGCAACGGACGTTACACCACATGCGATGACCATGAACACCCGCACTTCTATCTGCAACTCACCAAAGGAAAGATGAAGCCCGGTAAAAACGTGGTGACCGGACCTGCATATATGGTGCTTGCCGATGTGCCGCTTCCACTTGCGGTGCCTTTCGGTTATTTCCCGTTCAGCAAGAAATATTCGTCGGGTGTGATATTCCCCTCATTCGGTGAGGATTATAACCGTGGATTCTTTCTTCGCGATGGTGGATATTATTTTGCAATCAACGATAAAATCGACTTGGCTCTTACCGGAGAAATTTACACAAAAGGTTCGTGGGGACTTGCTGCTCAGTCGAATTATGTGAAGCGATATAAATTCTCGGGCAATTTCAATCTTAGCTATATAATCACCATCAATGGCGACAAGGGTTCGGCTGATTATTCCAAGCAGAAGAACTTTAGAATTACATGGTCGCATTCGCAGGATTCAAAGGCTAATCCCAATATGTCGCTATCGGCAAGTGTGAATTTCACAACCAGTGGTTATACTCGCAACGACTTGAACAGCTACTATAGCAATGCTTTCACCGAAAATACTAAGAGTAGCACGGTGAACATGACTTATAAATTTCCCAACTCGAAGTGGAGCTTGTCGACTACAGCTAACGTGTCGCAGCGCACGGCAGATTCAACGCTCACCGTTTCATTCCCGAATATCACTATAACGATGTCGCAGACGGCTCCATTCAAGCGCAAAAAAGCCGTAGGCGATGAGAAATGGTATGAGAAGATAAAGCTCTCCTACTCCGGAATGTTCCAGAATTCACTTACCGCCAAGCAAGATGAATTCTTCAAGAAGAGTTTGATAAAAGATTGGCGAAATGGCATGAAGCACTCCATTCCGGTGTCGGCAACATTCAATATATTCAATTATCTCAATATCACACCGAGTGTAACACTCAACGACCGTATGTACACCAACAAGATACGCCAGCAATGGGACCCGGTGGCATCGGCAGTGGTTCGCGACACTACTTATAGCTTCTACAATGTGTTCGACTTCAATGCATCGGTATCGCTCGATACAAAAATTTATGGATTTTTCAAGCCGTGGAAAATTTTTGGCGACAAGGTGCAGATGATTCGCCATGTGGTTACTCCCACGGTGTCTTTCTCGGCATCGCCCGATTTCAGCTCGCCATTCTGGGGATATTATGGCACATATGCCTATTCCAATCCTAAGACAGGAGAGATTCTCAACCGCAAATATTCTTATTTCTCGCATGGAATGTTTGGAAGTGTGGGGCAGGGCAAGACGGGTTCGGTCAATGTGTCGATAGCCAATAATGTGGAGATGAAAGTGAAGAGCGACCAGGACAGCACCGGTGTGAAAAAGGTGTCGCTCATAGAGAATTTCACAGTGAGCCAGTCGTATAACTTCGCAGCCGACTCAATGCGGTGGAGTAATATCAACACCTCGCTTTCGTTGAGGCTTATGAAGAATTTTAACTTGAACCTATCGGCAACGTGGGACGTGTACACCTACCAGCTGAGTCCTTCGGGTTCGCCGGTGAGGGTTAATCGCACCCGACTTCAAGCCGGGAAGGGATTGGCAAAGTTGTCGAGCACGGGAACATCATTCTCTTATACATTCAATAACTCTACATTCAAGCGCGACAAAGATAAAAAGAACGACAAGAGCGCATCGCAGAACAAGCCCTCGGAAGACGTTGCAAAATATGGAAGTGAGAATGAAGACGAATCATCAGGCGATGATAAATCAGCTAAAACCGATTATGTGCTGAATCCCGATGGGTATGCCAAGTGGGAATGTCCGTGGAGCCTGTCGGTGAACTATTCGGTGAACTATGGTTACGGCGATTTCGACTATCAGAAACTTGAATACAAGGGTAGGGTGACGCAAAATCTCAGTTTTTCGGGGAACATCAGGCCCACAAAGAATTGGGCGTTTAATTTCTCGGCGAGTTATAATTTCGATACCAAGAAAATCGCATATATGAATTGTTCGGTGTCGCGCGATTTGCACTGCTTCACAATGAGTGCAAGTTTTGTTCCTGTAGGTCCATATAAGTCCTATTCATTCCACATTGCAGTGAAATCATCGTTGCTAAGCGACTTGAAATATGACAAGCGCAGTTCAAGCTCAAATGGCGTGACATGGTATTAGAACGGATAACCGATAGCTAAATTCAGCGATAGGGAATTTTTGAACGATGACATGTTGTAGTAGCTCGATTTCTCGGTTTCGTAGGGATAATGTATTCCAATACCTAAATCACCTCTCACAACAATAAATCCGAAATCAAATCGAAGTCCAATGCCTGTACCGAGAGCAATATCTTTGAAAAAAGAGCGAGTAGTGATTTTAGCTCCCGGGCGGTAAGCGTCTTCACTCAGAAGCCACACATTACCGGCATCGACAAATAATGCGCCTTTTAAGAACCCTATAATCGGAAATCGGTATTCAAGGTTCATCTCAAGTTTGAAGGTACCTGCTTGGTCGTAGAACTGAAAGAACGATTCGCTGTCGTGATAATGACCGGGACCGACTGACCGAGCGGGGAAAGCGCGAAGAGAGTTTGACCCTCCCACATAGAATTGCTCGGAGAACGGTACTTCCGAAGAATTGCCGTAGGCATGAGCAGCACCGATAAAAGCTCTCGAAACGAGCCAATGCCCGGGGAAGAATTGATAAGAATAAGTGAGTTGGGTAGATGCTTTGACGAATTGCGAAATAGGAGTTTCGATAAGTTTCTTAGCGTATTTGCCGCTACCTGCCCCGACAAGGGTCCAAATGCCGCAAAGCACATTGCCCGACTCGGCAAGCGATAGATTCCAGTTAATCTTGTGGTCGCTGTCAATCTGCCTGTCGTAGGTGTAGGAATAAGTCATCATTGGCAGGAATTGGCTGTCGAAGCTATTCATGATAGCCGGGTTATCGAATGCCATAATCAAGAAGTCGGAGGTGCAACTGAGCAGGTTAGTGTATTTCAGCGTTAGGGGCGAGAATTCATTGAGTGAATAGCGGTTGGCATGCCATTCCCATTTCATTCCCAAACTTACGTTGAGCATTTTGAAGTATTTCGGACGGTTGATTATGTCGGCATTGAGTGAAATATTAGTCCAGTTGATATAACGGCGAGAGCGGTCGACGAATTTCGGAGCGAGCAATCGAGGGAAAGCCAAAGAGAAGTTAATTCCGGCTTCATAGGAATTCAGCTTGTTGCCTGCATTCTTGCCCGTCTGCCATTCGTAGGCAAATTTTAGCTCGGTTGTGAGTTGTTCACCGCCTCCGAATATGTTCTTATTGGTAAGTCCGAGGACAGCCGAGGGCCCGAGATAACTATTAGACTTTGATGCGGCTTGCACCTCAAATTTTGTTTCGATAGGCATATCGAGCTTGCAAATAACGTTCACGTCGATGGTGTCGTCGGTCACTTCTTCGAGAGGCGTGGTATTGATATCCACACTGCTGAAGATGCCTAATCGTGAAAGGTTGTTCTGAGTGCGTTCCACAGATTTCACTGAAAATACCCTGCCTTTACGCATTGAAATTGCTGAAGAAATCATCGTGTTGCGCACTCTCACAGGGTTATGTTTTATGAGTGTGCATTTCTGTAGTAGCGTAGTGTCGGGGCGACCGCGACCGAAGTAGTTGTACACATCGGTTTCGATGTTACCTATGTAGTATTTCCTCATAGCTTTAGGCGGAATATTGTCGACAAGCTTCAATTTTAAGGCTAAAGTGTGGTTGCCGAAAGTAGTATCGGCAAGATATTCAATATATTCAGGGCGGAAAAAGTAGTATCCGCGGTTGCGCATAGTATTGGTGATATTTGTTCTCACTATTTCAAGAGAATCGGTGCAATAGCGGTTGCCGGGTGATAGATAAGCTTCTGCTCGGGCAAGCGAGTCGATATAAAGTTCTACATCGGTGTCGGCTTTGAAAAACTCCACGTTATTGAGCTTGTAGGGTGTTGTGAGGTCGATATTGTAGTGAATTCGGGCCTGCTTGGCATCGCGCTTATTGTAGCGTAGTTCGTAGTGAGCCTTCGAGCCAAAATATCCGTTATTATTTAGAATGTCATTTATCATTTCAATACGCATCTCGGGCTTTACGTCGGAGATAAGTACCGGTTGCTTGGCAAGGCGGTTGTAAATCCAGCGTTTGAATCCGGTCATTGTAGTGTCGCCCCAATTATACACCCAAAGTCCGAGTTGTAAAGGCGAGCGGAGATAAGGAGAAATGATGCTACCATTAGGTTTCACGTTGACGGCATCGAGAATTTGGTCATCGACAGAGCTAATTATTTTCTCGTTGGCAGGAGCGTTGAAAACTATATCTGTCACACCTGTGTAAAGAATTTCGTCGTCTTCGAGTCGCTTGGTAGTGGAGCAGCCGCAAATAATCAGCATAGTGCTTACCAATGCTAAAAAGGATAATATCTTATGTAGAGTAATGTTCATTGCCTATCTTTTTGAAGGGTTTACCGAGTCGCTATCTTCTTTAGGCATTATAGCCGAGGAAGGAACTACGCTATCTGTTCTTTTTCTTGCCGACTTCGACGGACCATTAAGAAACCGGAATAGATATTTCAAGTTAGTCAATTTACGCTTGTAGACGAATGCTACACCCGTCTGTGTCACTTCGCCTTCAAGAACATTGACAAAGCCTTTTTGGTTGAACAGACGGACAAACATATTACCGTTCTTGTTGAGCATATATTCAAGCGAAACATCGTTAAACAGATTTTGGGCAATATCTTCAGTCGATGTATTTCCTTGAGTGTAGTTTCCACCAATGACAATCTTGAAGCGGTCGTCGAATAGCGATTTTGATACTTGATAGCTGTATCTCATAGCTTTTGAAGAAACACCGCTGTGAGTTTCCTCATAATTATCGAAGCCAAATGTAACCGTAATTCCTTTCATCGCACTTGCCGCCCAGTTGTTAAGCCGAGAAGTGATGAAAGAGAAAAGCGGATTGCCACTAAGATTGCCGGTGGCTTTTGTGTCTTTTCCGGTGTAGGTATTGTAGAGTAGCAGATTTACAGCTTGGCTCGAACGCTGGGCAGCCGACATAGATTGTAGCTCGTTCTGTATTGTTATATCATCGTTAGTGTCGAGGTTAAAATCCACTTTCATATCCGAGAGCGTGTTTTTAACGCTTAGAGTAATTAGGAAATTGATAATACGAGAGTCCGCACCTGATTCGGTAACATTGGTTTTGTGCGTTTCCACTGCCGACAAGTTTAGAGTGGGGTTCGTTATTGAGCCGGTCCACAACACATAGCTGCCACTATTGAAATTAAATAGTTTTTGAGAAATAAGAGGTGGAGAATATTTCACAAAGCCGCTTTCGATGTTGAAACGCCCGGTCATAGCCTTATCGCCGAGTCTGTTCATGCTTAAATGCAGATTTCCGTTGCCAAATATTTGGGCACGGTCTTGCCCGTTTTTTGAGATATATACATTCAAGGTTGTTCCCGACTGAATATTGAGATTGGCATCGAGATTCAGACTTCCTGAATTTTGCGATGCAACGGAATCGGTTACTATATATGAAGAATCGTTGAATTCCACGAATTTCACCATTTTCTGTTCCTGTCTTGCAGCAATAGCATTCACGTCGCTCTGCATGATATATGTGAGATTGGAGCCGGCAAGCAGAGTGACACTCGCATTCACATCGAAGTCGCTAAGATGACCTTTAGCCGAGGCATCGATATTAAGGTATCCTCGCCCGAAAATTTCCGACTTGCGAGTCTGTTTGCTATTTACGAACTGCACGTTACGCCCCGAGAAATTAAGGTTGAGGAGCGGATTGGTGGTGTCGTGAATGCTTATATTGCCATCGACAAGCAGAGGATTTTCATTGAGAGCCTTAATGGCAAAGTTATTGAATTTTATAAGATTGGAGTCGATGGGAATTTTATCGGGAGGAAGAGCAATAGAGCTTCCAAAAACGGGCATTGAAATTGAGGTGGAATCACAATTAATGTATCCGTTCAGAATGGGTTTCGTAAAGGACCCGCTCACATCCATCAATCCATTGAGGTCACCGCTTATTTCAGCCAAATCTTTGGGTAAAAACGGATTAATTGTTGAGAGTGGGAATTTGTCGATTTCAAGGACAAGTTTCAGCGGGGTATGCTGAATGCTATCGTTAATAGAGCCGAAAGCAACCACACATTGGCGGTCGTTAACCTCAAGGTTTGCAGTAGCATTGGTTCCGCCGGTGGCAGGATTAAGGTCGATGAAAGTGTTTAGCTCAAGTTTTCCCACTTTTCGCTTATCGTAGGTTAAATTATCGAGAGCAATCATTCCATCGCCCCAGATGTTGGAACTATTGTATTTAATTTTAAAGTCGGCGCCGATAATGCCTTTTACCGGAGGTGCAAAAGGCGATAGTGAGAGCCAGTCGGCAATCTGCACGTTAGCGATTTTCAGCAAGATGTCTTCTTGTGCGGAGTTGTCGGGATTATGCTCGGTGGTCAACGAAAGATAGCTGTCGGCATGTGTCAACTTAAGATTAGAGTCGAAATGCTTGTCCTTGTAGTTAAAGGCGATGCGGTTGTTTTCGTTCACGGTCCATTGCTTGTAGCCAATGGTCAGCTCGTCGGGAAATAAATTCATCATCACGGCAGTGTCGGAAAGTTCGGCACTGATACCAATGTTTATACCCTGCTTATTGTCGAAGTCGTGTTGCGTCAGTACAGCTTGCATAGTAGACCCCGACAGGTGTCCCGAGAGGTCGGCGTAAGCAAGTTGCGGAATCGTTTCTTTGCGGTTGGCAATGTGCAAGGCATAGTTAAAACGCTTGTTAAGTTCTGTAGCCGATAATTTTAAAGTGTCAATACTTGTACCACTTATGCCGAGTCCTTTAGCAATTCCGCTTAAACGCATGGTAGAGTCGTTGGCAAAACTTAATTCACATGATTTATATGAAATATTCGAGTGATTCAAGAATTGTTGCACTATGTTGTGGGAGCCTAATTTTACTTCGCACGACATAGGAGGCAATGCTCCGTGCAGAGAGTCGGTATCAATGTATTTATTTTTCCATTGAAGGGAGGTTACGTTGGTAATGTGTGAGAGCCGAGTCATTATGGAGTGGAAATTACATTCGGAAGCAAGCGAAAAACTAAAATCATTGTTTTCGGCATAGAGATTGAAGTTCGTGGAGTCGCTATCGAGGTCAAGTTCTATCATATCGGTATAGTAGAAATTGTCGTCGAGAGTCCAGCGCAGATTTTCAATGTCGGTAGAAAATTCGTAGATTCCTCGGTGCAAATCAATGTCGCCGAAAGCCTGAATATTGCAACTTCCTTGTGAAGTTATGTCCATAAGACGGAGGGCATGCAGATTAAGGTCGTTGACGTCGGCATTCGCATTGAAAATATAGTGGTCGGTTTCAAGAATACCTGTAGCCGAAGCGATGAAATCCCAGTTTTTGTTTTTCGAAGCAAATTGAGCATTGAATTTCCCGTTGGAGAGAGAGCCGCTTAAATTAATGCCGTAATATTTCTTGGAATTATACAGCAGACTGTCGATAGAGATATCGGCTTCGATTTTAGTGGATTTATTGAAAATGTCGAATCCGTGGCCTTTCACCATTCCATCGCCCGACAAAAGTTCGAGTCGCGATGTTGGGAAAATTGCAGCAAGAGGCAAAGTGTTGGCAGTGAAAGAAATATCATAGTCGGTTGATTTCCCGTTCCACATTGCATCAAGCACAACATCGCCCGAAGCCATTGTCAGAGCAGCATTGCCTGTGAACGTACCATTATTGGCAAGGATTCTGCCCGAGAGGTTTAGCGGAGGGAACCCAACTGCTTTTTGTGCTTGAATATCATCGAAAATAATAGGTTTGATGAAATCGATGTTGCCTGTTTTACCTTTAAGAGAAATGTTGCAACCTAACTTTTTCGTATCGGTGGGATTGTTTATGTAGCCTTTGGCAGCTATTTTTGCAATATTATCCAATGAAAAATCAAGATGGTCGATAGAAATTTTGTTTATCGAGCCATTAGCTGTAAGTACGGTTTTTACCGATGATGATTTGATAGCATTAAGAAAATATCCGGCTGCCGGATACAGAAGCAAAACGTCGCTCAAAGCAATATCGGCATTTAAGTCGGTAGTGAAAAGCGCATTTTTTATTTTGTCGGCATCATATATATTCCTGTCAACTGAAGCATTGCCACTGAGCGATGATTTATCAGTTGTCATCATCAAGCCATTGATGAAGATTCCGGTGCTATCCATAGCAAAATTGCCGTGCATATCGGTTATTTTCAGACCGCATCGTTCACCTACACTCAGATTCTTTAATGGAACAACTAATTCAGTCCCGCGGTTAAGGAAGCTGTCGACGGCAATGTTCAGGTCGGATAATGCAATATAGTCGGTGTCGAGACCTTTGTTGGGAGAATGTCCGCTTAAGGCATATACCACATCGGCGTGAGAAAGCCGTATGTTATTGCCTTTTATAGTCCAAGGAGTAGAGTCGGTTGACGCGTCATCAGCAGAATCTATCGTATCGGTTTCGGCAGGATTGTGCGGAATAAAATATTTGCATGCAGCTCTGTCGATGGCAAGAGATTTCACATCGACTAATTGTAAATTCGTGTCGACCAAGCCATTGGAAAGAGATGCATCGGCAATAGAAACTTCGAGCTTGTCAATGTAAGGGAGCATTCCCATTTCATATTCCAAATTGTGCAACTTAATCATTCCGGCAGTGATAATCCAAGGAGCAGAATCGGAAGTTGTAGCAGTGTCGACATCAAGTTTGGGATAGATGTAAAGCGACATCGTTCCGCCATTGAGCGATGCTGTGGAAACGTGAATTTTGTGGTCGGCAAGGTCGATTTCACCGGGTCCGAATCGGCACTTCTTCACATTCACACCGAGCGATACCGAGTGGTCCTCGGTGAGTAAATTATACTTTGCATTTGCGAGCGATATGCTATTAATCGCCAATTGTTTTTTTAGCAAAGGGAGTAATTTCACATCGATAGCGATATTTTTTGCGGCAATCATAGTATCGATACTATGCTCTTTGACGATGAGGTTTTCGATATCGATGTAACAGGGGAAATTAATCCTAATATTATCGAGCTTGACTTCCCAGCCTGTGGCTTCCGATAATTTGTCTATGGCAATTTCTTTGATTATATTCTGAACAAAAGGTATATATAGCAATAAAGGCGACAGCATGACGCAAATTGTGAGCCAAGCTATCACCTTTAGTGATATACGTAATATTATTTTATTCAGTTTTCTCATTCATACTTTTGCGAGTTGAGTGCCTGTGCCTTCTGGGAAGGAAATATTGACGGAAAATTTTTATAAAATAAAATTTTATAAACAGGAAAGCAGCAATTGCACCGGCAAAATTGGCAATAAAGTCGAAGATGTCCATTTGTCGGGCACCGCTTAATCCTTGAAAAATTTCCATCAAGCCACTGAATACTATAGCAGCGGCAGTCAATCCGGCTTCGGCATTCAATTTTGTGTGATGCGGTAGCCGAAATTTAGCGTAATCTAAATAGTAAACACTTGAAAGCACAAAATACATTATGAAATGAATAATTTTGTCTGCACCCTCGAATAACATTACTTTATCGGCACCGATAGGGTCGGCACTAAGCGACAGATAGATGACAATCAGTGTCATTACTCCCGAAGAAATTCCTACAGGCAATTTTCTGAGAAAACGTTTCATTTTCAGTCCTCCGGTAATTAGAATTAGAATGAATGATAAACTAAAGTTAAAATATTGATATTACAAAAGTAATAATTTAATTGCAAGTGACAAAATATTATCGAAGTTTTAGTGAAATCAATAAATTATGCTTATTTTTGCAAGCAATAAGTGCGAAAATGTGATATATTTGATGTGAAAAAGCGAAAAAGATGAAAAAATGAAACATAATGATTTGGGCTTTGCCTCAAAAATAGGAGTAATAGCAGCCACGGTGGGGTCGGCTGTGGGATTAGGAAATATATGGCGATTCCCGAGTGTGGTGCAAAGTAGCGGAGGCTCGGCATTTTTGCTCGTGTATCTTGGGTGCGTTTTGCTACTCGGCATTCCGGTAATGCTGGCAGAATTTTCTATAGGACGAGCCGGGCGCTCCGATGCTGTGGGCGTGATGAAAAATCTCACGCCGGGCAAGAAGTGGTGGATATTGGGAGTATTCGGGTTGTTGTCCTCATATCTTATTCTGCCATTTTATATGGTAGTGGCAGGTTGGTCAATAGAGTATTTGTATCAGTCGGTTACCGGCTCACTATTTGCCGGCATAGATTTCAGTGCTGATACGGCGGCAAACAGTGCGGTGTTTACAGCCAATATGAATGAATTCATAACGTCGGCAACAAAGCCGGTGGTATGGACTTATGTAATGATATTGCTGAATCTGTTTATATTGCTTCGCGGTGTTCGCAAGGGAATAGAGAAACTCTCGAATGTGTTGATGCCTATATTATTTGTGATTCTGCTCGTTTTCTGTGGCATATCGCTGTCGCTTCCCAATGCAGCCGAAGGGGTGGAATTCTTTTTGAAGCCCGATTTCTCTAAGGTGACAAGCGATGTGGTGATTAGTGCACTGGGACAAGCATTTTTCTCGCTAAGTCTTGGTATGGGCATTTTAGTGACGTATTCTTCATATTTTCCGTCGGATACTATGATGACACGTACAGCCACCACCGTGGCGGTGTGCGACTTTTTTGTTGCAGTGCTTATGGGGTTGATAATATTTCCTGCTGTCACAAGTTTCGGACTTGCCGACACTCCCGACGGGCTGAATGGAACGACACTCGTTTTTGTGACGTTGCCGGGAGTCTTCACGCAGATGGCGGGTTCGCAGATATGGGCAATATTGTTTTTTGCCCTGCTTTTTGTGGCAACAATCACATCAACGGTTTCAATAGCAGAGGTTTCGATAGCCTTTTTGCGCGACCGTTTCAAGTTGTCGCGCACAGCATCATGCCTCATAATATTGTTGCCACTATTTGTAACGAGTGCAATATGCTCGTTGTCGCTTGGTGCTATTCCTGAGTTGCAGATTGCCGGACTTTCAGTGTTTGACTTTCTTGATTCATTTACCACAAATATTTTGTTGCCAATAAGTGCCATAGGTATATGTATCTATGTGGGGTGGGTGCTTCACAAGAATTTCATACGCGATGAGCTGACTAACTATGGAGCATTCGATTCGTGGGCTGCACCCTTTGTGCAATTTTTGGTTAAATATGTGTGTCCGATTCTTATTATAGCGATACTTGTGTCGCAACTTGTGCATTTGTTTAATCAATGAGTGTAAAAGACATATTCGGGTTTACACGTCGGCAGCGGGTGGCACTGGCAATAATAGTGATAATACTATCGGCGACAGTATTCGCAGGCTATTACTTTGCCGATTCAGCCACTGAAGATTCCGGCGTCGACAGTGTGGCAAAAGAGCGTTTTGAAGTCGACATAAAGAATGCGGAAGTAGAAGCGGTGACTGATGTGAAGCGCAGTCGAGGAAAAGAAAGAAATAAAGAAAAGAGTAAAAAAGCTCAAAAGCAAGAGAACCCCGATACTATAATGACGTTTTAACTAAAAACGATAGAGGAAGAAAAAAAGAGATGGGAAAAAGGGCACAATTCGTAACGAAAATGGGAGTTATAGCCGCTACGGTAGGCTCGGCTGTGGGGCTTGGCAATATATGGCGGTTCCCATACGAGGCAGGAGAACATGGAGGAGGCGCATTTCTTGTGCTGTATTTAGTGTGTGTGCTACTGCTTGGAATACCTGTTATGATAGCTGAATTTGTGATAGGTAGGTCTACACATCGCAATTCGTTGTCGGCTATAAAGATGCTAAAGCCCGGGAGCAAGTATCACAACGTGTCGTATATAGGCATTTTGGCATCTCTCATGATACTCAGTTTCTATTAGGTAGTAGCAGGCTGGATATTGGAGTATCTCTATCAGTCGATAGTGGGAGGTTTGAGCGGACATACGGCGCAGGAATATGCGGAGATATTCAGCGGATTCACTGCCAGTCCATATCGCTCGGTAATATGGACCACTCTTTTCCTTATGCTGAATTTCCTTGTGCTTAGGCGCGGTATTGAGAAAGGAATTGAGCGGTTGTCGAACATTATGATGCCTATTTTGTTTGTTATTCTCATAGTGTTCTGTGTCAATTCATTGCTACTTCCCGATTCAAGTAAAGGACTGAATTTCCTATTTAATCCCGATTTTACGAAAATTACACCTAAGATAGTGCTTGGAGCTATGGGACAAGCATTTTTCTCGCTTAGTCTTGGCTTGACGTGCCTGTTGACCTATGCGTCTTATTTTTCTGATAAGACACCAATTGTGCGGAGTGCCACAATAGTGGCCATACTCGATACGATAGTCGCCATATTATCGGGCATTATAATTTTCCCGGCGGTATTCTCTTTCGGGCTTGAGCCGGCAGCCGGACCGAAACTTGTGTTTGAGATATTGCCCGGAATATTTCAGCAGATTCCTGGAGGGTATTTTTGGTCGATAGCTTTTTTCCTCTTGTTGTTTTTTGTATCAATCACGTCGACAATCTCCATGAGCGAGATTTCTATAGCTTATTTTGTTGAGGTGAGAAAAATGAGCAGAGAAAAGGCTACTATTATAAACACGATGATAGCACTTTTATTCGGTTCATTGTGCGCATTGTCATTTAATGTGCTCGGCGATTTCAAGTTTTTTGGAATGACACTGTTTGAATTCTTTGATTATATTTCATCGAATATATTGCTCCCGCTCGGAGGCTTGTTGCTTGCCTTGTTTGTAGGGTGGATAGTCGACCGCAAAATAGTAGATGAGCAGCTCACCGATTTTGGAGAGCGTCGCATCACGCTAAAATATCCCATATATTTCTGCATACGCTTTGTGGCTCCGGTGTGTATATTGCTGATATTTCTTTTTGGACTTGGATTATTGAAGTTCTAAGAGAAACGATTGCAAAATTTATCAAAAATAAAGTGGAGTGTATTTGCTAAGATGACGTTTTAGTGTTATCTTCGCAATACACTTTGTTGCTGTGTGGCAATAGTGTTGATAAACGTTTTTCAGATGATAGATTTTAGAAAATACAGTATAAATATAGGCGGACGATTGGTAGAATTGGCCAAGCCGCAAGTAATGGGAATATTGAATGTAACTCCCGATTCTTTTTATAGCGCAAGCCGATGTGGTGAGGACAGAGATATAATAAGACAAAGAGTGAGGCAAATAGTCGACGAAGGAGCCGATATGATTGATGTGGGCGGATATTCATCGCGTGCCGGAGCTGATGATGTGTCGGCTGAGGAGGAATACAGGCGTCTGCGCATCGGGCTTGAGATAATTGCCGAGGAGGCTCCTGATATGATAATTTCGGTGGATACTTTCAGAGCTTCGGTAGCTGAGCGATGTGTGGAGGAATGTGGAGCGCACATCATCAATGATATATCGGGAGGGGATATGGATAAGGATATGTTCCTGACAGTGGCACGACTGCATGTCCCCTACATATTGATGCACATGCGCGGAACTCCGGCTACTATGACACAACTTACCGAATACGAAAATGTTACAGCCGATGTTATAAAAGACTTGGCATTCAAAGCCGACCGCTTGCGCCGACTCGGTGTGTGCGACATAATCGTTGACCCCGGTTTCGGCTTTAGCAAGAATGTGGAGCAGAATTATGAGATGATGCGACACTTGCATGAATTTGTAGAAATGGGATATCCTGTTCTTGTGGGCATATCACGCAAATCGATGATATATAAATTGCTTGGTACAAAGCCCGAGGCGGCATTGAATGGCACAACGGTGCTCAACACCTTTGCGCTTATGCAGGGCGCACATATATTGCGAGTCCATGATGTGAAGGCTGCGGTTGAGGCGGTGAAGATAGTATCGGCAACAAATGGAAACGAATTTTGATATAAAAAAAGATAAGCGACATGGATTTTGGGGTAAAAGACGCAATTGATATATTACTTGTGGCGACACTTTTGTTCTATGTGTATCGCACCATGAAAGAATCGGGAACGATTAATATCTTCATAGGTGTGCTCGCTTTTATTGTGTCGTGGGTGATAATATCGGAGATATTGGAAATGCGCCTTATGGGTACGATAATGGATAAATTTATGAATATCGGGTTGCTGATATTAGTGATAATTTTCCAAGACCAGATAAAGCGATTTCTTGTGGAACTTGGTTCGCATAAGCGTTGGCGGTTCATCAGGAGAATTTTTCGTCGTCACGACAAAGACGATGAAGACAAAAAGTGGATATTACCCGTGGTATATGCATGTATGAATATGTCGAAAACGAAAACCGGAGCTTTGATAGTCATTCAGCGGAATATGATTCTTGATGACTATGAGCGCACGGGTGATATAATAGATGCAAAAATCAATACGCGCTTGATAGAGAATATCTTTTTTAAGAACAGCCCGCTGCATGATGGAGCAATGATAATAGCAGGTATGCGCATAATGTCGGCAGGCTGTATATTGCCCGTCTCGCACGATACCGATTTGCCGCGACATCTCGGATTACGACATCGGTCGGCTCTTGGCATAGCTCAGGCAACTGATGCTATAGCCGTGGTGGTGTCGGAGGAAACAGGAAATATTTCGTTGGCACATAAGGGTAATATTTATCTGAAATTGTCGAATACAGAACTTGAACATCGACTATCAAACATTATAACATTATAATTCTTCTATGACAGAATATTTTGATTCGCTTTTGCGATTACTCAATGAGATGTCCCCATATCTGCTTCTCGGCTTTTTTATGTCGGGTTTGCTTCACTCGTTTGTTCCACAGAGTGTGTATTCGAGACATCTGTCGGGCAATGGATTTATAGCTTCAATAAAAGCAGCTTTGATAGGAATCCCCTTGCCATTGTGCTCATGTGGTGTGATTCCTACCACTGTGGCATTGCGAAAAAACGGAGCGTCGAAGGCTGCTTCCACATCGTTTCTCATAGCTACGCCACAAACAGGAGTAGATAGTATTGCCGCCACTTATTCACTGCTTGGATTGCCATTTGCAATAATACGCCCGCTTGTTGCACTCGTCACGGCAATAATTGGCGGTAAACTTGTGGGACTTTTCGGTGGCAAAACAGATACACCGACGGCGGGCGAGTACGCTGACGACAATTGCAGTTGCGGAGATGATTGCGTAAGTAGTGGAAAAGGATTTTTTAGTAAATTGCTTGATGCTGTTGATTATGGTTTTGTGCGCATAATGCAAGATGTGGGGCGCTGGCTTGTTGCAGGACTTCTCATTGCGGCATTGATAACCGTGGCAGTTCCCGATGGCTTTTTTGCCCGATTTGCCGACCAGCCTTTCCTGAACATGGTGATTGTGCTCTGCGTTGCAGTTCCAATGTATATTTGTGCTACAGGCTCAATTCCTGTGGCTTTGTCGCTAATGATTAAGGGCATGTCGCCTGGTGCGGCATTGGTGTTACTCATGGCAGGACCTGCAACGAATGTAATGTCGATACTCGTTATCGGAAGAGTCTTCGGGCGCAAGTCGCTGTTGCTCTATTTAAGTTCGATTATACTTGGCGCAGTGGGATTCGGACTTGTGATGGATTATTTTTTGCCGCAAGAATGGTTCACCCGGCAGATTGCCGATATCAGTGCGGCAGGCTGTTGTGCTGATGATTGTAGTGCATGTGGCGAAGGAATAGATTGGTTCGGTTCGTTATGCTCATCGGTATTCGTTGCTCTCCTCGTGTGGAGCTACGTGAAATTATATTTCGGTTCGCGTAAAAACAAACAAAAAGTTGATAAATGTATGAAAAAAGAATTTAAAATCAAAGGAATGATGTGCAATCATTGCAAGGCAAACGTTGAGACCAACCTTGCTAAAGTGGCAGGTGTAGAATCGGTAACGGTGGATTTGGCAGCCGGGAAGGCATATTTAGAGGGTGACTTCAATGCCGATGAAGTGGTGGCGATGATACGTTCGCTTGGATATGAATACGTAGAGTGATTATTTTAAAGAAAAATGAAAAGGATATGAAGAATTATTTGTGTGCGGCAGCTCTTGCAATGTGCTTGCCGGTGGCGGTGTTTTCGCAGCCGGCAACGGATAATCCCGTGTCGGGAAAAGCAACAAAGTGGCATTATCAGCCCACAACAGAGAATCTCGAATCGCGCAAGGAATTTCAAGATGCTAAATTCGGTATTTTCTTGCATTGGGGATTATACAGCATGCTTGCCACCGGAGAGTGGACAATGACTAATAAGAATTTGGAATATAAAGAGTATGCAAAATTGGCGGGAGGATTCTATCCCTCGAAATTCAATGCTGCTGAATGGGTGTCGGCTATTAAGGCGTCGGGAGCTAAATATATTTGCATCACATCACGTCATCACGAAGGTTTCTCAATGTTCAAGTCGAATTTCACCGATTATAATATTGTAGATGCAACTCCGTTTAAGCGTGATATATTGAAAGAACTTGCCGAGGAGTGCCACAAGCAGGGAATACGTTTGCACTTATATTATTCGCATATCGATTGGTTCCGTGAAGATGCTCCATGGGGGCGTACAGGTCGTGGAACAGGTCGTCCGAATCCTGAAGGCGATTGGAAGAGCTATTACCGGTTTATGAATAATCAGCTCACAGAGCTACTTACCAATTATGGAGAGATTGGAGCAATATGGTTTGATGGTTTGTGGGACCAGGACCAAAATCCCGATTTCAATTGGGAACTGCCTGAGCAATATGCTTTGATTCATAGGTTGCAACCTGCGTGCCTTATTGGAAATAATCATCACATGACACCCTTTGAGGGCGAGGATATACAGATTTTCGAGCGTGACCTTCCGGGAGAGAATAAAGCCGGATTGTCGGGGCAGGATATCAGCCGCTTGCCGCTTGAAACGTGTGAAACGATGAATGGCATGTGGGGATATAAGATAACCGACCAAAATTATAAATCCACCAAGACTCTTATTCATTATGCTGTGAATGCGGCAGGGAAAAATGCTAATCTGCTGATGAATATCGGGCCGCAACCTAATGGTGAACTTCCGGCTATAGCTTTGCAACGCTTGAAGGAGATGGGCGAATGGATGAATGTGTATGGTGAATCGATTTATGGCACTCGTGGTGGATTTATTGCTCCACATGATTGGGGCGTTACTACACAAAAGGATAATCGGCTCTTTGTGCACATTCTGAATTTGAAGGATAAGGTGTTATTTTTGCCGATAGGCGAGAAGAAAGTGAAAAAGGCGTTTGATTTTGCTACAAAACAGCCGCTGAAGTTGCAGAAATGTGATGGCGGCGTACTTTTGATTCTCGACAAGGTGCCCGATGATATTGATAAGGTCGTAGAATTAAATTTCTGAACATCTACATAATTAAAAAAAGAGATTGCAAATTTTGCAATCTCTTTTTTTAGTAGCGGGAGCCAGACTCGAACTGACGACCTTTGGGTTATGAGCCCAACGAGCTACCACTGCTCCATCCCGCGGTATTTCGAGTGCAAAGGTACGCATTTTTTTTTATTTGTCAAGTTTTTGAACTAAGAAATATAGCCGAAAAGCATATTTTTAACGTAAAGTAACGATTTGGCGTATCGAATTAAATGTATTAAGCAAAAAATTACTGCGACAATCCATATTTCTAAAGATTGCCGCAGCCAATTCGATATTACGATTCAAGCAAAATAGAGCTGAATGTTACTTGCAATTACAGCTTTTTTGCTTTATCTGTGTGAAGAAATCGTTGCCTTTGTTATCCACGAGGATAAATGCAGGGAAGTTTTCAACCTCGATTTTCCAGATAGCTTCCATGCCAAGTTCAGGATATTCCACACATTCTATGCTCTTTATGTTATTTTGGGCAAGGATTGCAGCCGGACCACCGATGCTGCCAAGGTAGAAGCCGCCGTGCTTTTTGCAAGCATCGGTTACAGCTTGGCTACGGTTACCTTTTGCAAGCATTACCATGCTGCCACCGTGGCTTTGGAATAAGTCGACGTAGGGGTCCATGCGTCCGGCTGTAGTCGGACCCATTGAGCCACAAGCCATTCCTGCCGGAGTCTTTGCCGGACCGGCATAGTATATGGGGTGATTCTTGATGTAATCGGGAAGTTCTTCACCATTGTCAAGACGCTCCTTGAGCTTAGCGTGAGCTATATCGCGACCTACGATAATAGTTCCATTCAGCGACAAGCGAGTAGAAACTGGATATTTGTCGAGTTCCTTAAGAATCTCACTCATAGGCTGATTGAGGTCGATTTTCACGGCATTTCCTTCGCCTGCATTGCGAAGTTCTTCGGGAATCAGCTCAGTGGGATTGTCATCGAGTTTTTCAATCCAAATACCGTCTTTATTGATTTTGCACTTGATGTTGCGGTCGGCAGAGCAACTTACGCCCATACCAACGGGGCAAGAAGCACCATGGCGCGGAAGGCGCACAATGCGCACATCGTGAGCGAGATATTTACCACCGAATTGTGCTCCGAGTCCTATTTTGTGAGCTTCTTCAAGTACCTGTTTCTCAAGTTCTACATCGCGGAAAGCACGACCGTATTCATTGCCCGTAGTGGGAAGATTGTCGTAATAGTGAGTAGAGGCAAGTTTCACAGTGAGCAGGTTCTTCTCAGCCGAAGTTCCGCCAATCACGAAAGCGATGTGATAGGGAGGGCATGCAGCAGTGCCGAGAGTTTTCATCTTCTCAACAAGGAAAGGCACGAGAGTAGCCGGGTTGAGCAATGCCTTTGTTTCTTGATAAAGATATGTCTTATTGGCAGAACCTCCGCCCTTGGTTACGCAAAGGAATTTATATTCCATTCCTTCAGTAGCCTCAATGTCGATTTGAGCAGGTAGGTTGCACTTAGTGTTCACTTCATCATACATGTTGAGAGGCGCATTCTGTGAGTAGCGCAGATTCTCTTGAGTGTAGGTGTCGAAAACACCGCGAGAAATAGCCTCCTCATCGCAGTAGCCTGTCCACACTTGTTGTCCTTTCTCACCGTGAATGATAGCGGTGCCGGTGTCTTGGCAAAGCGGGAGTTTGCCCTTGCAAGCCACTTCAGCGTTGCGAAGGAATGTGAGAGCCACATATTTGTCGTTTTCGCTCGCTTCAGGGTCTTTGAGGATTTTAGCTACTTGCTCATTATGAGAGCGGCGTAGCATAAATGAGACATCGCGGAAGGCCTGATTTGCCATTCTCGTCAAGCCTTCTTTTTCAATTTTTAGAATAGGCTTGCCTTCAAATTCGCTTACTGATACATAGTCTTTTGTAAGCAGATAGTATTCAGTGTCGTCCGGACCGAGAGGGAACGGAGCCTGATACTTAAATTCGGGAGTTGCTGCCATAATTTGTTTGTGTATTATAATGTTATTTTAAGTTACATTGTTGCTATTTCCAATTCAATCATTGATATGCTCGCTGAATCGCTTTGCCTGCTCGGCGATTAGCTCTGCGTCGTCGAAATAATTGATTTTCATTGCTTTTCGCACGTCGTTGAGAGTGATTGCAGCTTGGGCACGAGCTATTTCGCAACCCTTGCGGAGCATTTCGTAGACGGCAGGAATGTCCTTCTCGTATTCTTTGCGGCGGGCACGAATTGGGGCAAGCACATCTTCCATCACGGCGTTGAGGAAATTTTTACACTTCACATCGCCAAGTCCCCCACGGCGGTAGTGCTCTTTGAGAGCATCGAGGGAGTCGTAGTCGGGCAAATATTTGTCGACATGCTCCTGAGTGCAGAAAGCATCGAGATAAGTAAACACGGTGTTGCCTTCCACCTTTCCGGGGTCTTGCACTCGCAAGTGGTCGGGGTCGGTGTACATTGAGCGGATTTTCTTCTTCACCTCATCGGCGCTGTCGCTTAGATAGATGCAATTGCCGAGCGACTTGCTCATTTTCGCTTTTCCGTCGGTTCCCGGCAGTCGCAGGCAAGCAGCGTTGTCGGGGAGCAGGATGTGTGGCTCAACAAGAGTTTCGCCATATATATAATTGAATCGGCGCACGATTTCCATAGTCTGCTCGAGCATAGGTTTTTGATCCTCGCCTACAGGCACTGTAGTAGCTTTGAACGCTGTGATATCGGAAGCCTGACTTATAGGATAAGTGAAGAATCCCACCGGAATGGACGTCTCGAAATTGCGCATTTGAATCTCGGTTTTCACTGTTGGGTTGCGTTGCAAGCGCGACACCGTCACAAGGTTCATATAGTAGAAAGCCAATTCAGTGAGTTCGGGGACAGCCGATTGGATAAATATGGTTGACTTTTCAGGGTCCAAGCCACATGCCAAGTAGTCGAGAGCCACCTCAATCACGTTTTGGCGTATTTTTTCGGGATTGTCGGCATTATCGGTAAGTGCCTGTGCGTCGGCAATCATGATGAATATTTTGTTGTATTCTCCTGAGTTCTGAAGTTCCACACGGCGGCGAAGCGAACCTACATAGTGTCCTATGTGCAAGCGTCCGGTTGGGCGGTCGCCGGTAAGAATGATTTTTTCGTTCATTATATTATGTCTAATAGTATTGTTTTAATAATATGCAAAGATAGTGCAAATCGAGCGCAAAAGCAATAAGTTTACTTAATTGTTTTTGCCGAGAAGCCGCCAATTTTCTGTAATGATAGAGTAAAAGCGTTTTTCGTAAACAAAAAGTAATAC
>CAMEKH010000012.1 GCA_945921235.1 uncultured Prevotellaceae bacterium | reverse complement strand
TCTCCAGCACTCAGACCAAGGTGCTTACTTCTGCAAAGTGGTGGAAAAAGTAGCTCCTAAAATGGTCTACGACATTGCTAACATCTCCTACACCGTCTATCCAAGCACTAAAACTATTGAAGACCTCACTACCGGTTTGCAAAACTTCATCAACACCAACAATACTACCGAATTGTTCGTAGCCAACGCCGCCAAAGCAGGTTACAACGCTATTCCGGTGAATGTTACTGCCGAAGACCCGCAAATCAATAACATCGACGGCTCGCGCAAGAATGTTAAGTGGCTGTTTGATGCAAGCGAAGGTAGCGTTTCTCCTATCGAGAAACTCAGCGACAAAATGGTGACCGTAGCTCTCGACAAAATCCACAAAGAGGGATACCTCAGTGTTGATGACGACGAAGTGAAGACCGCACTCACCATGAAGGTGCGCAACGACAAAAAAGCCGAAGCTCTCATCGCTAAATACAAAGGCAAAGCTAAGGACATGAACGGATATGCTGCTCTTATGAATTCAAAGGTCGACACCACGCAAGTGACTTTCGGACAAATGTTCATCGCCAAGATTGGCGTAGGCGAATCCGACCTCACCGCTCGCGTAGCTACAGCTAAGCTCAATGCTATTGAAGGTCCGGTGAAGGGCAACAACGGCGTATATGTGTTCCAAGTCGTTAAGCAAGAACGCACAGAGCGCACCGCAGTGCCCGAAGAATCAGAACGCCAGTTTGCTTCTACTCGCGGTAACCAAGCCGTGATGAGCAACGCTCTACAGATTCTCCGCAAAGCCACTAAAATAGAAAACAAAATGATAAAATTCTTCTAACAACAAGAGATTTTATCACCACGAATACCACAAAGCCGCACCGAGCAACAGCCCGATGCGGCTTTTTCTTTCGCTCCTCATTCCTCACTCCCCGCACCACCTGACCGCACACGGCACAATGCGCCACATCAATAGGCATAATGGGGCAAATAAGGACAATTAACTATCCCCACTAAATTTCCACTGAGCCCAATAATGGGCGGGGAACCAGCCCCACACACAGAATGCGTGCCGGCGACACACAATTATGGTAGCAAATGTAGCAGTAAATCCACCGTTTCCATCATTTCTGCTCTTTATGTCATGAATTTGTTGCCATAGCGTTGTATTTTAGAGGGAAAATGTGTAATTTTGGAGGATTTATAACATAAATAGAGAAAATGTCTACTATCAACGATATTCAAGATGAAATTATCGAGGAATTCAGCGGTTTCGATGACTGGATGGACCGCTATTCCTACATTATCGACCTCGGGAATGCTCTTGAGCCTCTCGACGAGAAATTCAAGACGCCCGAATACCTTATCGAAGGCTGCCAAAGCCGTGTGTGGATTAATGCCGAACTAAGCGGCGACAAGGTAGTATTCACTGCCGATAGTGATGCTATAATCGTAAAGGGAATCATAGCCCTGCTGCTCCGCGTTCTATCGAATCAAAAGCCCGAAGATATCCTCGCCGCCGACCTCTATTTCATAAAAGAGGTGGGGCTACAAGAGCATCTATCACCCACTCGCAGCAACGGACTTGTGGCTATGGTGAAGCAAATGCGAATGTATGCCCTTGCTTTCGAAGCCAAAAAATGAGATATTTACAAACTAAATAATACCACTAATTTATGCTAAACAACCATCCCAAAGGATTAATTCCTGCCGCTCTTGCCAATATGGGAGAGCGATTCGGCTATTACATTATGAATGCGGTGCTGGTGCTTTTCCTATGCTCTAAATTCGGTTTGAGCGAAGAGAATAGTACTCTCATCTATTCCTTTTTCTATGCCGGAATCTATGTGCTAAGTCTCGTGGGCGGTATTATTGCCGACCGCACTCAAAACTACAAGGGCACCATCATGAATGGTCTTGTAGTGATGGCTTTAGGTTATGTGATTCTTTCAATCCCTATCCTTGCTACAGCTGAAAATTCCTCATGGTTGCTCACGCTAACTTGCGTAGCTCTGTTCCTTATTGCTTTCGGAAACGGTCTTTTCAAAGGCAACTTGCAAGCCATAGTTGGTCAGCTTTACGACAACTTCGAAGCTGAAGCTGCCAAAAAAGGTGAAAAAGAACTTGAAGTAGCTAAATCGAAGCGCGACTCTGGTTTTCAGATTTTCTACGTTTTCATCAACATTGGCGGTTTGATAGCTCCTTTCATCGCTCCGCTGCTCCGTAGCTGGTGGCTCAATGTGAACAATCTCACTTATAAAGCCGAGCTTCCCGAACTTTGCCATGAGTATCTCGAAAAAGGTGCCGGAATGGCGCAGGAGGACATGGTGAACTTCACTCAGCTTATCACTGAAGTAGGCGGACAAGTAACTGCCGACCTCACTGCATTCTGCAACCAGTATCTCGAGGTATTCAACACCGGTATCCACTATTCGTTCATTGCCTCAGTAGCCGCTATGCTCATCTCTCTCGGCATATTCATCGCTACCAAGAAAATACTGCCTAACCCTTCGGCTAAAGTGAAAGAAGCTACCACCAATTACACCCCTGAGGAGAAAGCTCAGATGGCAAGCGAAATCAAGCAGCGCATGTATGCTCTCTTTGCAGTGCTCGGCATTGTTATCTTCTTCTGGTTCTCATTCCACCAGAATGGAACATCGCTCTCACTCTTCGCTCGCGACTTCGTGAACACTTCTCTCATTCCACCTGAAGTATGGCAGGCTGTGAACCCATTCTTTGTGATTGTGCTCACACCGCTCATCATGCTGTTCTTTGGTGCTCTTTCTCGTCGTGGCAAAGAAATTTCCACGCCTATGAAGATTGCCATCGGTATGGGAATAGCCGGATTGGCTTACCTCTTCCTCGCTATCTACTCCTACTCTATGGGATACCCCTCTGCCGAACAATTCGACGACTGGACAGTGGCTGCTCGCGAGGCTGTGAAAGCAAGCCCCTACGTGCTCATAGTGCTCTATTTCTTCCTCACTGTGGCTGAGCTGTTCATCTCTCCGCTGGGATTGTCGTTTGTGTCGAAAGTTGCGCCCAAGAATCTTCAAGGATTGTGCCAGGGTCTGTGGCTCGGAGCTACTGCCGTGGGTAATCTGCTCCTGTGGATTGGTCCGCTTATGTACAACGCTTGGCCTATCTGGCAGTGCTGGACTGTGTTCCTCGTTGTGTGTGCCATCTCCATGGGCGTTATGCTCGGCATGGTGAAGTGGCTGGAACGCGTCACAAAATAACACAAGTAGCACTAAAACTTAATAAGCAATAACACATCAATAAAAAGCGAGTCATCGTAATCGCACGTTGGCTCGCTTTTCATAATTAAAAAACCCATTTTTCACTATGAATTTCATCGAAGTAAAAAATGTAGTGAAGCAATATGCCGGGCACCGTGCGCTCGATGATGTGAGCCTCTCGGTGCCTAAAGGTTGCGTCTACGGGCTTCTCGGTCCGAATGGCGCAGGAAAGACGTCGCTCATACGCATTCTTAACCAAATCACGCAGCCCGATAGCGGTGAAGTGCTGTTCAACGGCAAACCTGCCGATGTTTCCACAATGAGAAACATAGGCTATCTGCCCGAGGAGCGAGGGCTTTACAAAAAAATGAAGGTTGCCGAGCAAATTATTTACCTTGCCCGCCTTAAAGGCATGAGCCGCAACGATGCCGCCACCGAAACCGAGATGTGGCTGCGACGGTTCGACCTCATCGAGTGGCGAAACAAGAAGCTCGAGGCGCTGTCGAAGGGTATGGCGCAGAAAGTTCAATTCATTTCCACGGTGATTCATCACCCGGAGTTGCTGATTTTCGATGAACCGTTCTCAGGATTCGACCCCGTGAATGCCGAGCAACTGAAGCACGAAATATTGCGGCTCAAAGACGAGGGTGCAACCATTCTATTCTCTACTCACAACATGGCTTCGGTGGAGGAAGTGTGTGAACGAATTACCCTTATCAACCACGCTAAAGTGGTACTCGAAGGAAATGTAACAGATATTCGCCGTAGCCACAGCAAGCACCTCTACGATATCCACCTGTGCCAAGATGCGCCTCCGGCACCCGTCGAGGGGCTTTTCAATGTGGAGTCTTGCGCTCCCGGTAAGGCGGGCGGCATTGACGCCGAAATTCGCCTCTGCGAGGGCGTTGCCAAGCGCGATGCTATAGCTTTTATCAATTCTCGATATGAATTGGCGGGTTTTTCCGAGAAACTGCCAACTATGAATGAAGTATTTATCGAAACCGTTCAACAAAACAAGGAGGGAGAACGATGAGTAATGCAAATAACAATAAAAGTCGCCTGTCGCTGATTATTCAGCGCGAATATATGTCGATAGTGGCGCGAAAGTCATTTATTGTGATGACTATTCTCATTCCGCTTATCAGCGTGGCATGCTTTGCCCTGCCGGGATTACTCACATATTTCAACACCGGCGAGCAACAGACGGTGGCAGTGGTCGATGAATCCGGACGGTTGATGAAATCGTTCAAGAACACCGACGAATATAAATTCGATGATATTACGCCCGTGGGCAGCAAGAATATCCACGAATTCTACTCTAATGCCGACAATGTATATGCCGTGCTGGTGATTCCTGCCAACGTCGACAGTGTGCCTAAAGTGAATATCTACTCTAATAATGCCGTGAAAAATTCTCTCACCAATTTAGTGGAGGAGTGCCTGTGCTCTGCTCTCAGCGATGAGCGAGTGAAATCCTACGGCGTACCCGGATTGCAGCAGATGATTGACAATTGCCGCGTTGATGTGGCGGTAGACAGCGTGAAATGGAACGATGAAGGCGATGAAGAACGCTCCTCAGCCATTTTCGCAAGCATTCTCGGCATAATACTCGCCATGCTCACCTATATGTTTGTGCTAATGTATGGGGCAATGATAATGAACAGCGTAGTCGAAGAGAAAACCAATCGCATCGTCGAAGTGATTGTGAGCAGTTGCCGCCCCATAGAACTTATGCTCGGAAAGATAATTGGCGTAGGCTTGGTGGGCTTCACTCAGATTGCCATTTGGGTAATATTCCTCGGCGTTGTAAGCTCGGTGCTGGGCATCGCTTTAGGAAGCATGGCAGGCATCGGCTCAGCGGTTTCCTCTGCCGACAGTGCCGCAGCTTTGACCGCTCTCGCCGGCGACAGCGAATTTGGCGAAATCATCGAGATTCTGCTCTCGGTGAATTACTTCCAACTTATTTCTTGCTTCATTCTCTACTTCCTCGGCGGGTTCCTGCTCTACGTCTCGCTTTTTGCGGCTTTCGGCTCGGCTGTCGACCAGCCAAGTGATGCTTCGCAATTCACCACTCCTATTATGATGATAATGGTGTTTGCCCTTTGGGCGGGAATTGCTTGTATGGAAAACCCCGACGGGAGTCTCGCATTCTGGTGCTCCATAATACCCTTCACTTCTCCTATTGTGATGATGGTGCGCTTGCCCTACGATGTACCCTTCTGGGAGCTTGCATTGAGCATAATCCTGCTTTTTGCCACGGCTCTTGCCATCACCGCAATTGCCGCCCGAATCTATCGAACGGGCATACTTATGTATGGCAAAAAAGTGTCGTTCAAAGACATATTGAAGTGGATTAAATAATACACCAATCAGCATAATGCCAATTGAAAAAAAGCACCCCTGCCAAAGCAATTTGCGGCAGGGGTGTTTCTGTAGAAAGTATGGATTGATACACCATGGCTGCTTAGTCGAGCAGTGAAAGCACGGTGGGAGTGAGCAATGCGGTGAAAATTCCATTAATTGTCAGTCCGAGACTGGCAAATGCTCCATATTTGTCGCTCACGTCCATAGCTCTCGATGTGCCCATGGCGTGAGCCGCCGTGCCGAGCGACAAGCCCTGCGCTATAGGGCTGCCGATACGCGTCATTTTCATCACTTTGAAGCCCGTCATGCCTCCGAAAATACCCACACATATCACCACTGCCGCCGTGAGCGAAGGAATGCCTCCCACAGCCTTGGTCACCTCCATGGCAATTGGTGTAGTCACCGACTTTGCCGCAAGCGACATCACCACCTCTTGTGTAGCTCCAAGCAGCCTTGCAACAAGCACCACAGAAATTATGCCCGCCACACAGCCTGCAAGCTCCGATATGATAAGCGGTAGCAACTGCTTGCGTATGGTCGACAGCTGCTTGTAGAGCGGCACGCCAAGTGCCACAATAGCCGGTTTCAGCCAAAATTCTATGTATCTGCCGCCCTCATTATAGCTTTCAATGCTCACATTAGTTAGCTTTAAATATGCAATTATCACTATTGCCGATATCAAAATGGGATTCAGCACCGAGAGCTGCGTGCGCCACTGAAGTAACTGGCTCAATGCGTAGGCTGCAAATGTGAGCGCAAGCAGAAAATATGTATTACTGAGATATTCCATAGCTGTAATTTTTTGTGCTTAGAAGAATTTGCGTGCCAATTGATGTATCCAGCCCGTCACTACAATTACCACCACCGTGCTCACTGCCGATGCCACTAATATCGGCAACCACTGCGCACATATTATATCGAGATAGAGCATCAGCGACACTGCCGCCGGAACGAAGAAAAACCCGAAGTTCTTCACTAAGAAATTTGCCATTCCCTCCACCTGACGGAGCTTAACGGCTTTTACCTGCAATAGCAGTGCGAGAATCAACATTCCTATAATGCTCGACGGCAACTTTATGCCCGTGAGCCACACCACCAATTCTCCGAGTGCCAAGCACCCGAAGATGATTGCACATTGTATAACCATAATCGTTTTAAGCTAAAATTATTCTATTTTACCTTTTCTCTCTGCTGCACTCACATGCAACTTCCCTTAAATCGCTGCAAAGTTACATAGTTTTGTCGGATTCTCCCACATTATTCCCCCACAATCTTCTCATTCTACCCATAAGTGGGCAGAAATTGGGCGTGCACCATGCCGGACTAAAAGCGACTGCGAGAGGGTGTGCACTGAGCACACCCTCTCGCAGTATTGTTGATTACGAATTTTCTATCGTCGTTTTCCTCCTGAATATGGAGTCAATCTCAGCAGCAATTAGAAAAGATAAGTCTTGCGCGGATTGATTGCAATGCCGAGAATCTTGTCGTTGTTACCCTCATAGTTAACAACCTTTCCTGCGGCATAGTCGTAGTAGTAAAGACCTGTAGTGTAGGCTGTGAAGCCGCTTGCGGCACGGAAACCGAAGTACACATTACCGGTTTCTTCATCGAGCGCCATCTGCGAGGTGAACACACCCTCATTTTCGGTAGCATTGATTGGGTCGGCTTCCATTTTCACATATTTGGTGTAATCCTTCATTGAAAGACTTTCATCAAGTCCTACGAGCGGATACTGAACGAATCCCACACCGGGAGTAATACCGCTTGAGAACCACACATACATCTGCTTGCGAACCTCATCAATAGCCATAGAACGCGGTGCACAACCCGACAGAAGTATGGGGTGCGGACTTTGACCCAACTTGCCTATATCAGCTGTTGTGAAGCGGTAAATACCATTACCCGAATAATTCTTAGCCATATAGAACACACCCTTCGAATCGAGCAGAAGGTCGGTGTGTATTGCTCCATAGCTTATACCATTACCATAATATCCGAGTTGCTGGTTGGTAACAAGATAACCCACCTCGGTGCTATAGACTGATTGCTCCACTTCGCCGCGTGCAGTGAGCTTAATCTGGCGCACGCCGGTGTTACGGTCGGTGTAGTAGAGATAAGTATTGTCGGCACAGCCCTCAAACGGGTCGTTGAATGCTGTACGTCCCACGTTGGTCACCATAACATTGGCATAGGTTCCATCGGCACTCATCACGGTAATCTTTCCATCGCCATTCGTACCAGCCTCGTCGTTGATATATGTGTATTGCTTTCCGGCATCAAGAATATAGAGGAAATCGCCCTCAATACCCTGCTCATCTGTCACAGTCTTAAAGACAAGCTGCAATGGCATATTTCCGCTCGAAACACCGAGGTCAAAAGGCAAATTCTTTGTTCCTTCCGGCAATTGGTCGTGAGGAATTAGCTTATAAGCCTTGATATTGCCACCGATAGTAGCATAGTATATCGTTGGAACTTCCTTGTCGTAACCTACTTGTACGTTCACATAAGAGTTGTCCAAACGGCGGTTTTCGCCATTCACGTCGAACCACGTCTGCAGCTCTATGCGCTGAGAGCCTACATTGCGGAATTTCAATTCACCCGGATTGTCGATTGTGCCATCTTCGTGAGAATAGCCCTCAAATTCGGTGATTTCCGTTCCGTCGGCTTTCATTGTTCCTTCGGGGAACTTCCACACATACTTGCACACAAGATTCTCGGGGTTAGGAAGCTCTATGCCGAGCGAAATGTTCCCATCATTGATGATAAGCGTTTCAGCACTCTGTCCGGTCACGCTAAGCACGGGAGTGATATCGTAGATGAGTAGCGGATAAGTGCGCGAACCTACGCCGTCTACAGTCAATTTCACTTCATACTTTCCTGCCGCAGCATATTTATGCTTCGGGTTAGCCTCTTTCGATGTTGTTCCATCGCCGAAGTCCCATGTCACAGCTCCCGATTTCGATGATGTGTTGTTGAACTGAATGGTCGACACCACATAGAAATCAAGGGTATATTCGTTGCCATCGACGTTGTAGGTAAAATCAACGTCTTTTGTCGGGAAATTTCCATAATCGGGCGTTTTCTCCACGCACGCAACCATGGCAAATACCAACATAGCAAACAGACTGATATTTTTTAGAATTTTCATATCCTATTACTGATTTTATTAGTTTAAATCAATTGATTTTGAATCGGTGTCGGTTCCCACCTTCCCGTTAGTGTCGTAAACCTTGAAAGTAGGCACCAAATTATACTTACGAGAGAAATTTACGGTGTAAGACTTGTTGGAAGTGTCGTAAATCCAGTCCTCAAACGGAATAAGCTCTATGAGCGACTTCCACAGCGGCATCCACTCGGCGCGAACGGCAGTCACGGCACCACCGGTATCGTCGGAATAGCGGCAGAACACCCATGGCGACGACTTATACACCGGATATACACTTACGCCATCGGGAGCGTCTTCTTCAGTTGCAATCTCATGTGTGATTGTTCTGCCCTCACTATCGATAGTATTATAGTAATAGTGGTCCACTGTTTCTGTATCGGTGTACCACACTTTACTCTTGTCGGCACTCATATCGGTAGGCAACGCAAGTCCTGTCGATGCATATCTGGCATTAATTTCATCAAATTGCTCGGCAGTGAAATCATACTTGATATATACATTGCGCAAACTGCCGTAGTAAGTGCTATCCTTAGTGAGATAAGTCACTACTTGAGTGGTAAACTCCTCTTTGAACGTAGCCGGATAGTACATTGAAAATTTCTCATTATCCCATGCCTCAGCATCTGACCATACTACCGGACCAAGAGTGCGCGATGTGGGGAATGTACCATCGAGAATGTATTCATACCCGTCCCACACTGCTTGTGAGTGAGGATAACTTTGAATTTTTTGCGAGCTGCGAATAGTGTCGGTGCCATTCACAGTCTTGGTGTAAGCCGGCGAGCTAACGAGCTTCTGTGTTGCAGCAGCCGACTCCGTGCGCACTACCATTGCCCACACCTCAGAGTGGTCGATAGCCACGCCCTCGGCAGTGGTGTAATATTTGCCTTTGAACGAAACGTCGCTACCGGCCTTTGCCACCGAGCTGCCAAGCTCCCACGACACTGTAGGCAACACCTGTCCAAGCTCCATATAGTCAGCAAACGGGTCGTGAACACCGCAAGATGACATTGCTACGAGCGATGCGGCTACTATTGCTAATTTATTATATATTTTCATATCCTTTTTCGATAATTAAATTATTATTTTTCTTTTTTGAGCCACACTGAATCACTCGGCGGTGAGCGATGTGCGCTGTCCGCGGTCGAGTGCCCAAATCATTGGCTTCTGAAGCCACTTGTAATTCTTGTAAGCTCCCAGACGCTCAAGTTCCTGACGATTATATTTCTCCTCAGTCTCAGGGTCGTAGTTGATTCGCTGAATCCAAGTATTCTCCTTCTCTGCCTCAGTGAGTCCATCTACCCAGTAAGGAGCATAGAGATTAAACGGACGGCGAAGATTAGGATATACAATCTCATTGGCATCGCCTATACCATAGGAGTTACGACCGTTGCTATAGTGATAGCGGCGCATGTCGGTCCACTGCTCGGGCTGCATATACATGGCGATATACTTCTGAATCATCAAGTCGCTAAGAGAGAAATCGGCAGGCGAGAAGAAGAAGTGCTTATTGCCACGGTCGCTCACCTTGCGAACTTTCACCACGGGCTTGCCGCGGAATATAATTGAATACTCCTCATTGTTCAAGAAAGCATTCACCTGAGCGTTCCACTGCTCGGCATCAATAAATCCGGGACCCGATGTGGTGCTTGCGCCCGGGTACTTGTTATCCTTTGTGGAATTATAGCTCTCATTGGTGTAATTGGCAAGGAAGAAATCGAGGTGACGCTCAATGTTGTGCTCGGTTGCCTCTTTGGCAAGAGCGCAAGCCTCTGCCTTGTTGCCCTTCCAGTATTCAGCCTCAGCCTTTATGAAATAAAGCTCCTCCATAGTGAAAATAGGATTATAGCACGAAGCACTTCCTGCATATGCACCCATATAGAGGTTAGGATAGTTTGACACCTTATATGATGTACTCATTCCCACATTGTTTTCAAGATAGCGCATCTTCACCGTCTTGTCCTCTGTAGGACCTTCGCGAGCAATCATAAGTAGTGGCATACGCGGGTCGTTGGCATATCCCTCATACATTGCATCGGCATTATAGATTCCGCTCTTGGAATTATCGCTATTGAGCAATCCGAGGCAATCAACCATAAAGTATTTTGAGGGCAGTGCACTGTCGAGAAGATTCTTGCGCGACTCCCATGTATTAATTACAGGTTTCTGAGAGCTCCATACGCACGACTGCTCAATGGTTCCTCCATCGAAATTATAACGCGGCTCATTACCGAACCATGCACCATAGAGGAGGTCGCCCGAGCGCCACTGCTGAATAGCCTTATCGGCGGTAGCGATAATCTGGTCGCACACGGCAGCCGATGTGTTCACGTTAGGCAGATTGCGAAGTAGCAGACGAGCCTTGACGGCATAAACCAAGCCTTTCCACTTACTCAAGTCACCGGCATACACGCGGTCTTGCTTTGCGGTAATCTTATAGTTCGAAGGGCTGTTTACAATTTCAGGGTTCTCATACATTGCAATAAGCTCATCAGCCTCCTGAAACATCCAAGCATAGATGCTTGCTTGCGTGTCGTAGGAGGGAGTGTTGCTCACATAAGCATTGCTGAGGGGCATATCGCCGAATGCATCGGTGGTGAGCTGAGTCGATAGAAGTCGAATGGTGCGACCTATCAGCTCATAGTTGGGCGAATTGATACTCTGCGAATTCTCTATCATGTTCCTCACATTCACACCGATATCATAGAAATGGCGGCGCCACTGCGGGTGACGGTTCATAGTGAGGAATTCCCACTCACACTTGTAGGAGTAGCTGCCTATGGAACTTTTTCCTCCTGTAGTGAGGCACTGCGACAGATATATATAGTAATCTGAATGGTCATAGACCGTCTGCTGTGCATAGAATACTACCGTAGGCAATCCCACTTCGGCAGTAATCTCATGAGCCTTGTCGGGGTTAACATTGTCCTTTAGGACATCTTCGCAGCTCACTGCACCCAAGCCGAGTAGTATAGTAGATAATGAAATTATTTGTAGTCTGTTCATAGTCCTTGTTTTAGAATGTTGCTTTTACGGTTAGGTTGAAACTGCGTGTCGAAGGAATCTGATAGCGGTCGAAGCCTCCGCCACCTACACCCGATGCTCCGCTAATCTGGATTTGCGGGTCAGCTCCCGAGTATTTGGTGAGCAAGAAAAGGTTGCGACCTGTGAGCGTAGCGCTCAGTCCCTTCACCGGACATCCCTTTGCAAGCAGCTTCGAGAAGTCGTAGCCCAAAGTCACATAGCTCAATCGAATGTATGAGCCATCTTCAATAAAGTTAGATGACACGGGGAAGAAATAGGTGTTGATGAAGTTCTGGTCGAGGATAACCGGAGTGGCATTGGGTGAATATGTTCCGTCGCCATTGGCTACAACGCCCTTGAACACTATTTCGCGGTTGCGATATTTCGAGTATAAGTGGTGCATACCGCTCGAGATAAGGCTTGAGCCGGTCAAGTTGGCTACATCACCTCCGCAGCGTGCATCAACCAAGAACGACACCGTGAAATCTTTCCAGCGGAAGTTCGAGCCGACACCGAGCAGGAAGTCGGGTTCGCGGTTACCAATAATCTGAGTCTTCTCGGGGCTGATAAGCGGATATCCGTTGGCATCGCAAATGATGTTACCCTCGGGGTCGCGCTGATAGTCCTTACCCACAATACCCGTTGTAGAACCACCGAGCATCGCTGCCGGATAAGTACCGCCATAGTTGGTGCCAAGAATTTCATTGAGCTGGTCGGGCAGATAATTCAAGCGTCCGCGGTTGAGCGAGAAGTTGGCAAATGCCGTCCACGAGAAATCCTTGTTTTGAATAATGTCTTGTTGCAACGAAGCCTCTATACCATAGTTCTCGATATTACCCTCGTTTCGTGTCTGAAGGATTGTTCCCGAAGCCGGCGACACACGAACCGATACAATCTGGTTATCGACCTTCGATGAATAATAGGCAAGATCAAGTCGGGTGCGGCTGTTGAAGAAGCGCAAGTCGGCACCGATTTCCCAAGTGTTGGTCATCTCGGGCTTCAATTCAATGGCACGCGATGTAGTCGGGTCAATACCATAGCCACCGTCGGGGAATGTCGACCACTGCTTATATGTGTTGGTGAACAGATAGCGAGCACTGTCCTTTCCTACCTTTGCCCAGTTTCCACGTATCTTACCATAGGAGAACCACTTGTTCTGTAGCTTGAAAAGCTCGGAGAATATAAGACCACCGGTTACCGACGGATAGAAATATGTGGAATTAACCTGCTTGAACGATGAAGAGCCATCATAACGTCCTGTTACCGACAATTGTGCCATGCCTTTGTAGTCGAAGCGTATTTCACCGAAGTAACCATATTTGTTACCCTCGCTGTGATAGAGATACAAATTGTAGTCGGAACTTCCACTATTGGTGAAATATGTGGGGTCGACGTTCTGGAATGAATAGAATTCACCGCCAAGTTTGAATTTCTGTCCGGCAAGTTGCGACTCATAGCCTTTGGTTTCCTTATATTCCATACCATAGAGAAGGTTGATATCTAAATCACCGAAGAGCTTTCTCTCATAAGTGGCAAGGAATTGTGCCGTGAGCTGCTCGCCGCGCGATGGCTGGAACGTATAAGAACCATATTTATATGCATAATCCTTCAAAGCATCATCATCAGGATTGTTGAAGTCCGATTCTTTGAAGCGAGGCACTGTGTAGGAGTCGTAGGTTGTATATCCCTTGTCGTAAGCCACTTTTCCGGTGAGCACAAGGTTCTTGATAGGCTCATAGGAAATTTGTCCGTTGAGCATTATGCGGGTCGACTCAGTCTGCGACTTATCATTGTAGCGACCGAAGTAAGGCGACACTGTGGCACCAACTCGCTCGCTGTCGATGAGAGCGTTCCAATTATCGTAGCGATTAGCCCAGTTTGGCAATTTTTCCACAGTTTCATAGTCCTTCATATTCTTATTGATATTCCAGTTGTAGACTGTGGACATCGCATTTCCAAATGCACGGGCTGTGCTGTTCACAAAGTTTGATGTGAGCAAAATCTTCACCTTCTTTGTAGGAGTGAACTGTGTCTTCAAGAACACACTGAGTTGGTTCTTATAGTCCTTAGGCACAACGCCCTCGTTGCGAGAGTAGCTTGCCGAAGCGTATGCACTGTATTTCTCGTTACCTCCTGTGAGCGACACGTCATACTTCTGCAAGAAACCTGTTCCGAGGAAGTCGCCAACATTGTCATAATAGGAATCTTTGTCGTTGAGCATAGGTCCCCAGCCGTTGCCGGCAGCATTCTCTTTGTAGAATCCCTTTGAACCCGACACAAAAGTGTTTTGAATCTTCGGTGTGCGTGCGGCTTTCGATATTTCCCAGCCTCCGCTTGCCGTTACCTCCACTTTGCCGTCCTTACCGCTCTTGGTGTTAATCATGATAACGCCATTGGCAGCTTCTTGTCCGTAGAGCGCAGATGCCGCTGCTCCCTTGAGCACCGTCATACTTGCTATGTCATTGGGGTTAATACTTGCAAGGGTTGAACCGCTTCCGCGCACGGGCATTCCGTCGAGGATTATCAATGGCTCATTGCTCTGCGAAGCGTTCACCGATGATATGGCGCGTATCACTATGGAGTTGCTCGAGTTGGGCGAGCCTCCTCCCGACTGCACCTGCAAGCCGGCTACTTTTCCCTGCAAGCTGCTGGCAATGTTGACCGAGCTACCTGCCGTAACCTGGTCGGCATCAAGTTGCTGAACAGCAAAATTCAATTTCTTTTTCTCTTGGGTTTGTCCCATTGCGGTAACTACCACCTCATCGAGCACTTGCGAATTTTCCTTGAGTGCCAAATCAATAGTGGATTTGTTGCCGACTTTCACCGATGCGGGTGTCATTCCCACATAGCTGAAATCGAGGACGTCATTGTCCTTGACCTCAATCGAGTATTTTCCATCTATATCGGTAGCTGTTCCGCGTTGTGTGCCATGCACCATAACTGTTGCGCCGATAATCGGCTCATTGTCTGAAGCATTTGTAACTACGCCTGTCACAGTACGGGCAAAGCCCACTACCGCAAAAAGGGAAAATAACAGTAGCAATAGCTGTTTTCTCATAATTACTTTTGTTAGTTTATATTGAAGGTTTTTTCACCCATCGCTTTGCGATTCTGCTCCGCTTTTACTTCCCGCCTTTGACGCTCTTTCTTCTTTGAGTTCAAAATCACGCAAGCAACCGCCCGATTTTCACCAATGCAGAATCTTTACAAATCTAATACTTTATTTTTGATTTTTGTATATTTTCTTTATTTTATTTGTTGGATTTCAGCAATTTTTTTATATCGTGAACATTTTTTTATCCTATTTAACGCTCAAAACACGCTTTTCGCCCAATTTTCCTCGCACTCTTCACAATATTGCACACAAAAAAACAATCTGCCGAAGCATCTATTCAGCTTCTTTTTCACTGAATGATGCCCCGGCAGATAGTTTATGCCTGTAATTTATTTTGCCAATTTTTTTATCGCACCACAACCTTCTCGGCAGCCACACCTTGTGCAGTGAATGCGCTCACTATGTAGGTTCCTGCCGTGAGATTGCCGGCGTCGATGCTTGTGCGTCCGCTCTCGCGTGCTACAAGCTGTCCTGCCACGTTATACACCTCTATAGCCTGAACTTCGGCTGCCTCTACACAGATTTCGCCCTCAAGAGTGACGAAAATAGCCGGCTTGGGTGCAATTCCACCTTCCACTGTTACATCGTCAACTCCCACATATTCAAAGTTGGTAATAGCCACATAGCTGTGCTGCGGCACGGTGATTTTTCCTCCTGCTGCATCTACGGTGGGATTCACACCGTTGCTCTTGCTCATTATGTAATATTTTCCCGAAGGATTATCGAAAGTGTAGCTGAATGTCTTCTGCGACGTTGTGGGGTTATATGCCACTACAAGCTCCTTGCCGGTAGCCTTGTTGCGAGCAGTGATGAAACGTCCGTTGTCCCAGCCGTTGACACTCCAATAAAATTCGGCACTGCTTGAGAAGAGGTCGGGATTATCGGTGCGGAAATGGAGCAACTCGGCATAGCAGTCGTGAAGACCTTTGCGGTAGGTATTATCGAGATACTCCCAGTGAGGAGCTTTCATATCCACATCGCCGTTACCTCCACTGATGTCATAACCCATCTCACCGAATTGCCATATCATCTTCGGACCCGGCACGAGAATCATGAAAGCCGCATTCGAACTTAAGCGACGCATTCCGTAGATTGCCACCTTGGCAGTTGCCACGCCTCCCACTTTCTGCTCGTAAGCCACGCGCTGCTCATCATGGCTCTCCTGGAATCCTACGATGCTGCCAAACGGACGGTTCTCGTCGCCGCTATACATTCCGCTGAACGAGCTTCCCGAAGAATAACCCTTAGCGGCTGTAGCGTAGGCACTTGTGAGTTTCTTCCACGACATTCCGCCATAGTTGCCTATCTCATTCTCCTCCGAAGCATTTACAAAATACTCGAAGATGCAGTATGCATTCTCGTTGACACTCTTTATGGCATCGATGAAGCGTTTCACATTTCGCACGCGCGAACTATTATATGCGCTTCCTTCACGGTTGCTCGAATAGCTGTTGCTGTCGCCCAATCCTTTGGCGAGGTCAAAGCGATAACCATCTACTTTGTACTCCGTAATCCAGTATTTCAGCACATCGCACAAGTGATTTTGAACCGCCGGCGACTCTTGTTTCCAGTCGTTGCCCACGCTCCAGTCGTGAGGAGCATCGGCGTTGTAGAACGGGTTGTCGGCCGATGGCTTCGAACCTGCCCAGTACATCTTGCACCACGGGTGCTGACCCCAAGTGTGATTGAACACTACGTCGAGAATCACTGCAATGCCGCGCTTGTGGCACTCGTCGATAAAGCGCTTATACATAGCGGGTGAGCCATAATATTTATCGGGAGCAAAATAGAAATTCGGATTATAGCCCCACGAATTGTTGCCGTCGAATTCCTGAATAGGCATAAGCTCTATGGCATTAATTCCCAAATCTTGCAGATAATCGAGTTTTGCCATTGCACTCTCAAGGCACTGTTCCTCGGTGAAATCGCGAAGGAGCAATTCATATATCATCAAGTTCTCTTTTGCCGGTGACTTGAAGTTTTCTACCTGCCAGCGATAGCCGTCGCCATTACCATGGAACACAGCTATGGGGAATGTACCCACCTTGCTGCTCGGGAACGGCTTGAGGTTCTCATAGCGAGTGTAATCTTGGTTGATATACTTATCGTTCCACGGGTCGAGAATCAACTTGGCATACGGGTCGGCAACGCATATTTCATCGTCGACAATGAAATAATAGCCATATTCCTTGTCCATATCGATAGTTCCTGCCGGGATTGTCAACCAGAAGTATTTGTCGCCCTGATATTTCATCACTCCCGAGTTCTTCACGCGATAGTCGTCCCACTCGCCCACAAGCATCACATTGCTCTTGCCGGGTGCATTGAGGCAGAATGTCACACTTCCGTCGGCATTCTTGTTGGCTCCTTGCAAGAGTGTTCCGCTGTAGGTCTCTGCCACTGAGTTTGAGCGGTGGCACACTGCTATTCTGTCGGTTACAGTCTGTCCGCCTGCCACAGCCTTGGCTATTATGTCATAGTCGCCTATCGGGAGGGTGCAAGAGTGCTCAAGTGTCATTGCGTTGCTTGCCGAAGCTATCGGTGTAGAGTTAATGTCATTGATATATAGGCTCAAATCGGCTTCTACCGATGCATTTACCGAGAATTTCACCGTACTGTGAGCATCGGTGAGCATATTATTGGAGGCATCGCTTTTCACCGACACCGATAATCCGTCGGGATAAACATCAATGAATATATCGCTGCCGCCTGCAGCCTTTCCTTCTTTCGTGCCATTGGCATTGCGAAACACGAAGCACATTTTCTTCACCGTCTCGCCTTCAGCAAGCTCGTAATAGGTCTTCAAATCGCCGATTTCGAGCTTCCACAAGTCAGTGCTCACTAATGCAAGTTTATACTTCGCATCATTTGTGAGCCATGTCGGAGCATGTTTCCAGTCTGAATCCGATGCGCTCTCGGTGGTTATCACACCGGTGTGGGCATAGACATCGGCTGTTAAGCCTTTCAAGCCGGCTGTACCTTCGGCGGCATTGAAATAAACTACAATGTTCTTGCTACTTTGCTGCACAATTGCCGGGCTGGAATAGACTAACTCAGCCGCATTACTGATTACGCCGCACAACAGCAGGCTCATCAGCAGGGTAAATTTCTTAAAATAAGTCATAGATATTAATGGTTTATGTTGTTTTTTTGAGTAATCATAGGTTGCGATTGCAAATATACACATAATTATGATATTCAGCACAAATTGACCCTAAAGATTATACCTCAACACTCGTTATTTTATCAAAAAAAGAGGCAAAAAAGGGCTTTTCACAATAAGAAGCGTGCAAAAAACCTTGCACCGAGCGTGAAGTGCCGCCAAGAGCGGGGCACTCGCCGCATGTGCAAGGTTTGTTTATCGTTATCAGACGTTTACCTCATCGTGCCGTGACGGTAGTGGTTGTCGCCCCGTAGGTGAGTGTGTAGCTGCTGCCTGAGCCACCTCCACTGCTTCAATGCCCGATGGATTTGCCGTGAAATACATCTTTTCGAGCTGCGTTAGCAGTATGCGCACGCCCGATGTTGCATTTTGTGCCACAAGCTCACTCCCCTCAATAGTTATTTCGAGCTACTCGGCAGCTACTGATTGCTGTGTGCCGTCGGTGGTTTGAAACGTCAGGTAGGGATAGGCAAATGCTTCTTCTGCATGCACTCCCTGCACACTCCCTGCAAGCATTAATGCTGCAAACAATAGTTTATTCATATCCTTTATTATTTATTATTTTCCACAATTTGTAACTGAATTATTAGCATATTCCCTTGGCAAATATAATTTCACGAGTTCTCCAATGCAATACCTGCCAATTGAATCTCAGCTCTTTTATCTACATAAAGGATTGAATCGTCGACGAAATATGGGCATATTTAACATTATTTATAAAACTTATCCCCTCGCATTTAAAGTGCAATATCGAAATGCGGGTGACTGTCGGCACCGGGTATCCACAGGTTTTCCACGGTGAACGATAGCGACTTACCCTTTTTAACACTTGCATGGCGCGACGTGAACGGTTGCAACTGCACCGGATTGCCGCCAAAGGTGAGCACAAACGTCATCGATGTTAGATTGGTCATTTTCACCGTTTTGCGCCCTTTGCTGTCGGTCTTTACCACCGAAATATCTACACATGCCTTGAAAAGCTCTCTCACAAGCTGCTCATCGCCGGCAAGCGAGCCGTAGGCGTAGGCAAGGGTGCGGTGAGCCTTTAGTGCCTCTTTCACCGCCTCGGGCGAATTGTCGCGGGCAAGAATGAGCGTCATGTTGCGCTGAGCGTTCTGCGAACCGTAGGTCGCAGCTGTCGTTGCATGTATATCGGTGTTGGCGGCCATAAACAGCCCTTTTTCCTTTGCCCTGTTCACTGCCGACGGATAAAATTCCGGTCCGTTCATAATTTCTATGCCGTCGATAAGGTTCTCGGCATATACTTTTTCCTCGAATTCGGTCATCTTCAAGCTCTTACGCATCCAGCCGGGGTGATTATGCATAATCAGAGCACCTTGTCGGCGGGCTTTGCGCATCGACTCGGCGGGGTCTGCATCATAAATGGTGTTGGCATCGGTGATGAACAGCGCATTGTAGTGACCTATCGTGGTGGGGTCGCGAGTAATTTCCACTGCTTGGATAAGCGTAAGTCCATAGTTGTCGGCTACGGGCTTTGCCAATTTGTAGGGCACATTGAGGTCGGCAATGATGCCGCGGCTATCGGCTTCGGAGCACACAAGATTATTATTCACAGCCTCCACACCCTCGGGAATGTAGCCTTTGAGAAATGAAATCATGTTGCCCTCACGATTTCTATACTCCACATGGTCGGCAATGGCGAGCACATCGAGTCCGTCAACCCAAGCCTCACGGACACGGTAGTCGGGGGTGGTCTGTCCGTCGGAGTACACGGTGTGGGTGTGCAAATCGGCTTTCAGCACCTTAAATCCATTCACATCGGGTAGTACAAACTCCTTGCGCAGCGGCTCTTGTTGCCACACATGGCGCAACATGTCGCAATTGTCTTTATCTTGATAATAAATGGCTTGAGCCATTGCCGAGGCCACGGTGACACATGCGGCAGCTATCGTAATAACGGTTCTCATATCAGTAATAATGCTTTTTTTGTGTTATTTGGTTTGTTTTCGCAAAATTACATATTTTCTCTCGAAATTTCACTTATTTTCCTCATTTTGCCCAAATAATTTTCCCCATTCACTCCTGTTTGCCCGAATTTCTTAGTAATTTTGTGGCTTGAAATGTGAATCATATTATGACAAGCGACGATATTTTTTCTTGCACTCTCTCCAACGGACTTCGTGTGGTTCACCTTGCGAGCGACTCTGAAGTGGCTTACTGCGGGCTGGCGGTCGATGCCGGCAGCCGCGACGAGGCTCCGGGGAAATTCGGCTTGGCGCACTTTGTGGAGCACACTATCTTTAAGGGTACTCGACGTCGCAAGGCGTGGCACATAATCAACCGTATGGAGCGTGTGGGCGGCGAACTTAATGCCTACACCACAAAAGAGGAAACTATGGTCTATTCGGTGTTCCCGCGCGAGCATTTCAGCCGCGCCGCCGAGCTGATTGCCGACCTTGTAGCTAACTCTCGTTTCCCCGACGCCGAGCTTGCCAAAGAGCGTGAAGTGGTGCTCGATGAGGTGAATTCCTATCTCGATGCACCCTCCGAAGCTGTCTACGACGATTTTGAGGACCTTATATGGAATGGCTCGGCTCTCGGGCACAACATTCTCGGGTGCGAAGCCGATTTGCAGGGTATAACCGGCGCAGATTGCCGCGAATATCTCGACTGCCTTTATGTGCCTGAAAACATGGTGTTTTTCGCTCTCGGCAATATGCGTCACGAATATGCGGCTCGAACTGCCGAGCGTTATTTCGGCTCGCTGTGCCAACCTCTGCGCCGCAATGCTCGCATTGCTCCGGCTCCGGTGACGCCTTTCGGCATATCGCGGTCTATCGAGTCGCACCAGTCGCACACCATCTATGGAGCACCGGTGTTCAGCCTCTTCGACAAGCGCCGCCATGCTATGTCGCTACTCAATAACATTCTCGGCGGTCCGGGCATGAACTCGCTGCTGAATGTCGCCATTCGCGAGCGCAGAGGCTATGCCTACACCGTGGAGTCTTCTCTCTCACTGCTCTCCGACTGCGGCTTGTTCACCGTCTACTTCGGTAGCGATGCCCACCATGTGGCGCCAAGTCTGCGGATTATTGCCGATACTATCGACCGTCTTGCTTCTTCTCCGCTTTCTGACCGTGCTCTCGATGCCGCTAAAAAGCAGTTTGTGGGACAATTGCTCGTGGCAAGCGACAGCAGAGAATCGCAGATTATCGCTGCCGCTAAAAGTATGATGTACTTTAATCGTATCGGCTCTAAGGAGGAAACTGCCGCTCACATCAATGCCGTAACAGCCGACGAAATTATGAGTGCGGCTCAGTTGCTTCTCGCCGATTCGGCTTCTACTCTCACTCTGCAATAACTGTTCTATATGCATTAATGGTTTTTTACAATAATTTAATCTCTATTTTTTGGGCTTTTCCCAAATCTTAAGTAATTTTAGCAGCAAAAATAAGGATTTGCGGCTTTTCTTTAACCACAAAAATCTCTTTAGGAATAACTATTTAATTTTACTATAAACTAAACATCTTTTATTTATGATTAAACGGTTTACTCTTTTTATGTCGTCGCTGGCTTTGATGGCTTCAGCCGCTATTGCCGGTGGAAACTACACCTACGACATCATCGGTACGACTTTCAAGGTCGATACTCTCTTTCACGCTAAAGTGGGTCCGGGTACTACGCAGACTTCTCTGCTGTTCACCGGTCCAACCTACAACTTGCGTGCATTTTATCTTACTATCGACCTCGCTACGCCTAATGTGTCGATTCGCACCGTAGCGGGTAACGACGAGGTGGCTGGCGGCGAGCGAACTTCGAGCATGGCTCAGCGCCACTCTAAAGACGGTCTGCAATACTTCGGTGGCGTGAACGGCGATTTCTTCGTGACAAGCGGTACTACAATGCGCGGTGTGTCGACGGTGGGAACGCCTATCAACGCTTGCATAGTCGATGGCGAAATTTATAAAACCTCGGAATCTTGGAAGCAGTTTGCCGTGGATACTAACGGCGTTCCCTTCATAGGATTGGCGAGCTTCACCAAGGGTACTGCCGTGTGTGGCGACAACACGGTGCGCTATTCGGGTGTAAATGTATCGTCGCCTTCAAATGCCGTTACTCTATATACTCCTCGCTACTATGGCGGCACGGATATGAAGACGTCGAACATGGCTGAAGTGACGGTGAAACTTGCCGACGGCGAAAAGTGCGAGGCGGGACGCTCTTGCAAGATGATTGTCACAAGCGAACCGAGCGAGGCGGGCGATATGGATATCCCCACCGATGGCTTTGTGCTCCATGGTCGCGGTACTTCCACCTCGGGATTCTCTACAAGTGCCTACAATTTCGTGAAAAACCTTAAAGTGGGCGATGTGGTGACTCTTAACTCGGTGGTGACTATCGATGGTGAGCAAATCGTTCCGCAACAAATGATTTCGGGTAATCCGAGAATTGCCGGCAACGGCGAAACGCTCGACACCGAGGGCGAACGTGGCGATGCTTCGGGCTACCACCCGCGCACCGCTATTGGTTATGGCGACAACAAGTCTAAGGTGATTATGCTCGTTGTCGACGGCCGCTCTTCTATTTCAAATGGTGCCCGCACTTCGCAAGTGGCCGACATTATGCGATATGCCGGTGCTACCGATGCTATTAACCTCGACGGTGGTGGTTCTTCTACTCTCTACACTCAGGCTCTCGGCATTCGAAATGTGCCGAGCGACGGCTCCGAGCGCAGCGACGGTAATGCTATTTTCGCCGTGTGCGACGCTCCCGAGGATAATGAAGTGGCTGAAATTCGATTCGTCGACTGGGCTATGCAATTCCCGAAATATGGAATCTACGTTCCTAAATTCTATGGCTACAACAAATATGGCATGCTTATCGACACCGACCTGAAGGGTGCTAAACTCAGCTGCCCTGCCGAACTCGGCTATGTGAAGGAAGATGGCGTGACTTTTGTAGGTAACGGTTCGGGAACTTACGCTCTATCGGCTACTTACAATGGCATCACTGCTTCTATTCCGGTTACTATTGTGCCTTCGGAGGAGGTGAAAATGGCTCACGAAAGCATCATCAACGATGGATATCACGAATACACCGTCGAGGTGAAATCGAAAGTGCTTGAGGACTATATGCTACTCGATGCCGAAGCTCTCACTTGGAGCTCTTCCGACGCTTCTATTGTGGAAATCGATGCGCAAAAGGGTATCTTGAAGGGCGTCGCTAATGGCGAGGCTTTCGTGAAAGGTTCGCTCAACGACTTTGAATCTGAAATGAAGGTGATTGTGGAGAAGCCTTCGGCTCGCTACATGCCGCTTGAAACTGCTATCGCCCCCTCTTCTTGGACGGTGAATCAAGTGGGCGGCACAGGTTCGCTCTCGACTCTCGGCGACGGATTGCGCTACACCTACACGGGAAAATCTTCGCGCGCTCCCTACATTAAGTTCTCAAGGAATATTAAGGTCTACAGCTTGCCCGACACACTGCGCTTGCGCATCAACCCGGGTGATGCTCCTGTCAACAAGGTTCAATTCTATATGGAGTCGGCTAACGGCGTGAAGGAAAACATCACCGTGAGTGCTACGGCTCTCGAACCTAATAAGGAATCGGTTATTGACTTAGCCACCGACTCTTGGTGCAATATCTCCGACATCAGCTCATTCCCTATTACGTTGGGCTATATATACCTCACTATGGGGGCTTCAACTTCCGGTAAGGAGTACACCATTGACATGCCGGGCATCGAGGCTGTATATGATGCCGTGAAAGAAACGGGTGGCGTAGGTGCTATTGATGCCGACAAGCAATCGTTCGTTATTGCTCCTAATCCCGTGAAGCGTGGTGCCGATGTGGAAGTGAAGTTGGCGGGTGCTTCGGCTGTGAAGATTTTCGACATCGCCGGCGCTTTGATTGCTGAAAAGGCTGTGGAGGGCGATACTTGCCGATTCTCCACTGCAGCTCTCTCTGCCGGTGCCTACATCGTCACGGTGGAAACGGCTACCGGCTCTAAAGCCTCAGCCAAGCTGATTGTGAAATAACTATCACCAATCGCATTATATAAAGGAGCGGTGTCGTACTCACACACACGACACCCCTCCTTTTTTCTTTTCTGTTCGCCACCTATCGCCTCTCTACCGCAAATTTAGCAAATCGTCAATAGCGATTGCCTCAAGCTCTTCGGGTCGCAACCACACCATATCCTTGTCCTTGGCAAACCAGGTGAGCTGTCGCTTGGCATAGACGCGCGTATTCTTCTTTATTCGCTCGCATGCTGTGTAGAAATCCATTGTACCATCGAAGTATGCAAACATCTCCTTGAATCCTACGGTGTTGAGAGAATTGTAATGCCGCAAGTGGTACACGCTCCGCGCTTCCTCCTCCAATCCGGCTTCTATCATGGCATCTACACGGCGATTGATGCGCTCAAACAGCTCCTCACGAGGCATATTTAGCCCGATTTTCACCATTTCAAACGGTCGTGGCTTCACCTGCCCGGTGCGAAGCTCGGAATATGGTTTCCCCGATTGCAAGCATATCTCTAATGCATGGAGAAGGCGTTTTTCATTCTTTTTGTCGACTATGGCAAGATAATCGCTGTCGAGAAGCTCAAGTTGCGCTATTATGCACTCTATGCCACACTCATTGTATTGTCGTTGCACTTTCTCGCGCACCTCGCCAATTATGGTGGGCATGAGGTCGATGCCTGTGCACACTGCATCGACATAGAGCTTTGAGCCGCCGCACATCACCGCACAGCCGCTTTTTGCAAAGAGTTGCGGCAGGAGGCTTAGCACATCGCTCTCGAATTGCGCCGCACTGTAATAGTCGGTCACGCTCTTGAATGCCACAAAATGATGCTTCACGGCGGCAAGTTCGGCAGTCGTGGGAGCCGCCGTGCCGATAGGTATCTCTCGGAATATCTGGCGGGAGTCGGCTGAGATGATTTCGGTGTGCAGAGCCTGTGCCACCCTTATGGCGGCAGCCGTTTTCCCCACACCTGTAGGTCCCGAAATCACTATTAAGCGGTTATTCTCCATTACTATTCTTAATTTTTCGGCTAAGATACGAAATTTTTCAGAATGTACATTCCGAAACCAGTCGCAGCACGGCTCCGGTGGCAGGATGCACCACCTCAGCCACTTCGGCATGGAGCCATAGTCGCCCGCCGGTGGCTCGTCCGTAGAGTCGGTCGCCGAGAATCGGCGCATTAAGTCCGCAAGTGTGGGCGGCATGCACTCTGAGCTGATGTGTGCGCCCCGTGAGCGGCGTGAAGCGCACTCTCGTCACATCTCCTTCTATGCCTTGTGCCCTCAGCATGGCAAGCACGGCGGCGGGAAGCGGCGTCACGGCATAGTGCGTCAGCGCATGCTTGCCGTGCTCGTGACTGATCATCTGCTGTGGTCGGTGCTCTACATCGGCACACAGCGGCAAGTCAATCACTCCGCTTGACTCTGCCACTGCTCCTCCGAGCAGTGCCACATATTCTTTTCGTGCGGTATGCCCGGCAAACTGCCGTTGCAATGCCTTGTGCGTGGCTTTATCTTTGGCAAATATCACCACTCCCGATGTGTCCATATCCAAGCGATGCACCACAAGCAGCTCATGCCCTATCTGCCTTTGAAGCAGCTCATGAAGCGATGTGGCAGATATTTTTCCCGGCACGGTGAGCATGCCCGATGGCTTGTCGGCTGCCACAATGTGCGCATCTTCATAGATTATTCGCACCTGCTCCGGAAGGGCGCAGTCGGGTGTTTGCTCCACATCGAGTCCTTGGAGCATAAAGCCGAGTATGGGCAGGCACTTGCTGCGGCAGGCTTCATAGAAGTGTCCGTGCCTGCGAATCTCGCCTGTGGGTGAGGCGCCATACCAGAACTCTGCCATTGCCACCGGACGCAGACTGTGGGCATAGGCATATTGCAGCAGTTTTGGCGCCGCACACTCTCCGGCTCCGGCGGGTGGAAGCCCTTGCGGCGTATCGGCAAATATCTCTGTGAGGGTGCGGCTCTCGCCTCGGGCATTGAGCATCACAAACTTGTGGAAAAGCCACTTCTGCAATGCCACCGAGCGCCGACGTCGCTCTTCGCAAAGTTGTTCCACTCGGTCATCAAGGATTTTCACTTTGGCTTCTACGTCGGCTATGGCGGCTTTGCCTCGTGCTTTTATACGGCGCAACTCGGCTTTGAGCCATTGACTCTCGCGTATCAGTGTGGCTTCGTCGGCTTCACAAGCCTCCCTTGCCGCATCGCGCTCGGCTTTGCGCCGCATCATCAATTCTTTGTGAGCTGCCACTGCATCATCGGCTTTGCGCCTCACCGCCTCAAGCTCGCAGTGCAATGTCTTGTAATCGTTAGAACTCTTTATGGATTCTACCTGCCTGTTGAGGTGGCTTATAGCCTCCTCCTCGCTGCGAAATTCGCCATCGGGGCGAAGCATGTCGTAGACCGGAGGCACAAAAAATTCATGGCTGTTGCTCCCGGCAAGATTTCCTGAAAATGCGGCAAGATATCCTAACTCCCCCGAAGCATCACTCACTACAAGCACGCCGAGCATCTTCCCTCGGCTCACTTCTTCGTGCCAATCTTGGCGAGAGGCGACATAGCTCATCACCTCATGCGAGGCTATCAGCGCAAGCCGATGTGGCTCATAATGAAACGGATTGGTAAACCGTGCCGGAAGTTCCACGCCGCTTACGTCGCAGGCAAATCTATGCACCATTTTTTCTTGCTTTTCGGGTTTGTAATTCATTTACTTTTATTTCTCTTCACTAAAAATGCTGTGTTTTATTTCTCTACACTAAAAAAGGCTGCGTCGTAATATCGACGCAGCCCATATTTAAGCATTTTTTGCTATTATTAGTCAGCAATTTAGAGAACCACTTTCTTCACAACAGGTGCACCTGCCACTGTAGCCTTCACGATGAATGCGCCCTGAGCGGGAACTGCAACCTCTGTTGCATTCTTAGCTGTTGCTACCACCTGACCTGCTACGTTGTAAACGTTGATTTCTTCTGCCTCTGCGCTTACTGTAACCACGTTGCCGTTTACTGCGATAGTTGCTCCACCATCGGCGATTGCACCTTCTACACCTGCATCGGGAGCATATTTACCAATCTTGTAAAGAGCAAGACCGTTGAAGCACTTGTAAGAGATAAGGTTTACATACTCGTTGCCATTGCCGTCTTTCACATATTCACGGTTCAAGCCATGATAGCGGTTACCACCATCAGACGTAGTTCCAAAACCTGAAGTCGGAACTGTCCAATACAACTTCATACCTTCAAATGTCATGCCTTCACCAAGCTCACACACGTTTACGTTGCAACCACCCATCGAGCCTGTGTATTGTTCAATAGGATAAGCGATGAAATTGCGGTCGTCGATGGTGAACTCTACAACTCCGTTTGCTCCAAGCGATTTCTGTGCGCACTCGGCAGGAGCCTTCTCCAAAGATTCTACTATGCTACCGGTAGTGTTATACAATGTTGGAGCTGAGCTTGCACCATCAATATAGAACAAGTCGCCATAATACATTGATTCGGGGTCTTCACCCAAAAGAATCTTCACTGAAGGAGCTGTACTCCAGTTTCCTGCCTTTGAAGGATAGAACTCTGTGATAGTAATCTTATTGGAACCTCCGAAGTTACCATACCACTCAGTTGAGCCTTTCTCGCATGAGAAAGCAAAAACAACTGAAGAGCTCGAGCCGGCTGCCATAATAGTGCAAGGAGCCTCTTGCAAAGTGATATCACCTACCAAGTCGCAATAGTCGATACGCGGAGCCTCTTCGCCGAGCGGAAGTGAGGCTGCGAGTGTACAAGCTCCTGTCTCTACATCAAGTGTGTAAACTTTGAAAAATTCAGCACCTGCGAAAACCATATCGGCTACCCAAATGTGACCGAAACTATCTACACCAATAGTATTTATAACACCTGTACCTGTGCGGCGCTCGCCATCGAGTGTAACCTTGATTTCACCAAGATATGAGCCATCTTCCACATTGAATTTGTGAACTGTAGCAGCTTGTTGAACTACAGGCTTGCCGTCTTTGTCGGGAGCAGTAACCTCAGGGTCGTCAGCTGCCCATGAAGAGATGTAAACCACACCGTCCTTCACAACGCAAGTACGTGATTGCTTCGACTCGATACGAGAGCCAACGAATGCATCGGCATTGTGGTTGCGGTCGAGAATCCAAGCGTTAACACACTTGATGTCATTTACGGGTTCATAAGTATCACCGTCGGTTACAACTGCAAAAGCAGATACTGTCGACAGCAATGCTGCACCAAAAAGTAATGATTTTTTCATAATAAAATAAATTTAGTTAATATAAATAGTTAATTAGATTTCTAATACACATTTTAAATAGTTGTCCATTATTTTCTCCCCGCAAGCATCAAAACTAAGCAAGGATTAACCGATGCAAAGTAAACTAAAAGAAATGTAACATCAAAATATTAATATGTTTTTTTTGCAAAAAATCCGTTAAGAATCCAAAAAACGCAAACCATTACAAAAAACATCAAAGTAACGTTACATTCTTGCCGCTCT
>CAMEKH010000011.1 GCA_945921235.1 uncultured Prevotellaceae bacterium | reverse complement strand
CTGCATGCCAGCCATCGATATGAACTCTATGAGGTGTTTGTTGCCCCGACCGATGGGCGGTGGACTCTCAATGTGGGAGAAAACGCCTCTTTTGAAATCACATTGCTACACAGCAATGTGCCCGATTCCAACTTTGAGATTAATTATGAGATTTCAGAAGACATGATGCCTGCACGCACTTCCGGCAAGGTAAAGCTACAGAATGGTCGCGCCGTGGTCAAGGCCGGCACTATGAAGTCGCCGGGGTTCATCAGGTGCAAGGCTTGGCTCAAAGTGGGCAAATATGATTATCGGTCGAGTGCCACCATTGGTTTTAATCCCGAAAAATTAGCCCCGGTCACTGAATATCCTTCTGATTTCCTTGACTTCTGGAATGAAAACATCAAGTGGGCAAGAAACTGCGACTTGACTCCTCGCATGACTCTCTTGCCGGAGAAATGCACCGACAAAGTAAATGCTTACATGATTTCGTTTGCAACTGAACATATCAACAAACGTATTTACGGAATGTTGTCAGTGCCAAAGGAGAAAGGCAAGTATCCTGCAATAGTGATGTACCCCGGGGCAGGTGTATATCCCATTAATCCCGAGTATGGAATGGCTGAGCGTGGAGTAATTGTGCTGAGTATTGGCATTCATGGTATTCCGGTTAATATGGCGAAAGAGGTGTATAACAATCTTGATTGGGGCGCATTGCAGAGTTACCAGACTCATAATGTGAACAACAAAGACCGCTACTATTATCGCCGTGTGATTCAAGGAGCGGTGCGTGCCATTGATTTTGTGAAACAGCTCCCTGAATGTAATGGAGTGATTGGCACCTATGGCGGAAGTCAAGGAGGATTCCTTTCAATAGCGGCAGCATCGCTTCATACCGATGTCAAAGCTTTGGTGGCTTTTTTCCCGGCAATGAGCGACCTTGCCGGTTACCTCCATGGGCGTGCCGGAGGCTGGCCTCACATGCTTAACAAAAAGGAATACCAGACAACCGATGTTATAAACACCCTCAAATATTACGACACTGCCAACTTCGCCCGTAACATACGAGTTAAAGGTTTCTATGCCTTTGGCTTCAACGATGAGGTATGCCCTCCCACAACAACCTATTCCGTCTATAACACCATATCGGCTCCAAAAGAACTGATACCGGCTCCTACAGCAGAACACTACACTTTCACGGAGCAATATCGTGATGCAGTGGATTGGATTATCAATGAATTAAAAAATCAGCCATGAACAAAAAATTTCGTTTACCGGGCGTGCTCATCGGCATCGCAGTAGGAGCAGTGGTGGCAAATGCCGCACCTCTTCCCTACCTCAACGATAGTATCGACATTGAAGTGAGGGTGGAAGATGCTCTCGCTCGGCTTACTCTTGAGGAAAAGATTGCAATGATTCATGCGCAGTCGAAATTCACATCGCCGGGTGTCCCTCGGCTTGGGATACCCGACCTTGCAGTGAGTGACGGACCTCAAGGTGTGCGCGAAGAATTGCTGTGGGACAAGTGGGATGTTGCCGGTCAGACCAACGACTCCTGCACTGCATATCCGGCTTTGATGTCGGTTGCGGCAAGTTGGAATCGCGACATCGCCGCACTCTATGGCAAGTCGATTGGTGAAGAATTCAGGCAGAGAAACAAAGACGTTGCTCTCACGCCCGGCATCAACATATATCGCCACCCTCTTTGTGGGCGTAACTTTGAGTATATGGGTGAAGACCCCTATTTAGCTGGAATTTTGGCAGCCGAAGCCGTAAAGGGCATTCAAAGTAATGGCGTGGCTGCATGCGTGAAGCACTTCGCCCTCAACAATCAGGAAATCGACCGCCACAAAGTGAATGTTGTGGTCAGTGAGCGTGCACTGCACGAAATCTATCTCGAAGGTTTCAGGCGTGCCATTGTCGATGGTGGTGCTTGGACTGTGATGGGTGCTTACAATAAGTATCGCAACCAATTCTGCACTCACAATGAGTATCTCAACAAAATTCTTAAAACCGATTGGAAGTTCGATGGTGTGCTGATGTCCGACTGGGGTGGAACCGAAGACACGCATCAGGCTATTTTCAATGGTCTTGACCTGGAATTTGGCACCTATACCGATGGATTGTCTTCGGGCAAAAGCAATGCCTACGACAATTACTATCTCGCAAATCCCTATCTGGCATTGATTAAGTCGGGTGTTGTAGGTACTGCCGAGCTTGATGACAAGGTGCGCCGAATACTTCGCCTGTGCTTCCGCACAAATATGAACCGCAACCGTGGCTTCGGCTCTCGCAACTCTGCACAACATTCAGCCGATGCTCTCGCCATTCAGCAAGAAGGCATTGTGCTACTGAAGAATGAGGGTGATATTCTTCCTATCGATAAATCTCGCTTCCATAGGATTCTTGTTGTGGGTGAAAACGCCGATTTTTGCCTCACTAAATATGGTGGCAGCTCCGGTGTTAAAGCTCGATATGAGGTGATGCCTATTGATGCCATTCGAAAGATTGCCGGCAATGACGTGAAAATTGAATACCGGAAAGGCTACACCTCCGATTGGCCTCGAAATACTCAGGTGGAGGATTCTCTGCGAATTGATGCTCTGAAGGCTGCCGACAAAGCCGACTTGATAGTATTTATCGGCGGACACAACAAGCACCCTTGCCACGATTGCGAGAGCTACGACCGAGGCAGCACAAAAGCTCCTTATCGCCAAGATGAACTGCTCGTTGAACTGCTCAAAGCAAAAGCTCCATTGGTACTTGTCACAATGGGTGCCAACCAGTTCGATATGCCCTATTCCGGCAAAATTACGGCAATGCTACACGCATGGTATGGCGGAAGCGAATCGGGCACGGCTTTGGCTCAGGTTCTGTTTGGCGAAGTGAATCCTTCAGGAAAGCTCCCCGTTACGTTCTACCGTCAGCTTGACGAATGCGGTGCTATTGCTATGGGTGAATATCCCGGCGATGGCAAGAACGTAAGCTATAATGAGGACATTTTCGTTGGCTACCGCTATGTGGATAAATACAATGTAAAGCCTCAATTCCACTTCGGACACGGATTGTCATACACAAAATTCCGTTATGGTCAGCCGGTTGCTGACAAAATGAAAATTCTCAGTGGCGACACCATAAAAATTGTGATGCCTGTTACGAACATTGGCAGACGAAGCGGCAAAGAGGTGGTGCAGCTTTATGTACAAGATGAGAAGGCTTCTGTGCCTCGCCCGGTGAAGGAATTGAAAGGCTTCGTGAAGCTTAACCTTGCGCCCGGCGAAACCCGTAATGCCGTTTTTTGCATCACGGCTCGCGATTTGAGCTTCTACGATGAAACTTCTCGCAGCTGGAAAGCCGAACCCGGCGTTTTCAAGTTGCTTATTGGCGCATCTTCTTTGGATATCAAGAGGAGTCTCTCAATTTCTTTAATGTAAATACTAAAAATTTTATACGATTATGAAAAAAATAGCTTTATTCCTATGGGTAGCCTTATGTGTGGCATTCTCCACTCAATGCCTTGCATTAGGATTTCCAAATGCACCTTTCAACAAGGGTGTGAATCTATCCGATTGGTTCAACCACGAAGATGGCAAATATCTCCGCTACGACACCTATACCGACAATGACTTTGCCGATATGGCAAGTATGGGAATCGATGTAGTGCGTCTGCCGCTCAATTTCAAGGCTTTTATGGATGCCAATAACAACTACAGTTTCAGCCGCGATTTTCTCTCGGCACTCGATTATGCCGTCAATCTTGCTCTGAGTCATAACATGTATGTCATTCTCGACCAACATTCGTTCTATGGCTCGCGATGGTTTCCCGATAATGGCGAGGAAATTGTAACAGCGGGTCTCCGCCAACTTGCCGAGCGATATAAGGACAAAAATGAGAAAGTGGTGTATGAACTTTTCAACGAACCGGGCGGTAACTGCGCAGAAAGCGGTTGGGGTGAGATGCAACGCCGACTGATTGCCGCAATTCGCGCTATCGACACCAATCACTGGATTATCGCCACTCCCTACGGCTGTGGCATCGACAACCTGTGGGATTTGCCCGAATATTCCGACAGCAAGCTAATCTACACTTTCCATTTCTACAAGCCTTTCCTTTTCACTCACCAAGGGGCTAATTGGGACGGCATTCCATTGCAATACATCTCAACCGTGCCATTCCCCTATAATCGCGACACAATGCCTGCCAAGCCTAGCCAGTTTGAAGGTAACGCCGAGTATGAAGCCTACTATAAGAATTATCCCAATGAGGCTATTACCACCGACCGTATGAGAGATAAGATTGTGACTGCTGTCAACTGGGCGCGTCTGCGTAAAGCTCCGCTGTTTGTGGGTGAATTTGGCACACTGACTTCTGTCCCCAACGCCGACCGTTGCCGCTGGTATAAGGCTGTGTGCGATATGCTTGCCAAGAACGGAATTGCCTATACCACCTGGGAATATCGCAAGCAATCATCGGGAATCGATTTCGGCATGTTCACACAGGACAAGGCTTGCATATTCAATCTTAGCCTTAATTGCGAGCTGGCAGAGGCCATGGGCTTCACAGCCCCCGATTTGTCGTCTCCAAAATCGATTTGTTTCTATGGCGACTATCCTCAATCGTGGTGGACTCCCGACTACAGTGATGCCAACATAAACTTTAATTGCAGCGACAGCCCTGCCGAAGGAAGCCGTTGCCTCAGCTGGAAAATAACCAATAACTATAGCACACTGAATATGCCCATTTGGCCGGTTGCCGATTTATCGGCTTATCCGGAAGCCAATGCCAAGTTGGAGTTCTCAATTAAGGCAACCGAGGATATTTCAAAGATTAACGTGCGTTTTGTTCAGTATAAGAGCAGTGTGCAATATCAGTGGCGAAATATGGTGACTGTAGGCACTTCAACAGATGTCCCCAATAATCATGGTTTGCGCATCGTTGCCGATGGCAACTGGCACCGTGTAAGCGTCCCGCTCAGCTTTTTCTGGATTTGGGGAACTTCTGGAACCGGAGAAAACTGGAAGAACCAACCCGACACGGGTGATGAGGGATTTGCTTGGGATTGCGTCAAAGCCCTTCAGTTTGCTGCCGAAGGCGTATCGTCGCTAATCGGCAAGACCGTATGGATTGATGATATCCGCATCACAGTGCCATAAATAATTGATTAGCGAAAAAGCTCCTGCATCTCGAAGTGTGAAGTGCGGGAGCTTTTCTTTTTTACAGCTATTTTTCACAGCACGCCATTGTTGCACGAAGTGGCATCGCGATGGCTCAACGCATGATTGTGATACTTGATTTCGTGCCTTTCGCTCTGTGGAAGTGGCGCCTCGAGATAGCTCATCACCACAGCAAGCACCACAGCCGGCAAGTAGTCGCCAAGCTCTTTGCGAAGCAACTTCAAAGCCTGCTGAATTCGATAATCAATGGTTTTCGGTGACATATTGAATATCTCTGCTATTTCCTTATAGCTTTTCCCCTCAAAACGATGCAGAAGGAATGCATCACGATAGGTTTCGGGCAATGAAGCGATAGCTTTCTTGATTCGCTCCTTCAACTCCTCTGCAAGCATAAAATCGTCATCATTAAGCTCATGCCGCTTCCTGTATTCGTCCATATACACTGCTGTTTCTTGCGCCAGGCGGTTGCGCATTGCCACCTTGCATGCTCGGTGATATACCATAGTGAACAGATATTGGCGGAATGTGGTCTGAATGTCAAGTCCGGCACGCTTTTCCCAAAGCCACACCATCACGTCGTCGGCTACATCTTCAGCATCTTCAATATCGACAAATCGGGCTGCATAGGCACATACAGAGGCATAATAACGCCTGAACAAGGTCTCAAACGCCTTATGGCTTCCCTCCTTAAGCCGCAACACCAATTTTTCGTCTTCTATTTCTTTCTTGAACAAAAACATATATACTTCCCCGACGTATTTTGTGACTGAATTTTGTAATTTGGATTATCGTTACATTAAATTATGCATATAAAGTGTAAATAGGGCGAAAGAAACTAACTCATTTCATTCCTTGCCGAGATACCACCTATGTTATGCAAAGATACATAATATCCCATAGTTCACAAAGCAAATACTCCTAAACTTTCCACTACTCCAGAGTAAATAAGACGGCATACGTTCTTCGGTGTCTGTGCTCATCTTCAAAAGAAGAATTTCATGCTGCAACTCTTAATAGCTTCTTTATAAGCCCCAAAGGTAATCCGGCCAGATTTTCACAAGGTACAAGGATAACCAAAGAAGATATTGAAAAGCCCAATCTATGTCAAAAACCAGTTTTTTGGAAGATTGTAAGGTTGTTAGAAGACCTTGGTTTCTGTAACGTGACAGATGTTCATGATGGGTCAAGGAATTGAAATAACCGTGGAGATAAACACTCCAATGCGGGGGGGGGAAAATTTTGGAGAAAACAGGATTTTCTACTGACCCGTTATCGGATTTACCAAAGACATGATAGAAAACCTCTTGACAAAGAAAGAATCCATACAATGTAGTGGCAAAATTTATTCCGAAGAACACAGGTGGAAATTTGACATCAAGAATGATATTTTTAGGGTTGAGAAACATCCGATGGATAGTGGTAAGCTTATGCTGACCATAAACCGACAACCCATAGTACAATGGTTTAAGGAACAATGGGAAAAGTTACAGCAGAATCTACGTAACTCGGTGCAGAGAGAGCAAAAATCCAGAGGATTTAGAATATAGAATAGCCTATTATTAATAAAATCAAGTATCTATGCATCCAAACAGATTGTTTTTATTACAGAATCAAAATCCTAAGAATTTATAAAAAATGAAGCCTAAAGAAGTTTTGGAAAAATGGATAGATTGCTTTAACAAAGCAGATGCTTATCATATAGCAGAGCTGTATGCTACTAATGCAGTAAATCATCAAGTCGCAAACGACCCAATAATAGGTAAAGAATCAATCTACAAAATGTTTGTGAATGAATTTGCCACTGCTAAAATGGTTTGTATGGTGGAAAATATTTTTGAAGATGGCGAATGGGCTATCATGGAATGGAAAGACTCTCTTGGACTTCGTGGATGCGGATTTTTTCATGTAAAAGATAACAAAATCGTCTTTCAAAGAGGGTATTGGGATAAACTTTCATTCTTGAAGCAACACAATCTTCCAATTGAATAAGTACTATCAGAATACGGACTGGGAAATTGAAATACCCAGTCCGAGTTATATAATGAATTTTACTTGTTAAACTATTTAAAGTCAGTTGGATAACAAACCATACCTTTCACATTCTCAGTAGCTCCAGGTATTAATTCAGCCACCATGCAATATTCATGAGAGACTTCGAAAGGAAATTCAATTCCTAAATCGATAGCCTTGCGATAGCCAAATCGAGGATAATACTCTTTATGCCCCAATACGACTGCTGTGCCGTAACCCAAAAGTGCTGCCCTCTGATGGGCTTACTGAATCAACATCCCCCCCAATTCCCTTACGCTGGAATTCCGGCAAGACTGCCAATGGAGCTACACTCAGGGATGTGACAGACTGGGTGTCACTGTCTATCTTTACTTCTGTAAGTAAGATATACCAGACAATTTGTTTTTCTGTCATTTTCTTGTTCTTATCTAATTGTTAGGCTCATTGTTGTTATACATTGTTTAATTATAGATAAATCGTGAATATCCTTCTCTCTTAAATCGTAGCCCGAATGGAATACTTGTTGCCCTTTTGCAGAAATGCAAGGGATGCTTCTGCCTTCAAAGACTGCTGTTCCAAAATAGTCCGGTTGAAATTCATACCAGCCTCCATCCAAGTCGGCTTGTTTGGAAGTGCCGTCCGCATTCAAGACAAAAGGATGGATATCAATATAGCCTAATTCTTTGCTATACAGTTCCATACGGGTGGGCAACCAATTTGTTTCAATTTGATATCCTCTCTCCTGCAAAAGATCAAGGAGTTGGTCTGTATAATTGGCATCAAAATCAATGTCAATATCTCTATGCAAGCGGGTTTGCTGTCCGTACAAGACATCCACTCCCCAGCCTCCATCCAACCAAAACTGCATGTCCAGGCTTTCCAACAAGTCCAAAACTTGAAATAACTCTGTAATCGTAGTGTGTTCTTTCTTTGTCATATAATAATTCTTTAATAAATAATACTATGCGTAATTATCCAACTGCTTGATTGAAGAAATAAAATTTGCACCCACTCCAATCAGAAAGATAACCCATCCGCTGATCATAAAGACGGATGTGATACCCCATGCTTCCACCCAATATCCTGAAGCTACGATACCCAGCATTGATGGAAAGGTACTCAAACTAAAGATGAGAGAAAAAGTCCGTCCAAGCATGTCCGAAGCCAAGTTCTGCTGAATAATAGCGATGAAAAGCGCATGGTAAATGGAATAGGCTATGCCTCCTGTAAATGTTAGGCAAACAAAACCTATAAATGCGCTTGATGGTAAATAACTGGCGCTAATCAGATACAATCCCAATATCACATAAGCCGTATGCATCACTAATGTTTGCTTGCTTTTCAAAGCCTTACAGGCAAGTACTAAACCGCCCAATAATGCCCCTGAGCCCCAACCCATTTCCACAACTCCCATTTGCAAAATGTTTCCGTTGAAATGCAGAAGCGTCATAAAAGGAAATAACGTAAAAACAGGCATAAGGACATAAGTCACCAGCGTAAAGCATACGAATAAAGGCAAAATGCCCATTGTACGCCGCAAGGTATGCCAACATTCCGTCAGTTCTTTTTTGAAATCTGGAAGAACTTTCGTTTTTTGAAGAGAAGGAATCTGGACACAAAGTAAGGTCAGACAAGCAGCAACAGCTCCGATCACATCTATGAGCAGAATATACTGTATGGGAAGCCAAACAACGAGGCTTGCCCCTACAACGGGAGCTATCACCTCACTGAAGGATTGAATGGAATGGTACAAACCTGATACCCTGACAAGATGGTGCTTGGGAACCAGTAGAGGGATGCTTGCCTGTAAAGCAGGTGCATGAAACGTACTGCCTATTGAACGACAAGCAGTCAATAGATAAAAAAAAGAAAGGTCTTTATAACCCTTGGTTATCACAATAAAAAGACATAGGGTACAGAACGCGATGAACAAGTCCGAATAAAACATCGTTTTCTTTCGATTCCATCTGTCAACATAGACCCCGGCAAACAAGCCTAATACAAATTGTGGTAAAAATCCAGCTAAAATAGCCAGAGATAAAGCTGTCGGGGATTTAAATTCGTTGCTAATCCAAAAAATAATGGAGAAGCCAACAATCGTACTTGTTAAAATAGATATGAGTTGGCCTATTCCTATCACGGCCAAAGTTGATTTCCAATGATTCATTGTGCTAATATTTCATGCGTTTATAGATAAGTACTTTCGTACATTAAGCAAAACGAAATTCTATCCACACAAAAAACTTGTATTATAATCCACTCCTGACGTTGGAATACAATAACAAATACTTTCAGGACGATGTAAAGTCCTGAAAAATCAAACTGAATGGATAGATAAATATTAGTCTTTTCTCATCGGATTCTTTTAATATCGCTACTCTTTTATTATGTAGTGGTTGTATTATCTTAAATAAAACAAAAACACCCGACTTTACATTCTTGGGTGTAAAACTGGGTGTTTGTTTTACAATTTGCTGATTTTCAGCGTTTGTTGCGGAGAGAGAGGGATTCGAACCCCCGGAGGTGTGACCCTCAACGGTTTTCAAGACCGCCGCAATCGACCACTCTGCCATCTCTCCAAAACACCTCAAGGATTATAAGAACAGCATTTTTACCGCTGTTTTATGCCTTTTGGCTTTTGACGAGTGCAAAGGTAGGAACATTTTGTGAATTTACAAAATTTTTCAAGCAAAATTTTGCGTTATGTTTTTAGAATCTTATTTTTCAAGGAACTATTGTAGTCAATGCTTATATTTTATGTAGTTAGATTGCTTATTGCGTCGGCATACCGGGTGTAGGGAAGCGTTTCATTGTTAGTGGGAAGTGAGGAATTGCATGAAACACAATTTGGGAGGAAGACAGAAGGATTCTAATAGAATTTTGGAGGAAGACGATAAAAGAATGAACAAATTTATCGATTTTGCAAAGTTTGTTAGAAATAATTCGTAAATTTGTAAAAAATTTTCGGTTCCTTATGATAGAGATGTTTTCAATTGACGGCAAAGCGGAGAAATTGCCGATGTTTGACCTGCCGGTAGATTTTATGGTGTATGATAATGTGAATATCAACATATTGAATAATTACACGCAGTTTCCATGCAGGATTCAAGCATGTGTGCTGGCATATCTCAATAAGGGAAGTGTGACAAGTACAATCAATTTGTGGGATTACAGTGTGAAGGAATCGGATTTCGCAGTGGTATTGCCGGGTACGTTTATCCAGATTAGAGATGTTAGTCCGGATACTCGTATCAGCTTTATAGGTTTTTCATCGAAGTTTATGAAGAGCATAAATTTCATGAAAAGCATGTCGAAATTGATGATGCCGCTGTTTCGCAATCCTGTGCTGACACTTGAGCCGGAGGTGAGTGCTCTTTATGCCGATGCGTTGTCACTCCTTGCTCGAGCAGGTCGCATGGAGAAGCCTATAATGACCACATCGATAATCAACCATATTATGGGCATTCTTGTAGAGAGTCTGTCGGAGTCGTTGAGTAATCAGACTATAGCAAATAAGCGCGAGAATCAGTCGCGCGACCATGTGATATTGTCGGAGTTCTTGCAATTGGCGTTTGAGAATTATAGAGAGGAGCACAAAATATCGTTTTATGCACATGAAGTGAATCTCACGTTATCACATTTCTGCAATGTAATAAGCAAGACCACGGGCATGACGCCTCAAGAGATAATAATGAATATGATTATTATGGACGCCAAGACGCAGTTGAAAGGCTCCGATGCCACAGTAAGCAAGATTGCAGCATCGCTCGGCTTCCCCACCCCAACCACATTCACCCGTTATTTCCGCACCTACACCGGAATGACACCTCAGGAGTATCGCAATAGTTAATTTAGGAGGTGTAGGACTTTGTGACGTTGCCACAAGGTTGCCCAATAAAGCAATCTGCTATACGACGAGTAGTTAGGAAGAATAGTAAACTATTATTTTTCGTTATCTTGACTGTTCAAAAATGAAGCGACAAGCGATGTGAATTGTCGCCAATACATTTCGGTTTTTCGTTCACCCACGCCATAGAGAGTAGAGAATTGGGCTTTTGTGGTGGGTTTTTGGGTGGCAATAACGTCGAGGACTTTATCGCTGAAAACAATGTATGGAGGCACACCATGGGCTTTCGCTATTGCGTAGCGCAATTCTTTGAGCTTTGACATCAAAGATTGATTAAGAGGAATATCAACGGGAAGTCGCGGAGCTTCCTTTTCAGGCTTGTGGCGGTTGTTGTCGTAGTAGAATTTCGATAGTTGCACCGTGCGCATAGAGTGCAGAATGTCGTGTCCATATTCCGTAATCTTGAGGTGGTTTCCATCATCGTAGGCAATATCGATTATGCCGAGTTGCAACATTTGCAGCAAGTAGGAGTTCCATGCGGCAAAAGTCAAGTTTCTGCCCACGCCATAGGTTTTCAGTTTGTTGTAACCTTTAGCAACTATATCCGTTTTTTGCGAACCGCGGAGAATGTCGATAATTGTAGTCACGCCCTCATTCTCATTGACACGTGCAATTGCACTGAGTGCCATTTGGCATATCACAGTTCCGTCGATGCGCTCAGGAGGATTTTTGCACACATCACAATTGCCGCAATCACATTCCAATCGTTCGTTAAAATAGCTGAGGAGAATTCTGCGTCGGCACACACTTGCCTCGGCATATTGTTGCATTCGGCGCAACTTGTCGATGTTCACGGAAGATTGTCCTGATTCACGGGCGAAATTCATCAGCGTAGCTACATCACCGAAAGAGTAGAACATCAGAGCTTCAGCAGGCATACCATCGCGCCCGGCACGCCCTATTTCTTGATAGTAACATTCCATATTTTTAGGCATGTTGCTGTGCACCACCCACCGCACATTACTTTTGTTAATGCCCATTCCGAAAGCAATAGTAGCGCAAATTATCGGAATGTCATCATTGAGAAATGCCTGTTGCACCCGTTCTTTTTCGGCAGTAGGCATTCCGGCATGGAAAGCAGCAGAGTTATATCCTATTTTATTTAACTTTTCAGCCATTTTCTCGGCATTTTTCCGGCTGAGACAGTATATTATTCCACTTTCGCCCTTATGTCGGTCGATAAACCGAGTCAACTCGTGCAATTTATCTTTTCCGCTAAGGTTTTTTATCACTTGCAGCGATATGTTTTTGCGGTCGAAAGAAGTGATGAAAATGCGAGCATCGGGAATATTCAGCTGCCTGACGATATCGTTTCGCGTCAAGCGGTCGGCAGTGGCAGTAAGAGCCATAACAGGCACATCGGGGAACTGCTTTTTAAGCATTGAGAGCCGCATATATTCCGGACGAAAATCGTGTCCCCATTGCGATATGCAGTGAGCCTCGTCGATTGCAATAAGGCTGATCTTCATAGCGGCAGACCATGATTCAATCTCCGTGAGCAACCTTTCGGGTGAAATATATAGCAACTTTATACGCTTGGCGAAGACTTGGTCAATAATTTCGCGGTTGAATGCCTCGCTTTGCGAGCTGTTGATAGCCGCAGCCGGAATGCCATTGGCTTGGAGAGCATCGACTTGGTCTTTCATCAAGGCAAGCAGCGGCGACACCACAATTGTGCAACCCTCGCTGAGCAGTGCCGGAATCTGGAAGCACAGAGATTTTCCACCACCGGTGGGCATAAGCACCATGGCATCTCGCCCATTCATCACACATTCAATCGCTTCATACTGGTAGGGATAGAAATTGCTATAGCCATAGAAACGCTTTAGCACGGCAAGAGCCTTTAGGCGTAGATTATCCATTATCAGAATGCATTTTTCTCTCCTTTAATTGCATTATACACGGTGAGGAACAAGATTTTAAGGTCGAGCATCAAGTTCCAGTTTTCTGCATACCACACATCATATTCCACTCGCTTCTCCATCTGCCATAAGTGCTCTGTCTGACCGCGAAGTCCATTGACTTGCGCCCAGCCGGTGATACCCGGTTTTATGGTGTGTCTGAGCATATATTTGTCGATTAGAGCACTATAGTCGTGTGTGTGCTTCACCATGTGCGGACGAGGTCCTACAATCGACATTTCTCCACGCCACACATTGAAAAACTGAGGCAGCTCGTCAATGCTTGTTTTGCGCAAGAAATCACCGAATTTCGTTTTTCTCGGGTCATTTCGAGTGGCTTGAAGCTTGTCGCTATCGGAATTTACACGCATAGTGCGGAATTTATAGCACCAAAATTCCTTCCCGCGATAGCCCGTGCGTTTCTGCTTGAAAAAGATAGGTCCTTTCGATGATATCTTTATTCCGATAGCCACCGGTATAAGGATTATCGGCGAGCAGATAAGCACCAACGAAGAAATTATCAGGTCGACTGCACGCTTTACAAAACGATTGAAAATACTATTGAGCGGATTTGGACGAAGAGCGAGTATCGGCACATTGCCTATCGATGATAATTCAAATTTTCGTGCTACGTTTTTGCTGAATTGAGGCACATAATAGAAATCCACTGCATTATTGTCGGCAATTTTTATCATTCGGGCAATAAGGTCGTCGTCGATAACCGTACAATACATTTCATCAATAAGATTCTGCTTGACAAACATCTCCACGTCACCGAAAGTCCCGGCATAATAGCCTGTGCCGCGATTTTTCTTGTTGTCGTCGAACATTCCGAGAATGCGGTAACCATAGCCGGCATCGCTTAGCATCTCACTGATAAGGCGCGAACCGGCTGCTCCACCTCCAATTATAATAGTGCGACGGAAATTGAAGCCAAGAGTTCGATAACGCTTCAGTATTTTGCGCGATATAATCCACCAGATGCTAAGTCCGCTAAGAAAGAAAGCATAGAACACCACATATTTCATCGGGTTGATGTCTATGTCGAGAAACGATAATATGGCAAGGAAGGTTGCAAGATGAATAGCCACAGTTCGCACTGCCTCTATAATCACTCTATCGGCAAAGACCACTCGCCGCTCATGAATGCGCGAAGAAATTAGCTCTACGAGCATAAATGTGATGTTCAGCAACAACCATATAGGCTTGGTAAAAAAGTCGCTTATCCCGAATAAGGCATAAACTAACACGTATGATATGTTGAGCACAGCAAAGTCAATAATAGTGAAAATGCTGCGTATAAACTGTCCATATCTTCCTTTTCTGCTCACGTTTTGTAGGCTTGATTTTATTTATTTAACGAATTATTCGTCTTATTATTGTTTTAATTTATTCAATTGTGCCAATAATTGTGAAAGGCTCTTTGCTATAGTTCTCTTGTGCCGTAATTGTCACTTTTTCTCCATTAAATTCCAGTGTAGCATCTACTGCAGTAACCCAATTGGTGTATTCGATTCGGAGTTGCAACGAAGAGCCTTTTGTCCAAGCATAACTTCCGGCAACCGAGAATTCAGTAGGAATGCCTGTGAACCTGCCGTTGGCTCCCACCGAATAAGGCGGTTTTGCATTTGTGAACGAGGTTATCCATTTTCTATAGCCGAAAGACATTGACATTGATACCCCGTCGGTGAGTGTTATGGTAGCTGAAATTATATCTTTTTCTTGATTCAGCTTCATTGATTTCCAGCAAAGCCTGTTGTCGGGCAGATTGATAGTAGTACAGGCTGTGAGGCACTTTCCCTTAGCTTTGCCACCGGGGGCAGAGAGTGCGTAATTAGACGTCTTTTTGCATAGCGTCTTATATTCGTTGCTCTCGGGGAGTGGACCTTGTACAACGTGCGGCAAAAGCATGTCCCACACAAGATGGCGCTGCCTGATTCCGTTAATCATCGTACATTCGGTGATAACCACCACCATGTCCTTATCGGGAATCATAAGAATATATTGACCCAAGGCACCGTCGGCACGAAAAGCTCCGGGGTAGTCACAACGCCACGTCTGATAGCAATAATCATCACCGTTGGTTTTCATTTGCGAAGATGTCATTTCTTTCACCCATTGTGTGGGAATCAGCTGCTTGCCATTCCAGTTGCCGTTATTAATCAGTAATATTCCGAATTTAGCAAGCGATTCAGGCTGAATATGCAGTCCCCAGCCTCCTGTGTTATATCCTTCGGGACTTATTTCCCACGCCACATCAGTGATGTGCATATCGTTGAAAATCTTCAATTGCAGGTAGTCGAGAAGTTTCATGCCGGTCACCTTTTGAACTATAGCCGATAGAAGGTAGGTGCAGATAGAATCATACCTGAAAGTGCTTCCCGGCTTCTCCACTTTCTTGCCGAGGTAAGTAGCAATCCACTGGGTAGTGACGTTTCGCATGTTCCAGTCGGGCTCAATGCCCGAAGTCATTGTCAGCAAGTCACGGACAGTCATATCGGCAAGCTCGGCAGAAATTTCGCTTGGCAATGCCTCGGGGAAGAAAGTTGCAATGCGGTCGGAGAGTCGAAGCCTGTTGTCGGCAATAGCGAGTCCTATGGCAACACCTACGAAAGTCTTTGAGCATGAGTACATAGTGTGCTTGTATTCGGGCTTGAAAGGCGCAGGATAAGTTTCGGCAATCACTTTCCCGTGACGTATCACCATGATGCTGTGAATCTCGGTGCGAGGCAATGCCATAAGTGAGTCGAAAAGTGAATAAATAGCTTTCGATGGCACACCTTGCGCTTCGGGCGTAGAGCGAGGCAAGTCGGCTATTTGAGCTTTCGCTGAAGGAGCATTAAATAGCAGCAAAACTGCCAACGCGCTATAAATTAAGGCTTTTTTAATAGTTGTCATTGGCTCATTTGATTCTTTATAAATACACATTATCATTGATTTTCCAAGCAATGATATTCACCCCCGCCACAATGCCGAGTGATAGCAATGTGTGGCAGGGGTGAATAACAGGCTTTTTTCAGCCGAAGGAGAAGCCATCAGAGCTTTCCATCGACGAGTTGAATTTTTTTCTCAAGCAGAGCTAATTCATCTTTTATTTTTTGAATCTTGCGTTCCATCTCCTTGAGCATAGAGTTTCCACCCTTAGATTGAGCGTTGAAGAAGCCCATATTGTTCTCGTAGGTCTTCAGCTCGTTGCGCTTCAGCTCATAGCTTCTGACGAGGCGTTCGCGCTCACGATACATTTTATCTTGGTCGGAGATTTGGTTTATAGAGCTTTCAAAGTTGGCAAGATTGGCACGCGTAGCTTTCATATCGAATTTTTCGAAAGCCTTGTCGACTGCTTCGCGATATTCATTATAGATTTTATCCTTCTCCTTGAACGGAACGTGACCTATCTCCTGCCATTGTTTCATAAATGCTCTAACTTTAGTAGCAGCATCGGAGGTATCGGAAGCCTCGGCAAGAATAGTATTGATGCCGGCAATAATCTCTTTTTTAGCTTTAAGGTTAGCGTGCTCTACTTGACGAACGCTCGACGTCTGTTTATTCTTTTCGTTGAAGAAGTGGTCGCAAGCAGCAATGAAGCGTTTCCACACCACATCACTATATTTCTTGGCAACCGGACCCACGGTTTTCCACTCTTTTTGCAGAGCCACAAGTTCATCGGCAGTCTTTTTCCACTCAGTAGAATCTTTCAGAGCTTCAGCCTTCTCGCAAAGTGCTTGTTTTTTCTGCAAATTTGCGGCGAGTTCCTCTTTCATGGTTTTGAAGAATTCGGCTTTGCGGGCAAAAAATTCATCGCAAGTTTTGCGGAATCGAGCAAACAAGTCGGCATTGACTTTCTTTGCAGCAAATCCGAGTTTTTTCCACTCCTCTTGCAGCTCGATAATCTGCTTCGTAGCATCGTCCCAAGCCGCATAAGTCTTAATTCCGGCAATGTCTATAGCCTCCACCTTCTCGCAAATAGCGGTTTTAGCCACTTCATTTTCCTTTTCCTTCTCCTTGCGACTCTCGAAGAATGCCTGATATTTTTTGTTCACCACAGCCGATGCGTCTTTGAACGTAGCCCAAAACTCTTCACGAATTTCCTTTGCAACCGGTCCGGTTTCGCGCCAAATGTTGTGAAGCTCCTGAAGTTTCTTGAAAGCAGCCACCACATCTTCACATTCGCCAAGAGCAGTAGCCTCATTGCACAATTGTTGCTTGATTTCCAAGTTTTTCTTGAAGTCATAGTCGCGCAATTCCTTGTTCATCTTCAAGAGGTCATAGAAATTCTCGGTGGCGAGCTGATAAGATTTCCAAATATCCGTAATTTCGGTAGCCGGAATTTCGCCCACTGCCTTGAAATCTTGTTGCAACTGTTGCACGCGGGCATATTGCTTGTTAATATTATCGGGGTCGGCAACAATGGCATTAATTTCAGCAATAATGTTGCGTTTTTTCTCCAAGTTCTCGGCTCGCATAGCATCTTGAGCGGCATTAAATTCCGCACGCTTCTCTTTGATTTTGTTCAAAGCGTCTTTAAAAGCGGTTTCTTCGGCATCATCGGGCACGGCAAAAGCTGATTCCTCATTGCCCTTAGCGAGAAACTCTTCTCGCAGCTTGGCAATTTCAGCATTTCTCAAGCTATAGAAAGCCACTTTAATTTGAGCTACATCGTCTTTGATGCTTTCAACGGGTTTTTCCAGCAATTCTTCAAGTGCAGCCACAAGTTCCGCCTTGGTTTTTCCTGAATATCCGGTTGCGACTTTCTCATCAACTTCCGATTCTTCTGCCACGTTTTCCACTTCTGAAGCCTGAGCTTCACTTTTTGTCTCAGCGTCGTTGTCGACATTAATAGCCGACTCCGAGTTCAAGGTTACGTCTTTGTTCAGTTGTTCTTCTGATTCAGACTTTTCACGCAAATCCATAATTACAATTCATTTAGATTATTTTCCGCAAAAATTGCGGACAACTCACTTTAAAGTTCAAATGTACATATATTTTTTTAATATCTAAACATTTTTTGTAATTATTTCTCCAAGGACTATTATTTTTGATGTTTTTCAAGGCTCAAAAAGAGTAAACGGTGGTATTTACTAATATTGGCAATGCTTCCGGCAATAATCCGAATGATATATGGTAAATAATCGGCAGTAATTGAAAAGATGATATTTATCGTTGTTTTAAAGAGTGTTTTTTGATATTTACACTTTTTTGATTTACATTATTTTACTACATTTGCAGTAAAAATCAATAGCAATCACATTGATATATTTTGTGGTTGCATTAATTGTATGATAAATTATGGATAATCAAGCTCAAAAGCAGCAGTTGCTCGATTCCCGATATCTTAGAATGGCAAAAATATGGGCTGAGAACTCATATTGCGAGCGCAGGAAAGTCGGGGCGTTGATAGTGAAGAATAATATGATTATTTCCGATGGCTACAATGGCACTCCATCGGGATTTGAAAATATATGTGAAGACGAGGAGGGTAAGACAAAGCCTTATGTGCTTCATGCCGAGGCTAATGCTATCACTAAAGTTGCTCGAAGCAACAATAGCAGCAATGGAGCCACACTATATATTACCGCATCGCCTTGCATTGAGTGTGCCAAGCTAATTATTCAGGCCGGAATAAAGCGCATCGTTTACTCTGAGCTTTACCGCTTTCACGATGGTATCGACTTATTGAACAGAGCGGGGATAGAATGTGTTTTATTAACCGACGAAGAGTCCGACAATAAATAGACATACTTTTATTTTAGTTTAATCAATGAAATCATCAAAAAATCCTATAATATGGCTTCCTTTGGCAATTTCCATTTCGGTAGTTGCAGGAATGCTTATAGGCAATCAATTTTCCAATCAAAAATACATCAGCGATAACGACCGTAAGCTGAATACAATACTTAATCTCATTGCCGAGGAGTATGTAGACACTGTTAAAATCAATGATTTAATTGAGACTTCTATTCCTGAAATCCTCAGCAATCTCGACCCTCACACCACATATATTCCGGCGAAAGACCTCCAAGATGTGAACGATGAGCTGGAAGGCAGTTTCGGTGGAATAGGCATATCTTTTATGGTTCTTAAAGATACCACAATGGTGGTTGAAGTGATTTCGGGCGGTCCTTCGGAAAAGGTTGGCATTTTGCCCGGCGACAGGATTATCAAAGTGAATGATTCGATTTTTGTGGGCAAAAAACTCACCGATGAAGCTGTTCGCTCTCACCTGCGCGGCGAGAAAGGCTCCACTGTGAAACTTGCTATAAAGCGCAACAACTCAAAGAAGTTACTTGAATTTGAAGTAATGCGAGGCGATATACCCGTGAAATCCATTGATGCTGCATATATGGCTGACAAGTCGACAGGATATATTAAAGTGAATAAATTCGGGCGCACTACCTACGATGAATTCCTCAATGGCATGATGAAGCTGAAGAATGAAGGTGCCAAACGCTACATCGTCGACTTGCGCGGAAATGCCGGCGGATACATGGAAATTGCGATTCTTATGGCTAATGAATTCCTCCCGTCGAATGAACTTATAGTGTACACTAAAGGCAGAGAGAAGAAAAACGACTCTCAAATGTGGAGCGACGGTAACGGCTCTTTTCAAGATGCCGAGATTGTGGTACTCATCGATGAATTCTCGGCAAGTGCAAGCGAAATTTTTGCCGGTGCCATTCAGGATAATGACCGCGGGCTTGTGATTGGCAGACGTTCGTTTGGAAAGGGGCTTGTGCAGCGACAAGTGGCGTTGTCCGATAGCAGCGCTATTCGCCTTACTATTGCTCGATATTACACTCCTACGGGGCGGTGTATTCAAAAGGACTACAAGAATGGCGATGCTATATATAATAAAGAGCTGCTTGAGCGATACAGCCATGGCGAACTTTATAGCAAAGATAGCATAAGGGTGGATAAGAGCAAAGTGTTCGAGACGGCTCATGGCCGCAAGGTCTATGGTGGCGGAGGTATTGTCCCTGATATTTTTGTGCCTAATGACACTGTGGGAATCACTTCTTACTATATTAATGTGGCGAATCCCCGATTGTTGCAAAAATTCGCTTTCACATATTCCGACATTAATAGAAAAGCACTGAAGCAACTCAAGGACTACAAGCAGTTCTTGAGGATTCTGCCAAGCAATGATGCCATACTTAATGACTTTGTCACTTTTGCCGCTGAAAACGGCATACCGGCTCGCTGGTACTACATAAATTTGTCGCGAAACCTCATTGTCACGCAGATAAAAGCTCTTATTGCCCGCGACATTTTCGGCTCTGATGCTTTTTATCCTATTTATAACCGCAACGATAAGAATATTGAAGCTGCATTGAAGGCTTTCAACAACCATAAGGCGGCATTCCCTATCACCAACGATGATTGAATATGACCGGGAAGGCTGAAATAAGGAGCAAAATCAAGGTGCTGAAGAAAACGGTTGCTACGGCGCAAGCCCGGTTTGCGGCTCAAGAGGTGACAAAGCGCATCGAACGCTTGGAGTGCTTCGGCGAATGTACACGCATGATTCTTTATCATTCACTGAGCGATGAGCTGCCCACCGATTCTATGTTGCGACTATGGCAAAAAGCCTCTTTCGGGCTGTTTCTGCCTCGTGTGAACGGCAACGATATTGACATTGTGAGTTACGATGGCTATAATCTTAAGCTCGGAGCTTTCAATATTCAAGAACCTACAGGGTCCGACGTGCTGACAAAGTTCCTGACTACCGATATTGCCATAATTCCGGGTGTGGCTTTCGACAGGAATTTTAACCGACTCGGGCGCGGACGCGGATACTACGATAGGTTTCTTGCTTCTTTTCCGGGAGTGAAAATTGGAATTTGTTTTGATTTCCAAATAGTTTCTGCCATTCCTTGTGAGCCGCACGATGTGAAAATGGACGCAATTGTTACACCATCGCTTACATTAGTGTCCTCACTGAAGAAACAACATCAATAATTTAAAATAGAGAGAAAACTATGATAGTGAATAAAGATACGAAACTTCATGATGTGGTGATAAGCGAACCTTCGATAACTGCCGTGCTGAGCCGTTTCGACATCAATTTAGGTATCGGAGACAAGACGGTGAGGCAAATGTGTGATGAGCGCGGCATAGAGCCTACGTTCTTTATAGCTATCTTAAACACTTATATCTCTGATGATTATGCTCCCGCCGATGCTTTCAGGCTGAATGGCGAGAGTGTCAATAGATATTTGAAACGCACTATCGAATATTACGACAAATTCCTGATTCCGAATATCGAGCAGCATTTCAACCTGCTTATACACCGAAGTTCGGGCATAAATTCCAATCTTGAGCTTATGCGTAATTTCTTCTTTGAAATAAAGGAGGAATTGGCTTTACTTATTAATAGTGACGTAGCGGTCTTTAAGCCTATTGATACCATAGAGGACAAATTGAACGACCTCGTTAGTATGTTTGTAATTCACCTCACCGGGAGCTATAATATAAATCTGTGCCAAGCTGTCCTATTTGCTATTATTGGTTTACGCAAGGACATTAGCCAATATAACAGAATTTGCAGATATCTTTAATCTCTCAATATCGCAATATCAGCAATGGGAAATATCAAAATTGCAATAGTAACTGCCGATTCACTGCTGTATTTGGGAATACGGTATATTCTTGCGGATATTCCTGCCGTGATGACTACGCACCTCCGCTGCGCTAATGATATTGTGAACGACAACCCCGACCGCTACGACGTGGTAATTACAGATGCGGAAACGTGTGTATCTTATTCCGATTATTTCTTGCCGCGACGTCACAAAACAGTGGTCATCACGTCACAAGACACCGGCAATTCATCTTTTTTCAGCGTGGACCGTTGTGCTGCACCTTCGGTAATTGCTGAGCGGTTAATCGACTATATCGACCGCCTTAAAGACTCTGTAACATCGCAATCGGAGCTATCGCAGCGTGAAATTGATGTGCTGAAACTTGTAGCATCGGGTAAAATCAATAAGGAGATAGCCGATGAGCTGCAAATAAGTATCAACACGGTGCTTACTCACCGCAAGAACATCACAGCCAAGTTGGGTATTCGCAGTGTGTCGGGATTAAGTGTTTATGCTATGATGAACGGCTATTTAACGAAATTATGAAGCAACGAATCTTTTGCAAGTTTCTTTTTCAACTGCTCACTTTCATTAAATTCATTACCAAATTGACACCACACTGCCGATGTGACAATGTCATTCATATTCAGCGTTCGGCTATATAGCCGCTGCAACGAATCGGCAAGCAACTTATCGGCACTGAAATAGGCTTTATCGAGGCTATCGGTTATTGCATCTTTTTTCACTGCCTCATCGTAGCCGCGGCGAAGACTCTTTCTTCTGTTCACTATGCCTCGCCTTTCGGCAAACGCCTTGAAATAAGCATCATTTAGCTCTCCTCCCCTAATATTCAAGAATCCATTGCCTATGCTTAATTCTATGTCATCATTCTCAAGAATAAAATACACTCTTTCGCGCATAAAATTATTATGAATCTCAACGAATGCAATTGAAGGAGCATCTATTCTTCCCTTCAATTTCACAATTCTACCCTCTGAAGCAATGGAATGTGCTCCCAACAATCTAAGTGCCCGATATCCTTCATCGTAGCAATACACTTTCACGCTGTCGGCTTCCACTCCCGAATCAATCCTGCAATCTATTCTATATCCCAAATCTTCCTGTTCCGAGCAACTTGCCGCAAACAGCGAAACACCTATTATTATTTTAGCCACTACATTCATAGCGCAAAAATAGCTATAATTATCGTAATTTGCGTAATAAAAATCACTTGGATATAAATTTCAGCTATTGTCTTAATGCCATTTTTTCCGCCTTTTTTAGTCTAAAAGTACATTTTTTACTAAAATTATTTTCTGTTTGATAGCAATTTTATATATTTGCAAGAAATTTGACAAACAAAGAAATTAAAACATTACATTATGTGTGGAATTGTAGGAGTTTTCGGACAAAGTGTCGGTAGCGACACAATGAGGCAAAATATATTGAAAATGTCGAAAAAAATCCGTCATCGCGGACCTGACTGGTCGGGTATTTTCTGTGGCAAAAATGCCATAATGTCACATGAGAGGCTTTCGATTGTCGACCCTCAATCGGGCGGTCAACCACTGAAAAGCAGCGATGGCAAAATAGTGCTTACCGTGAATGGAGAAATCTACAATCACATCGATATCAGGAAAGAATTTGAAGGTCAATATGAATTTCAAACCGGTAGCGACTGTGAAGTGATTCTCGCTCTCTATGAAAAATATGGCAAGGATTTTCTTGAAAAGCTCAATGGCATTTTCGCTTTTGCTCTCTACGATAGTGAGCGCGATTACTTTATGATAGCTCGCGACCCGATAGGCGTAATTCCTTTATATATCGGGCACGACACTGCCGGAAATCTTTATTTCGCTTCGGAGCTAAAAGCTCTCGAGGGTGTATGCTCCTCTATTGAGCCTTTCCTTCCCGGACATTACATGGACAGCGAGTGCGATGAGCCGATATTGTGGTACAAACGCGATTGGGAAGATTTCGACAATGTGAAAAACAACACCACTCACATTGATGAGTTGCGACAAGCTCTTGAAGATGCCGTTCGCCGCCAGCTGATGAGCGATGTGCCCTACGGAGTGCTCCTTTCGGGTGGTCTTGACTCTTCGATAATTTCGGCTATCGCCAATAAATATGCCGCTCGACGCATTGAAACCGACGGCAAGCAAGAGGCTTGGTGGCCGCGCCTACACTCCTTTGCCGTGGGACTGAAAGGTGCTCCCGACTTGGCTGCCGCTCGCGAAGTTGCCGACTTCATAGGCACGGTGCATCACGAAATCAACTATACGGTGCAAGAGGGCATCGATGCGTTGCGCGATGTGATTTACTACATTGAAACCTACGATGTGACCACCGTGAGGGCTTCAACGCCTATGTATCTGCTCGCTCGCGTCATTAAGTCGATGGGTATTAAAATGGTGCTTTCGGGCGAAGGTGCCGACGAAATATTCGGTGGATATCTTTATTTCCACAAAGCACCAAGTGCAAAGGCTTTTCATGAGGAAACGGTGAGAAAAATCAAGAAGTTACACCTCTACGACTGTCTGCGAGCCAACAAGTCTCTTTCGGCTTGGGGCGTGGAAGGACGTGTGCCTTTCCTCGACAAAGAATTCCTCGATGTGGCAATGCGTATTAATCCTGCCGACAAAATGTCGGGTGCCGGGAAAATGGAGAAATGGGTTCTGCGAAAAGCTTTTGAGGATATGATTCCAAAAAGTATCGCTTGGCGACAGAAGGAGCAATTCTCCGACGGTGTGGGATATAGCTGGATTGACTCGCTCAAGGCTCTCACTGCGTCGCAGGTGACCGATGAGATGATGAAAAATGCCAAGCATCGCTTCCCGGTCAACACTCCGATGAACAAGGAGGAATACTTCTATCGCTCTATTTTCGAGGAATGTTTCCCCTCGCAGACGGCAGCACAATGTGTGCCTTCGATTCCTTCGGTGGCATGCAGCACCGCCGAAGCTCTTGAGTGGGACGCCTCGTTCAAGAATATGAACGACCCGTCGGGGCGTGCCGTGAAAGACATTCACAATCAAGCATATTGATTTATAGCTTATTATATTATGGGCAGCCGGCGCATTTGTTTTGCGACCGGCTGCTTTTTATGTGTGCCATAACGTCATTTACTGACAATATAGCGCCGTTTTTCCATTGGCACGAATATTGCCCATTGCAAAGTGAAAGAATTAATTTAAATATAATAACTATGAATTTCAACAATTTCACCATTAAGTCTCAAGAAGCCATTCAAAAGGCTGTTGAGATTACCCGGACGGGAAAGAATCAGGCTATCGAGCCTGTCCACCTCCTCAAAGGCGTAATCGGCGAGGGGGAATCGGTTGTTAATTTCATTTTCAGTAAATTGGGCGTGAACGGAGCTTTTGTCAATCAGCAAATCGACCGCGCCATCGCTGCGCTGCCAAAAGTTTCGGGCGGTGAGCCTTATTTGAGCAGCGCTTCAAATGATGCTCTCGAAAAGGCTTCGGCTTGTGCCCAAAAACGTGGTGACCAATACGTTTCACTTGAAATGATGCTTATGGGTATTCTCCTTTCGGGTAATCAGGCATCGACAATTCTAAAAGATGCCGGTGTCACCGAGAGTGAATTCTCTAAGGCGATTGATGAGCTTCGCAAAGGGCAGACAGTGAAGGAGCAGAGTGCCGAGGACCAATATAATGCCCTCAGCAAATATGCCATTAATCTTAATGAACGTGCCCGTAGCGGCAAGCTCGACCCGGTAATAGGTCGTGACGACGAAATTCGTCGGGTGCTTCAGATTTTGAGCCGACGAACAAAGAACAACCCTATGCTTATCGGCGAACCGGGTACGGGAAAGACGGCTATTGCCGAGGGACTGGCTCAGCGCATAGTGCGCGGCGATGTTCCCGAAAATCTAAAAAGCAAGCAGGTTTATTCGCTCGATATGGGTGCCCTCGTGGCAGGTGCAAAGTATAAAGGCGAATTTGAGGAGAGGCTGAAAGCTATTGTGAACGAGATTATTCAATCTAATGGCGAGATTATCCTTTTCATCGATGAAATTCACACTTTGGTTGGTGCCGGTAAGGGCGAAGGAGCTATGGACGCCGCAAATATCCTAAAGCCGGCTCTCGCTCGAGGCGAATTGCGCAGCATCGGTGCTACTACACTCGATGAGTATCAAAAGTATTTCGAGAAAGATAAGGCACTTGAACGTCGCTTCCAGAAGGTGATGATTGACGAACCTGATGAGGAGAGCGCAATAGCCATTCTGCGTGGTTTGAAGGAACGCTACGAGAATCACCACAAAGTGAGAATTCGTGATGAGGCGATTATTGCAGCCGTGCAGCTGTCTGAACGCTACATCACCGACCGTTTCCTGCCCGATAAGGCTATTGACCTCATTGATGAGGCTGCCGCCAAGTTACGTCTTGAAATCGACTCCGTGCCTCAAGCACTCGATGAGATTATGCGAAAAATCACACAGATTGAAATAGAGCGCGAAGCTATAAAGCGTGAGGGGGATTCGCAAAAGTTGGCTGAACTCGACCGCGAACTTGCCAATCTCCGCGACACCGAGCGCGAATACAGTGCAAAATGGAAATCGGAAAAAGAGCTGATTAACCGCATTCAGCAAAATAAAATCGACATCGAGCAACTCAACTTTGAGGCTCAACGTGCCGAGCGCAACGGCGACTATGCCCGTGTGGCTGAAATTCGCTACTCGCGTATAAAGCAGAAACAAGATGAAAACGCTCAAATTCAGGAGAAACTCAAAGCTCTGCAAGGCGATAAGGCTCTCATCAAGGAGGAAGTTGATGCCGATGATATTGCCGGTGTGGTTTCGCGCTGGACGGGTATTCCGGTGATGAAAATGGTTCAGAGCGAGAAGGACAAATTGCTACACCTCGAAGATGAACTACACAAGCGCGTGGTGGGGCAGGAAGATGCCATTAGGGCTATCTCCGATGCCGTACGTCGCAGTCGTGCCGGGCTGAATGACCCGCGTCGCCCTATCGGCTCATTCATTTTCCTCGGAACTACGGGCGTGGGTAAGACGGAGCTTGCAAAAGCTCTCGCCGAATACCTCTTCGACGATGAAAATATGATGACGCGTATCGACATGAGTGAGTATCAAGAGAAATTCTCGGTGACAAGGCTCATCGGTTCGCCTCCGGGTTATGTGGGTTATGATGAGGGCGGACAGCTCACCGAGGCTGTAAGGCGCAAGCCTTATTCGGTGGTGCTTTTCGATGAAATAGAGAAAGCTCACCCCGATGTGTTCAACATTCTGCTCCAAGTGCTCGACGACGGTCGTCTGACCGACAACAAGGGGCGATTGGTGAACTTCAAGAACACTATCATCATCATGACGTCGAACCTCGGTAGCGAGCTTATCCGTGAACGCATGGAAAAACTCACCGATGCCAACCGCAATGAGCTGATTGAAACCACCAAGAATGAAGTGCTCGAACTGCTGAAACAGCGCGTTCGCCCCGAATTCTTGAACCGTATCGACGAGATTATTATGTTTACTCCACTCAATGAGAGTGAAATTAAGCAGATTGTGGGATTGCAAATCAATGGTATCCGCAAACTTCTCGAAAAGAACGGAATTGAGCTTCAAATCACCGATGCGGCTATGGATTTGCTCGCTTGCGAGGGATATAATCCCGAGTTCGGAGCAAGACCTGTGAAACGTGCTATCCACCGACTCGTTCTTAATGAGTTGTCGAAGGATATCCTTGCTCAGAAGGTCAACCGCGATAAGCCTATAATAATTGATACCGATGCCGGTAAATTAATGTTCAGAAACTGAATCAGGCAATGAGGCTGTTGCATAACACAAGTCGCAACAGACTCCAAGCAAAAAAGTGAGGCTGTAGAATATTGTGTTGGAATAGACCATATCACAATATCTTCTACAGCCTCATTATTATTTGCTCTATGCGAGTAATGAGCTATATCGCTTTCTTGCACTCAAATCCCCTACTCCACATTCCCTATCGCTGTAAATCGCACTCATCGATTGAAATTAAGCACACTTTTGTTATTCAAATTTATGGGTTTTAACTACCTTTGTTACCTGAAGTAGTGCCTTCCGGTGAATTTATCGCATCAAGCCCTATTTCCATGCTTCACATGGTAGACAGTTTACCAGCAATGCATCACATAGACAGCATCGGCAGGCATCAGCCTATTCCATTGATAATTATTTAATTAAAACACTACCTAATTATGCGACTTACACCCGAAAAGATACTTGCAATCTGGAGAATAAGGAAGCAAATTATTAATAATCCTGTCAATGCCCACATCATCGGCAGATATAATGAAGTGAGTGCCCTATTTAAGAAGATTATTGAATGTGATTTTCACTTCGATTCAGAATCACAGACTTACATACTGAATGGCAATCCCATTGTTATGAAAAACGGGGAAAAGCCTTCTACCGATTGCTATTTTGCTTGCAAAGAAGATGAAATGACGGCAAATAGAGCCTTCGAGGGTATATATATTATGTGCGATAGCTTTCCAAATATTTTCGAAGACCTCATAATAAAGGTGGGCTGTCTTCTCGGCGGATTTACAATGGGTGGAAGGCATGACATGATTGATGAATACCGAATTATTTCAAACAGCTCTACCGGACATTCAGACAACAAATCACTATCGAGTATAGGGCAGATTCGTCACCCTTCATCACATTTTGCCGACAATAATTATTTCTTTAATGTTATCAAAACTATCAAGGAGATTGCCGCCGATAATTTTAAGTGGGAAGAATCGAAATTAGTATTAAGATGGCCCAATAAATCCTACTACAGCGATGACGTTCAGGCTGAAACTGCGCAAAAGGAAACACTAAGATATCGTTTCCCCTACAAGTATTTCTATATGTGGACTCACAATGTGCTTCACCCTGTAAGTCTGCAAGCCTACAGAAACCTTGTCGGTCAAGAAGATACAGCAATAAGATACGCTCCCGATGCCGGAATGAATCAAGATTTCATAGAATTTTCAGGAGTAAACGGGTGGTGCAGATATTCCGACGCCATTATGAATATGATTCCTGAGAATGAACGAGGCGATAACTTCTGTGATGAGCTGTCGAAATTACTCTCAATAGTTATGATTCAAGACCAGCAGATTAAAAACATTCAAGAGCTATTGGATACGAATAAGGCAATAATACTCTATGGTCCTCCGGGAACGGGAAAGACCTACAACGCAAAAGAATTGGTTTGCTCCGAGCTTTGCATTCACAAGGAAGAGTTGGCTGAGCATAAATTCCCCGACAACCCGATAATAGGCGAAAAAGGCGCTTGGACGTTGGTTCAATTCCACCCCAACTACACCTACGAGGATTTCATTGGCGGCATTTCTCCGTGCCTCGACAGCGGGACATTATCCTACTCGCTTAAGACCGGCATTTTCAAGCGGCTATGTGATGAGGCTTCAAAAACTGAACATAAAGATAAAAAGTTCATCATAATAATTGATGAAATCAATCGAGCGGATTTGTCATCAGTTTTCGGTGAATTGATGTATGCCCTTGAATATCGCGATGAGTCAATTTCCATACCGAATTTCAATGAAAAATTTGTTATTCCCTCAAATGTCTTCATAATCGGTACTATGAACAGCATCGACAAGAGCTTGGTGACTTTCGACCTTGCCTTGCGTCGTAGATTCGCATTTATTAAAATTATGCCTCAACTGTCGGTATTGGAAAACATACTTGCCGACTATAATATTGCCGAACAATGCCTGTCGGAGTTTATTAAAAGATGTTCTCGGCTCAATGAACATATCTCCCGACCTAACAGTTCGCTCCAATTGGGCGCCGACTATCAGATTGGGCAAGCCTACTATGGTAAAATTACGAATTTTCTCCAAAAATGCAACGTCGACGATGCCGCTCAGACAATTTCATCTTTCGATTTGGAGAAACTTTGGGAATATCATTTGGAACCGCTGTTGGAAGAATTCCTGGGAAACAGAATTGAAGATGCCGAGATTAAGAAATGCCTGAACGAGAGTAAAACCGAATTCACACAGCCATTATAGTGTATATGCTTGCTCTGACAATTCAAGACAATAATTACATAGACGGGGTTACAAAACATTATCACGACCAATGTGCCGCATTTATGAACGTCGTTGACCACTTGCATACACAAATTGCAAATGGTCAACTGAAAATCGTGAAGCTACACAACTACACTCCAAAGGCTGTCATCGAGCCTCCTGTGTGGTACCAAATTTGCTCCTACAGCGAGAAACGTGGAGGATATAAAGTGGTTGAAAAGTGCAAGTTCTTCTCCTCGCATTTCATAGGACGTTACTCCTACGGCGGATACTCTATTATTCTCAATCCGCGATTTGGTAACATTTTCTGCCACATTGTGGATTATGCCTCCAATATTTATATTCCTCACGGCGAAGCTCCCACTTCGCTCAACGCCGGAGGTAATGCTTACTGGCTCATTGCTATTCTTTGGAAAGCAATGCTGAATAAAGCTCTTACCACCGGTCAAATACCTAAAGAATATCACACCATTACAAAGAACCAAAAGACCTACCGCGGACACTTGAATATTGCTAAGCATATTCATGCAAATCTGTGTGATAAATCGCATTTTTATTGCACCTATAAAAAACTTTCAATGGACAACACCATAAATAGGACCATTCGAGCTATTTATAAAATACTAAAGAGCAAGCGTTTGGCTTCACTCATTGCCGAATTTGAAGCCTACGATAAATATTTGTGCTCAATGGGTGTTGATTCAGCGGCTCCCGATATCCATGAAATAGATAATATACGTTATACCCGGCTGAATGCCCCTTACAAGCCTGTAATGGAACTATGTCGAACCATTCTCTCTAACCACATTGCAGAATCTTCAAAAGACAACAGTAAGTATAACGGTGTTTCTTATTTCATCGACATAGCCGACCTTTGGGAATTATATCTCTTGAAACTTCTTCAGAACAATCTCCCTGACGAATATTATGTATATTCGCCAAATTCAGGTTTTGGCGACAGTCTGTTAGATGGCGGCATGCGTGAGATACGCCCCGATATCATCATCGAGAAAGACAACAGAGTTATAATGATTATCGATGCCAAATACAAAAACTACTCTAAGTTGGGATATACGTCAGCCGATGGTGTGAAACGCGAGGACTTATATCAAATGACAACCTATCTGCATCATTATGGCAATGACGAGACCGGCATAGCCGGCATCTTCACCGCACCCGTCGCTTGCTCCGACAACGACATTCACTCTTATTCACAAAAGAAAAATCACCGAATAGGGCTTGTAAACCTCAACATAGTTGCCGCCGATGACAATATAGAATTACTTCATGAAAATGAAAACGCCTATATCGACAAGATTAAGCGGATATTGAAAAGTCTTTGCTGAAATCAAATCCTGAAGCGATGTGAAGTGGCTACTTAGTCGTTACGGAAATCGCCGGCGTTGTAAAGTTTTGATATATCTTCCTCATTCGGCTGCCATGTGCGCACTTTTATGAGCGGTGCATCGGGATTTGTCATATCCACGAGGAGGAATAGATAGCCCTTGTCGCCGTAAGAGGAGCTATGATATTCCTGCCCTATTTGTATTGCAAAAAGATTTTCCTTCTCATATTTTTCGAGCCACTGTATGTCATTGTGCGTAAAGCGCAAGTTGATAAACTCGTTGGAGTCGAATGTCCGACGCAAATTTTTCAGATACTGGTCTTTTGTGAGGCGATTATAGCGAATCACTTCCTTGCCGCGGTCGCTCATATTCATATCCGCGTCGGTAAACCGGTGTCGGCGCACCACACGCCCCACAATTATGGTGGCATCGTCGGCAAATATGTTCCGAATATACACCGAGTCTTTCATGCAGTAAGCCGTCTTGTAGTTTTCCATAAATTCCAAAAGCATCTCACGAATGGCATCGTTCCAACCTCGAGCGTCCTTGAGCATAATATCGTCTTCGGCAATCTTTCCGAGTCCGAATGTCACATTGTCGATTTTTGCATTTCGGTCGAGGGTAAAAACCACATCTTCCACAAAGGTCTTTTTCACTTTTCCTCTGAAACTGAACGACATGCGCAGTCCGCGCGACACCACAAAGCCGTTTTGTGTCTTGTAGTATTTCAGGCATGGCTCTCCAACCACTCTGGCA
>CAMEKH010000010.1 GCA_945921235.1 uncultured Prevotellaceae bacterium | reverse complement strand
GGTTCCTTCTTGTCCTTGAAAATTTTTGTCATCATCGAGAATATAGAACCACACACAATAAGGTTGATATGAGCCTTTGTGTGATACATATCCCAAATGCGTTGCATATCACTATACACAGACTTGTTTACCTTGAAAAACTCTTGAAACTCATCAATAAACAGTGTAATTGGTCGCTCGATAGAGAGTTTCATCAGGTACTCGAAAATCTCAGGGAATCGCTCTACTCTGCCCATTGTAGGGATACCCAACTTGTTCTCAATCTCGTGGATATAATCCGCACACAAATCACTCTCAGCTTTGCGTGCAACAAAGAAATAGAGTATCGGCTCATTCTTGTATGCCTTCCATACAAGCGATGTCTTACCGATACGACGACGACCAGTCACTACCGTAAACTGAGCATTACTCTTTGAAAGTTCAAGAACCTCTTTGAGTGATGCAATCTCCGCTGTTCTATCAAAAAATCTCATACGCTTCTATTTTAGTTCCGAAATGTCTGTTTCCGAAACGGTGGTTTCGCAACTGCAAATATAGTGCAAACCGGGCGAAGAACAAAATAAATACATTTATTTTTTATTCCGAGGTGCAGCCTATATTGCGTTTAATCGAAATATAATACACTTTTCTTATTCAGCAAAATTATGCGATAACAATTTGCAAAAGTAGAATAATTCAACTCGTGAGTGTGGCTCACGAGTTCAGTCGGCAACATTTTATAGTCAACTGAAATTATTACATCAACAGTCAAGAATTTCAGATGGTTGAATCCTGTTCATACATCTTTGGGCGTCTGAGTTCGTTTTCCTCTCTCATTCTTTTGATCATCTTTGAGTTAGGAGGAACAATCTCATAAGTAGAACCATAAAGTTTGCTATGCTCATAATGCTCATTGAGCCTTTGCGTAGCTTCATCCATCGTAATCTTACCCTCAATTTGTTGTCGAGCAAGTTGAATCAAAAATTCAGACAGCGAAGTAAAGAATTAATTAGCAAAAAAATATATGATTATTTTGCTAATTCAGAAAAAAGGATTACCTTTGCATCGTTATTTGTTGCCAATGAAATCATAGAATATTATGAGTTGTTTGGTTAAAGCATTGTGAAAAGGTTTATTTTGAGAAAAGTTGTTGTAAGAGAACTGATTTTTCAGCATTTTGTATGTTTGTTAGCGGCAATTTTTGCAAATTCCCTTTAAGAAAAGACGATGTGAAGCAAATAATAGAAGTTTGCGTAGATTTTTGTGCGTAGGAAAGGCACAAAAGTTGCATAACGATTATGAGTGATAAGAATAGTATTAAATAGTTGTTTTATAGATAATTGTGTATTTAAGGAATGGGAGAGTCGTGAGACTGTCCCTTTTTTTTGCTCGTTTAGCAAGGACCGTGGGTACCCAATTTTTTCGGTGTGTTTTCGGGGGGCGCAATTGCTACCATAATAGCGTATCTCCGAGGTGTTTGCTCGTTCCACTCGCCGTAGCGGGGCACAAATTTTGGCTGAATACAAAAAAGGCTTGATTGCTCAAGCCTTTCTGTCGGGGTACCAAGATTCGAACTTGGGACCCCCTGCTCCCAAAGCAGGTGCGCTAACCGGACTGCGCTACACCCCGAGTGCAAAAGAGAAATATCGCTAAAATTGTCGGGGTACCAAGATTCGAACTTGGGACCCCCTGCTCCCAAAGCAGGTGCGCTAACCGGACTGCGCTACACCCCGAATGCAAGAGCTTTCCTCAAATGCGGTGCAAAGATAGCCATTTTTTCCTAATTTGCCAAGTAAATGAAGAGTTTTCTAATTTTTGCGATTAAATATTGGCAAAAATATTGGCAAAAAGCAGCACATTGGTGGTGAGGTCAATGTGCTGCTATGTGTGTGATTATTGCTTAATTATGCGGGTTGATGCTTCAGAGCCATTGATGGTGACGATGTAGAAACCGGCGGGGAGTGCCGACACATCGATGAGGGCACGCTTTGTGCCGGCATATTTGTCGGTAAGGACTGTAGCGCCGGCAAGGTTGGTGATAGCGACGTGGTTGATTCCGGCAGGGTAACTAAGAGTGATATTGTCGATAGCCGGATTAGGATAAACCGTGAGTTGGGGCTTGGCAGCTTCGGTTTCCACGGCGTGAATGCCTGTGGGGCTGTTCTTTATCTTTATTTGATAACCTGCATATCCGCCCGCCATGCAGTATTCGTAGAGGTTCACGGTGTACTCGTCCACACGTTGCACGGCAAAGAAAGAGCCGCACGACACATTTCCGCTTGTATAACCCCCCGAGCCAATAGGAGCCACGGTGAAAAGCGGGGAGGCGTCGGCACTCATGTCGCGCACGGTGAAACCGCCATTATAGTTGCTACCCGAGCAGTGAACGAAGATGTCGTGTCCGCCAAGCACGAAGAATGCGCCGCCTACAGAGTTGTTGCGGTTGGGCGCAGTAGTGGTTCCCGAGCCTGCAACATATCCGCCGAGGTCTTTGTTGATATATCTGTAATAGCCCACGTTACGCACCTGGTAGATGAAATTCGAGGGGTCGTTGTTCACCGGGATAACATAACCTGCAGTGCTACCTGTGGTGGAGAGTGAGGAAGATGAAGTAACTTCAGCCACCTGACCTTCCACTATTTTCACAATGTTCACCACCGTCTGCTTATTAGGAAAGAAGTACACATATCCACCTTCCTTAGAGAAAATGTCGCCACTGGCTGAGATAAAATTAGTCTGTCCGGCATTAAGGAGGGAGAAAGTGAGTTCGGTTCCCGTGGTTTCACCTTTTTTATAAATGAGGAATTTGCTTGGAGAAGAAGTGATGCCGTCGGCGCGGAGAATCAGGTTGCCGGCATCGTCCACAGCAATACCGTGGGCGTTAGTACCCTTGAGTTCGTTGGCTATTTCACCGGTTTTGTCGTAGGTAAGTAGGGTTGAAGTGCCGTAATCGTTCACATAGAACACGCCGTCGTAGAAAGCCGCTTGCTGACCGGTGGTGTATTTCGATTTCGATGTGTTACTGATAGGAAAATTTTCGGGCAGATTATTGTCGATATACGAGAACTTGAAAAGAGTGGAATATTCCACCTCCAGCGGCTCCACCTTTTCCGGGAGAGCGTCCCAATCGATATCCTCAAGTTCGGGCATATCCTTAGGATAAAGGTAGTCGCACGTCATCATGTAGACGCCCATGTTGCCATAGTTCTCGTAGTTGACGGCAGTATTTACGGTCCATACAGCCACTTTCAGTCCGGCATCGTGGAATTTCTTCACGGTGTAGATGTCGAAATAACCGGCTTGAATACTCGGGTTCACGCCCCACTTCACGCACCAATCGAAGTGGTTAGCCCAATACTGTCCGGTAAGGAACTGGCAGTTGAATTCGGGATAGTTTGTGCGGATATATTCAATAGAATTTTTCATTGAGGTAAGGAACACCGCTTTCGATTCCAGCCCCTTGTCTTTCACTAAAGCGGCAAGACCCGGGAATTTCGACATGTCGTTATTATTGATGCCGGTGGTCCATTTAAGTTCAATCACAGGGAAAGCCCCTTTTTCCACGCAGATGTCGAGATACTCCTCCACGGTGCAAATTGTGCCCGAGTAGGTCACGCCGCCGCGAGTTTGAGTTAGGGTTTCGGCTTTCAGTTGTTCGAGAGTGGCATCAGCCACAGTAAGCGAGCCGCCGAGGCTGTTGGTCGTTTCGTCGTGGCAAATCACATACTTGCCGTCGGCAGTTACGCGCACATCACATTCCAAGCCCGAGTATCCGTACTTTTCCACGCCGTTACGGAAGGCTTCGGCAGTGTTTTGCACTCCGGTGTAACTACCGCGATGACCTGCAAAAACAGGTTTCCACGCATAAGATTCCACTGCAAAAAGTGACAACAGCATCACAAGAATAATAGATTTCTTCATAAATCGCCGGTTTTAGTAGGTTAATAAAATGGGAATAAAAAATTATAATAAAGGATTATTGTTTTTTTGAGTATTTTGCGTAGGCGGCGGCAAGGCGCTTGTGATATCTCTTCTTGGCATAGTTGCCGCCATTGTATGCGCGAGCAAAGGCACTCCAATTTTTCGTTTTCAGATACTTATCCATGCCATTAGAGCGGATAAATCGTGCGAAAAGTTCAAGTTGCATAGCTTCCGATTCACTCATCAGGTCCACAAACTCATCTACCGACTTTGCGCCGCATTTTCGCCAATTGAAGCCGCCAATTTGGAACATGCCCCAGAATGTCGACTCCTTAGCGATGTCGTTGCTTACCTCCATACCACTTTGAAGGCGTGCATACTGAGCTTTGCCGTAGGAGCCATATTTTCGTACGTTCACCTTTGCAAATGCCACAGGGTGAGAAGCTCGAGCTTTCGTGATATTGATTTTGGCACGACTTAGTCGCCTTGTGAAAATAGCACGGTCGAAGTTAATCACCGGTTTTCCCGGTTCGAAAAATCCCACATGGTTTTTCCCCGCCTCAATGTCGCTCACGGCTTTAATAGTAGCCACTTCAATGCCCAGCTCATCGGCTATGCGTCGATAATCGGCATCGGTCAGGCGAGTGTAGCGGTCGTCATTTAAAGTGTCGGGGGCGAATGTTGAGGCAATCACGGTATCGGTCTTTGCCGCAATGGAGTCGGTGCTACCTACACAACTATAGGCATGAGTAATGGCAAGCGATGCCACCATAAGTGCTGCAATAATCGTAAATAGTCGGTTCATAGCCTGCAATTGTAGTTACTATAGGTTTTCGTCAACGGCTTGAGAGTTGATGTCGATTGATGCAAAATGGTTCACATTGCAAAAATAATGTAAAACGCATCATTATAAAAATATTTTGCTTGTTTTTTCTGCTGCTTTGAATTTAACGCATGTATTTTGGAAATAAAATTGCATAAAAAAGGCATTGCTCGGACTCGTTTTCCGGGCAATGCCTTTTTCATTTGATATTATTTAGGAATATTTGGGAAACTCCCGATTATTCACCTTTAGCAATCATTTCAAGAATCTTGGATATCAAATCCCAGAATTTAACCACGGCAGGAATGTGCAAAGCTTCCTTAGGAGAGTGGACGTTGTGCAAAGTAGGACCGAAAGAAATCATTTCCATGTGAGGATAGTCTTTGAGGAAAAGTCCGCACTCCAGTCCGGCATGAATAGCATTGCACAAGGGCTTTTTGCCAAACAGCTGTTCGTGAGCGGCGACAGCCACTTTGAGCAGCTTCGACTCGAGGTTAGGAGCCCAGCCGGGATATCCGTCGCCGTGAGTAACTTTGGCACCTGCAAAGCTGAATACAGCCTCCACTTGGTGTGCGATGTCGTATTTGCGGCTCTCCACCGAGCTACGCTGCGAAGTGGTGACGAGAATTTGGTTTCCGTCGAGCATCTTCACTGAGGCAAGGTTGGTAGAAGTTTCCACAAGACCTTCAATCTCCATGCTCATTGACACTACACCGTGAGGAGCGTAATAGAGAGCGTTAACAAGAGCTTTGGCAGTAGAGTCGTCGATGTAAGAGACAGGAGCCGCTACACTCTCCAAAGTAATCTCCATAGTCTTTTCGGTGTGCTTGTATTCATTCTCAACGTCGGCAATGAAGTGGTTCAGCTCCACGCGCACAGCCTCTTTGTCGGCAGAAGCCACACCAATCACGGCGTTAGCCTCGCGAGCAATAGCATTGCGCAGGTTACCGCCGGAAATCGACACGAGTTTGTAATTGAATTTCTTGGCGGCATTCCACAAGAATCGTGCTATCAGTTTTGTAGCACTTGCACGACCCACATTGATGTCGGTTCCGGAGTGCCCACCCTGCAACTTAGTGATATCGATTTTCACATAATGCAAAGCGGCGGGAGCAGCCGCGGGCTGGTAGGGTGATGTGCAAGTAGTGTCGATACCTCCGGCACAGCCCACACAAATTTCGCCGTCCTCCTCCGAGTCGAGGTTGAGCAGATATTTACCGCTAATCATACCCTTGCCGAGGTTCATGGCACCGGTGAGTCCGGTTTCTTCATCGACGGTGAAAAGAGCCTCGATAGGACCGTGAACCAAATCCTTGCTCACGAGTGCAGCCAATCCGGCAGCCATGCCAATTCCATTGTCGGCACCGAGAGTAGTTCCTTCGGCTTTAACCCACTCACCATCGATAACGGTCTTGATGGGGTCGGTTTCGAAATTGTGCTCCACATTGCCGTTCTTCTCGCACACCATGTCCATGTGCCCTTGAAGCACCACTTTCGGTGCGTTTTCATATCCGGGAGTGGCAGGCTTGGTCATAACCACGTTGCCTGTTTCATCGGTTTTATATTCAATGCCGTTCTTCTCGGCGAAATCGATAAGAAACTCACGAATCTTTCCCTCCTTCTTGGATGGACGCGGAACTTTGGTGATTTGGTCGAAAATACCAAAAATCAGTTCCGGCTTCAAATCTTTCAGTGTCATAATCAAAAATAATTTATATTAAATTGTTATTTTTACTTTTTCAGTTCGAAATTATGTTAAAAATATCGTTATTCGGTCACTAAGTTACAAAAATAATTTGACTAATCGCAAAAAATACGTTTACCTTTCCTATATTTGCACTATAATTTTACGATAAAGTGAAAATTTTAGTGATTTCCATAGTGATTTTAGGCATTGCCGTGGTCCTTTTAGGCGTAAGGGTGTTTTTTGTGAAAGGAGGTAAATTTCCCGATAGCCATATCCACAACAATCCTGCCATGAAGAAGCGGAACATCACTTGCGCTTACGAAAACGATTAACAGAAATATAAAATATTTGATTACAATAAAAAAGTATGAACGTTATTTCAAAAATTGCCAAATTTTCATTTATTGCGATTGCAGTAATGATGATTGCTTCTTGTAACAAGGCTACCGACAACAAAAATGCTACCGATGCATCTCCTGCCGAAGCTAAAACCTCTAATGCACAGACCGTAATACGCTACATCGACGGTGACACGCTGATGGCAAAATACAATCTTGCCAAGGATATTAACGAGGCTATGCTTCGCCGTTCAAATCAACTCGACAATGAGCAGATGAAGCGCGGAAATGAAATCAACCGCCTCGGCAATGAAATTCAAAACAAGTACAAGAACAATGGCTATCTAACTGAGGAGAGCTTTAATGCCGACCAAAATCGCCTCGCCAAGATGCAGAACGATGCTCAAACTTATCTTTCAAAGTTGCAACGCGATGCGCAAAACGAAATGATGCAATATCAGATTCAGCTCAACGACTCAGTGCAGAATTTCATTAAGGCTTATGCCAAGAGCAAAGGAATCGACATGATTCTCTACAAAGCATCTACCGTGTTCATCGACCCTAAATACGACGTTACCGATGAGGTAATCGAAGGGTTGAACAAGCGATACACTAAAGTCGAGAAAAAATAAGAATTACAATTAATGTGAAATATTATAGGCAAGGAGGGTGTCACGGCGATTCCCTCCTTGTTGCGTTTCTCGGTAGGCAACAGCGGGGCATATTTCCCCACTGATTTTCTACTCACTCTAAGTCGGCTTATGTGGCAGAAGACGGATGCTTGCTTTTTCCCTCCGAGAAACATAAATTCAGAGAATTACTAATATTATAAGAGTAAATGGTGGGTGATTGGCGATTTTGTGCTATATTTGTGAACGAATGTCGCATAAATTGATGAATGTGACACTTAAAAGAGGATAACAATTATTGATGTGTAACATAAAAAAACAACTATTGACCGATGATGAGAGTAAAACTTCTTTTGGCGGCTACCGCAGTAGTGGCAAGTTTTTGTGCTCAGGCGCAGAATTTGCAGACACAGCGCGAGTTTAGAGGTGCGTGGCTGCACACAATCTTCCAAAGCCAATATTCACGGCAGTCGACCGATGAGAATAAGCAGTATTTGTGCGACCAGCTCGACCGCTTGAAGGCAGCAGGTTGCAATGCGGTGATTTTTCAGGTGCGACCGCAAGCCGATGCTTTTTATCCCTCGGAGCTTGAGCCGTGGAGCAGGCATCTCACGGGGAAAGCCGGTGTAGCTCCTTCACCGCAGTGGGACCCGCTGAAGTTTATGATTAATGAGGCGCATGCTCGCGGCATGGAATTGCATGCGTGGCTTAATCCCTATCGAGTTTCGACCTCAGCCGGAGAAAAATTGCCCAAGAATCACATTTATTACAAGCACCCGGAGCGTTTTGTGACCTACGACAAGAAGCTCTACTTCGACCCCGCATTGCAAGCCAATCGCGAGTTTATTGTGCAGGTGGTGGAAGATATCATAGCCCGCTACGATGTCGATGCTATTCACATGGACGATTATTTCTATCCTTATCCCAAGCAGGGAGAGGAGTTCCCCGATGATGATTCATATTCGGCTACCGGAGGAGGCATGGACCGAGGCGACTGGCGTCGGCACAATGTAGATATGCTCATTGAGGATATTCACAATGCCATTGTTGCCAAGAAGCCGTGGGTGAGGTTTGGTATCAGTCCGTTTGGTATATGGCGCAACAAGAAGAGCGACCCGCGGGGTAGTGACACCAATGGCTTGCAAAACTATGATTCCCTCTATGCCGATGTGCTGCTATGGACTGAAAAAGGCTGGGTGGACTATATGGTGCCGCAGCTTTACTGGGAGCTTGAGCATAAGACGGCATCAGCTGAGGTGCTTGCATATTGGTGGAACGAGAATGCCAATGGACGGCACATGTATTTCGGTCAGGCTGTGCGCAAGACGATGGACAAGCACGACATAGGCGGTTCAACTGACCCCAATCAACTTGCACACAAAATCAGGCTGAGCCGTGAGCTTCAGCATGTGCAGGGCAATTGCTGGTGGCCTGCCTACGATATTACGTCGAATTATAAGGGTGTAGCCGACTCGTTGCAGCAGAAGGAGCAAAGAAATATAGCACTTGTGCCTGCCTACACATGGATTGACGATAAGGCTCCCGACAAAGTGCGCGGACTCAAGGCAAAAGTGTGCGGCACCGGTGTGAATCTTACATGGAATGCACCGTCGACCGACGATGCAATGCAGGTGGCACGATTCTTTGTGGTGTATCGCGACGGAAAGGCAATCAATGTTACCGATGCCACAAGCTATGTGGATATGAACCCCGAAAAAGGTAAGCATACATACGCCGTAACCGTGCTCGACCGCATGAACAATGAGAGTAAGCCAAGTGCAAAGCGCATTATCGTGAAGTGAAGAAGAAAAAATCACCACTTTGAATAAAAAATAAAAGCCCTGCCGCATGGAAATCATCGGCAGGGCTTGTTTGTTTCAGTGCCGGGCACTGCACAGGCTTTTCGGTATTATTTTTTCATCTTGAAGCCGGCATAGATGCCTTTGTAATTCGAGAGGAGTCCTGAAACAGTGCCGGCAGTGGAATTTCCCGAATATTTGGCGATAGTAGACAAGAAAACTTGCAACTTAGTCACATCGAGCATAATGCTCAATTCAGTGCCTTTAGTCACATACACCGTCATATTGGCATATTTCGAGCCAAGACGGCTGAAGTTGAAAATCAGCTGCCCCGCCTTAGCTCCCTGCTTCACGGTACCATTCATAGTGTGCCCGTTTTTCATAAGTGCAGTAACGTTGCCATTGCCGTCGAAAGTGAGTTTTAAGCCATCGATTCCGGCTTTGGTGTAATAAGGTTGCAGACGGCTTTCAATGGTAGCGGCAGCTGCAGCACCACCGGCTTTTTCAAGCAAGTTGTCGCTTTGGAACGACACTGCCGGACCGCAGTAGGTCCAAGCCCCTTTAATGTCGGCTATAGTTATGCTGTCGGAGGATAAAACGCTGTTGATTACACTGCCAATGCCATTTGCATTGTTGCCGATTACACTGCCGAGCTTGCTCAAATCGAAAGCCCATGAACTTGTGAAGCTACAAGCTATCACAACTGCCATCATAGTAATTTTCTTGAAAATTTTCATTTTTTGTAGGTTATTATTGTGAATTAATGACTAAAAAATCTACTGATATTATAAAAAGCGTTGCAAAATTACACTTAAATTCCTAAAAGTAGTAATGGTTTTATTAAATCAATCCATGAGATTATCCATTATAACCATATTTATCGGTCGATTCAAGCGGTTTAACTTTTATTGATAGAGAAATCAAGCTAAATGCAGTTTCTGCTTTAATGGCGAAATTCGGCTGAACAAAAATTTTTAAAGGGTAAATCAAGTATGTACAAATTTATCGATTATGTATGGAAAACAGCATTTTTTGCCCATATTTGAATAAAATAATCAAAAATAATTGCTATCTTTGCTTCGTAAAATAGAGTGAAATGACCTTTTGCTCGGCAATGCGTTTAGGGAGATGCAATGAGCCGGCAAAATGATTTCAAAGAGAAAAACAATAAACTAAAAAATAACTATCGAACATGAATTTAAAGCTATTTATGCCGTTGACGGCATTAGCCCTTATTGCAGCGTCGTGTCAAAGCGATGAAAAGGGCTTGACAAAAGGCTCTGGAACGATTAGTCCGGAATTCACTGTCGACTACACCGTGAATAATCCTCGCAACGAGAATAGTCGTGCCGAGGGTGACTCGGAGCAAGCGTCGGTTATTCCGTCGATTAACGATTTTTCGTTCCATTTGGTAAAAGATGATGGGAAGTATGAGAAGACCGTGACCGGACTCGGAGAGTTTACCGGCACTCAATTCCCGGTTGGAGCTTACTCTCTTGAGGCTTATTATGGCGACATCGAACAGGAAGGTATTGATAAAGCCTATTTCTATGGAAGCACTACCTTCAAAGTTTACGATGGTGAGGAAGCGCAGCCGGCACTTGTGGCAATGCTTGCCAATACAGCCGTGAGCGTGGAATATACTGAGGCATTTAAGAATTATTTCACTGAATATAGCACCGAGGTTCACTCATCGAATGGAACGGCTTACGTGGATTTGACGAGCGATAACGCCGGATGGGCTTATCTTAAGCCGGGTGATGTGTCGATAGCAATCACCGTGACCAAGCAAAATGGCGTGACGGGCACCGTGGAAGCTGCAAAAATCACCAATGCAGCACCGGGCACACACTATCATGTCACTGTCGATGCAAATGGCGGCGAAGTGGGTAGCGAGACAATCACGGTGTCGTTCGACGCCTCTACCGTCTTGGAGCCTATAGAGATTCCGGTGGATATACTTGTCACTCCGGCTCCGGTAATCACTCCGGTGGGATTCACAAGCGGAACAGCGATAGAAATCCTTGAGGGCGATGCCGCCGAAGGCTCGCTGAAGGTTTCAGTTCTTGCCGAAGGTGGATTGCAGAATGTGATACTCACCACCACTACTCCCACGGCAGCTATGAGCGCACTTGCCGGCGACGTTGACCTAATGGCGGCTACCGATGTTCAGAAAAACGCTTTGCAGGCAGTGGAAGTGGAGTGTATGGGCTTGTGGAACAATCCCGACAAGATGGCGGTGATTGATTTCACCAAGATGCTCAAGTATCTCACCGTAGCCGATGGCGTTTCCACTCACACATTTGCAGTGAAAGTTGTCGACAAGCTCAACAAGACTTGCGAGCCTGTGGTGCTCACTGTGAATGCTCCGAAGCCTATTCTCACTATAAGCAATCCTGCCGAATTGCATTTTGGCGATGTGACTGCCGAGTTTGACTTTGCATATAATGGAAAAGACTTGGAAAATAAGGTGACATTCCAGACCAACAATGCGCTGGGTGTGCTTGTCAACACTACAATTGCAAGTGTGAATGCGATAGGCGACAACCTTTATCGTGTGAAGATTAACATTCCCGAAAGTGATGATGACTTGCGAGTTCGCGCTATTTACAACACTACTATTTCTAATGAAATAACAATAAAGCGCATAGTGAACGTTGTGGCAAACGACTACGATGTGTGGGCTACTAAGGCTTCACTCACCATTGCTCCCTCGTCGGCAAAAGACAAGGTGACATCAATCACCCTCAATGGAGCTACTCGAAGCGAAAGTTTCGATGCTTATGGCAAATGCACTTTCAGCGGCTTGACTCCCGCCACTAACTATAGTGCAGTGGTGACACTCGACAATGGCGATTCCTACACAGTGCCATTTACCACTGAGGTCGCCACTCAAGTGCCAAACGGCGACTTCGAGGATTTGGCGCAGACAGTCAGCGTGACTGAAATGCTCATGGGCGGACAATACAAAGTGTCGCCGGCGACTTACACTCCGTGGTGCTCATTCACCGTGAGCGAGCCAACCGGTTGGAGCTCAATCAACAACAGAACTTGCAACACCGGTGCCGCTACATTGAATACCTGGTTTGTAATACCATCAACTTATGCTACCAACATCACTGCCACCTCTCATTGCCCCGGAGCTGCAATAACAGGAGTGAAGACCGAAACACCTTCAGTCTATCGCAATCTGACTGCACAAAACGGCAATTATGCAATGGTGGTGAGAAATGTGGCTTGGGACGATAACGGTACTAATCCCGCTACTTCGGGCGGTTCATTCAATACCACATATTATTGCAAGAATAAACCCACTATAGCAAATCGCTCGGCAGGCGAATTATCGCTCGACACATCGTTTGATGTCCGTCCGTCGGTGCTTAGCGGATATTATAAGTACACTCGCGATGCTCAAGACGCCACGGAGAACGCCGTAGTAAAAGTCACAATACTCAATGGCTCTACAGTGATAGGAGAAGGCTCGGCTGAGCTTGGAGCCGCAGGCGACTATTCTCATTTTACTGTTCCTGTAACTTACAGCGTTACGAACAAGAAAGCCACTGCGCTGAAGATTATGATTAAATCGAGCAACCGTGCCGAAGGCTCTATAAAGACTACCGACTATTTGGGAACATTGGAAGCTTGGTCGTATGGAGCGGTTCTGACGATTGATAACTTGACATTTACATACTAACACAGGTGAAAAACAGAAGACAATGAAAAAGATAAAAAGCATATTAATGATAGGATTGGCGGCTTTGGTTTCGTTGACCGCATGCGACAACCCCGTATATCCCGGAGCCGAGAGCAATGAGCAAGCAGGCAATGGCGAAGGAAGCGTGTCGTTTGCCAAGTTGGCACTCAATGTTAGCAATGCCGAGATAGTAATCGACAGCCGTGCCGGAGTAGATGTGGGTACATTCACAATCAATATATTAAAGTCGAATGGCGAAGTGGTTCAATCATACATCTACAGTCGTATGCCCGAGCTGATAGCCCTGCCGGTAGGAACCTACACCGTTGAGGCATATAATGCCGAGGAGCAGGTAGCAGCCTTTGATGCTCCCTATTTCTATGGTAAGAGTAATTCGTTCACGGTTACTGCCAATAATGTGACGGAGGTCGACCCCATAACTTGCAAATTAAGCAACGTGAAAGTGTCGATAGCCTATACCGATGAGTTGCGCTCGCGCATGAGCGATGTGAAAGTCACCGTCACGGTGGCTGAGAATGAAGTGCTTGAGTTTGCAGGCGATGAGACGCGCTCGGGTTACTTCAAGTATGTGCCCGGCAACACCACTATTGCCGCTACCTTCGAGGGCAAGGTTGATGGCTTCCAGGTGAGCGACTACAAGGTTCTCACCAATGCTGTGGCTCCCGGCTATCACCACACAATTACGTTTGACCTCAAGGATACGCCAAATCCTCCCGACGAAAGTGGCTCGATAGGAACCACAGGGCTTTCTCTCGATGCTACGGTGACTCGTGTAGACCTTGCCGGAGATGTGATTCTCAATGGAGGTGAAGAGGAAACCATCGAGCCTGACCCTGCCAAGGAGTATCTCACCTTAGCAAGCTCTGAACTTACATTCGGTTGCGATGCCGAGAGCAAGACGGTGGCGGTGAAAGCGTCGCACGACTGGAGTGCCGCAAGCAACAGCTCATGGTGCAAGGTGACAAAGACCGACAGCGGACTCACTGTGAGCGTAGATGCCAACAGCGATGCAAGCAACGACCGCACAGCTACCATTACGGTGACTATGAACAAGCTGACGTCGACTATTACCGTCACTCAGGCAAAATACACCGAGAAACCGCAAGGTCCGACATTCGAAAGCGAATATATCGACCTCTGGAGCGGTGCTTACAACGACCCGACCGAGTTTGGCGCAGGCAAAAAACCTGCCGTGGTTAATATCTCGGCACCTCGAGGCATCAAGAAATTGCATGTGACAATTTCGTCGGCTACATTGTCGCCTATGCTCCCGGGAGTAGGCTTGGCAACACAATTCGACCTTGCTACCGGACGCTCAGATGATGGAAGCGACCTTACTGATGCCCTTGTGGGACTCGGATTCCCCGTGGGAAATGGCGGAAGCACCGTTATCAATGGAGAAACGATAAATTATAATGCTGTAATGGACCAAACTTCGGTGGTATTCGACATCACCTCATTTATGGGCTTGATGGTTATTCCCGGTCCTGGTAAGTCAGATTTCATCGTAGAGGTTACCGATAGTGATGGAAACGTTGCCGAAGCAACAATACGTTACGAAGTAAAATAACATTTAGAGTATGAAAAAGATATATTTATTAGCAATTTCGCTATTCGCGACAATGGGAGCGTTCACTTCATGCTCTAACGAGGATTTCGACGGAGCTGAAGGCGAGGGAAAGATTTCTCTCAGCGTTGCGCTCGATAACGATGTGAAAGTGGTGTCGCGCGCCACAGGCGAAGACATCAATGCCCTGATGGAGGATTTCCAACTTTATATCTATAGCCACAAAGGCTTAATTCGCAAGTATCACAAGGCAAGTGAGCTTCCCACTGAGGGACTCTGGCTTGTGAGTGGCAACTATCAAGCTGTGGTGTGGGCAGGTGATAGCACCGATGCAAGCTACACCAACAAGTATTTCATGGGAAAGACGAATTTCACTATAAGCAAAGGCTCCACTGAGAGCGTGCAAGTGGTAGGAAAGATTCAGAACACCGTGGCATCGGTAATTCTTCCCGATGAATTGCGCACCTTGATGCCCGATATGAAGATGACAATAGGCACTTCGGCTGCCACACTCGATTTCGATTATTCAAATTTCGAGAGTGCCAAGGGCTACTATATGATTCCTAAGGGAGAAACCGACTTGCAGTGGACCTTGACGGGAACCAACGAAGACGGTTCGGAATTCCGCAAGACGGGTTCGGTGCAGAATGCCAAGTCGGCAACCGAATATCAGTTTAAGATAATTTATCAGCCGACTACCGGCGAGGGAACCGGCGGTGCAGCTCTTGCAGTGCGCGTCGATGAGTCGGAGATTCCGGTGGGGGAGTCAATAACCGTGACATCTGCGCCGAAGATTATTGGCAGCGGTTTTGATATTTCTCAGCCGGTATTCTCGGCAGCCGAGAAATTTGAAACCAAGTTGTCGGTCTATGTCACGGCATCGGCAAAATTGGAGAGCATAGTTCTCAATTGCGACAATGCCACCGACTGGGACGCTGCTACGGGTATTACAGGCTCAAGTTCATTCGACTTGCTGAAAGCTAATGCCAATGTGCTTGCCCAGCTGAAAGTTGCCGGAGTGTATATACCGGCAAGCACCGATGCCGAGGGACAAGGCTGCGGCTATAATGAGGCAAACGATGAGGACATAGAGAAAATCGTGTTTTCAAAGGCACTGTTGAACCGATTGGTCAATGGCTCTTATAATATCACTATCACTGCAACCGATGTGAATGGCAAGACACGCACCGGCGTGCTCGACATTGAGGTCTCGGAGGCTTCGGTTGTGACAGGTGAAGCATTGACGGTGCGTCAGGCTTCGGCAGTGATTTCGGCAAATATCGCCAAGAGCGAGGCAACAGGTTTTGCATTCAATCTGCGTGAAAAAGGCACGAGTGAATGGACTAAGATTACTGCTGTGGCTATTGATGATGCTCGCACTTCATTCACTGCCGCTATCAGCAATCTGAAGGGAGGAACCACCTACGAGTATCAAGCTCTGTGCGACGGATTTGTTTCGACGATTATCAATACGTTTACCACCGTGCCTAACTTCCAGATGCCAAACAGCAGTTTTGAGGAGTGGCAGACCGGTAGCGGCTCAAGTGCATATCTTGTGTATGCAAGCGGAACTGATATGTTCTGGGATACGGGTAATCACGGCTCGGCTACGATGAAGAAGCAATTGTCAACACCCGACAACACCATAAAGCATAGCGGTGCTTACTCCATAAAGATGAAATCGCAATTTGTGGGAATCGGCTCTATCGGAGCATTCGCTGCGGGTAACCTCTTCAGCGGTCAGTATCTCGAAACCATTATGAGCACAAAGACCGGTGGTGTGATTGGATTCGGACGTCCGTTCGTGCAAGATGACGGACCACGCCCCACCAAACTTCGCGGATATGTGAAGTATGAGTGCGGTAAAGTAGATTATCCTTCAAGCGGCAGAATAGAAAGAGGAGCCGACGATATAGGCGTAGTCTACATAGCAATGTTCGATGAAAATGTTGATACCTATACTTCGGCAAAAGGCACTACCTACACTAATTGGGGCGCAATTCGATACCACCAAGGAGCGTTTGTTCGATAAGAATGCCTCGAATGTGATGGGTTATGGCGAATTAGAGTTCACCTCTTCAACTGCCGGCGACGGACTGATAGAATTTGAAGTTCCAATCGTGTATGGTCGCGATGGAATGCCGAAGCGCATACTCGTAGTTGCATCGGCAAGTAAATATGGCGACTATTTTGCAGGAAGCTCGGGTAGCACGATGTGGCTCGACGACTTGGAACTTGTGTATGAATAAAATGCAAAAGGTGAAGAGCTAATTCACTGATGTTTGAAAAAAGACCGTGTTGCAGCATGCATTAAAATTTGCTTGGCAGCACGGTCTTTTTAAAGTGCGATTGTTGTCATAATGCACTTTTTGAGCGTTTTTGCGCCGCAAGGCTGAAGCCAAGAGAAACAAATTTTCTCATTTATGCCGATAAATTAATAGGAAATAGGTAATTTTGCAAAAGAATATGATTCGACGAAATTTACAAAAGATTGTGATGCTGATGGCGGCTCTTGTGGTCGGCACTTGCTGTGCTGTGGCTCAAGAGCAGTTCAGCCGCAACCTTGAGCAGCGCACGTTTGTGCCCAAAGGGCAGTGGATAACGGGACTGAGCGTGAGCTTTTCGCAATCGAAGCAAGATAACTATCAGTTTCTTATAGTGGAAGGAATCGATGGCGATACTTATTCTTTCAAGGCAAGTCCGATGCTTTGTTATATGTTCAAGGACGACCTTGGAGTAGGAGGAAAATTTGAGTATAATCGAAGCCGTGTGCGCATGAACAATGCCGATATCGTTCTCGATTCAGAGACCGACTACAGCAACGAGAACCTATATAACATTTCGCAAGGCTTCTCGGGAATGGCGATTTTCAGGAACTATATTAACCTCGGGCGTTCCAAGCGCTTCGGCATCTACAATGAATTGCAGATGAAATTCGGATATACCGAGTCGAAGATATGCAATGGCACGGGAACAGACTTTACCGGAACGTTTGCTCGCACTTACAGTGCCGGGGTGGCAGTTGCTCCGGGTCTTATAGTGTTCTTGAACAATTATTCGGCGCTTGAGGTGAATGTGGGTGTTTTAGGCTTTAATTACAGCTACACCAAGCAGATAAGCGACCAAGTGAAAGTGAGCAAGATACACACCAAGAGTGCCAACTTGCGCTTGAATTTGCTGTCGATATCATTTGGAGTGGCATTTTATTTATAGAGGTGAAGATGAAAAGGCGCAATGTGACATATTTCGTAGTATTAGTGGCGATGCTCGCTGCATTTCCGCTTGTGTTGCGTGCAGAGAAGCCTGCCGATGTGCCGGTGGTGGACTATGCCCGTGAAGCTCGCCTCGAAGCCGAGAGAGCCTTGAATGCGGCATATCATGCTATGCGACTTGCCGAAAAGGTGCAGAACGGAGTAGACTCTGCTACGCTCGAAACCGTGCACCGCACATTGCAGCTCGCAAAGACGGCAAAGAGCAATGCCGATTCGGCGATAATGGCCTATTCGGTAGCTGAAGTTGAACGCCGTAAGTATGTCAAAGCAGAGGCGATGCAAGATAGCGTTGACCGCTTCAGCCCCGAGGTAGTGGGGAAGGAGGTCGACCGCCTTCGCGACGATGTAGATTCGCTCCTTATCAGGCAGCGCGTTATAGTGGGCAAAGACACTGTCAATCTAATTATTCCCGAGCGAAATTTAGGACGTTACGACCGCGGATTGCTGAATTTCCTTTATATTCCCAAAGGGAAATGGGCTTTTGGATTGACGGCATCGTATGGAGAGTTCGACACCGAAGATGTGCAAGTGCTTTCCTTCCTGAAAGATTTCAATTTTAAAGGCAGTATGTTCTCCATAAGTCCCACAGTGAGCTACTTTGTGCGTCACAATCAGGCAGTGGGAATGAAAATAGGGTATTCGCGCAATAAGTTCTTGCTTGGAAGCCTGAGTGTGGATATCGACGAAGATATAAATTTCTCGCTCAAAGATGTAGATTATCACACCGAGAGCTACTCGGCGGCATTATTCTATCGCCGATATATAGGACTCGACAACGGTCGTCGCTTTGCCATTTTCAATGATGTGGAGCTGGGCTTTTCGAGCGGAAACGGCTCATTTACCCGCCTTTACGATGACAAACCGAAAGAAACCCGCACTCTCACCACGAAGGCAAGTCTGAACTTCTCGCCCGGACTGTGCGTGTTCATTCAGGAGTATGTGAGCTTCAGCATATCATTCGGAGTGTTTGGAGTGAGCTATTCGTGGGAAAAACAGCGCACAAATGGCGTTGACGAAGGCACGCGCTCAGTGTTGGGAACAAGTTTCAAATTTAATCTCTTTAAACTTAATATGGGCGTTGCCGTGCATATATAAAAGTGTATAAATGGAATTCAGAACTTTCAAATATTTCATCTTTTTGCCTGTGGCGGCAGTAATGACGGTGATTATGGCATCGTGTCTGAAGAACGATATACCTTATCCCGTCGTTGAGGCTCAATTCCTGAGCCTTACCGTCGACGGACAGTCTGCTCCGGCTACTATCGACACCAAGAATCGAGTGGTCACCATTCATCTTAGCGAGCAAGTCGACCTAAAGCGCGTGAACATAACAGACTATAAGGTTACGGAAGGCGCAGTGCTCTCGGGCGACATTATGGGACGTATCGACCTCACGCGCGACTGTGTGGTGACATTGAGCATTTATCAAGATTACACATGGCGCATCACTGCAAGCCAACCCATAGAGCGCTACTTCAGTGTCGAGGGGCAGGTGGGAGAGTCGGTAATCGACGAGAAAGCTCGGCGTGTAGTGGCATATTTGCCATCGTCGCTTGGCAACAGAGCGGTGAAAGTGACATCGCTGAAACTCGGGCCTGCGGATATTACCACTATGGAACCCGACATTGTGGGGCAGACGGTGAATTTCTCGAGTCCGAAGCGCGTGGTGGTGAAATATCACGATAATGAATGGCAATGGAACGTATATGTGCAGACTACTGATGTGGCTGTCGACATAGAGCGCGTAGATGCATGGACTAATGTGATGTGGGCTTACGGCACGGCTCAAGAGGGCAAGGATAATGGCTTTGAATATCGCAAACAAGGTGATGAGGAGTGGAAGCGAGTGCCCTCGGCATGGCTGACGGTGAAAGGCGGCAGCTTCAGTGCATGCATTCGCAATCTCACCGAAAGCACTGCCTACGAGGTACGAGCCTATAGCGATAATGACTTCTCGGCGGTGAAAACAGCAACTACCGATGGCTTCAGCACGCTCCCGGGTATGACTTTCGACGATTGGTGGCTCGACGGCAAGGTGTGGTGCCCGTGGGCTGAGGGCGGAACGTCGACGTGGGACACCGGTAACAAGGGTGCTACAACTCTCGGCGAGAGCAACTCGGTGCCTTCCGACGACACATGGAATGGCAAAGCAGGAAAATCGGCTGAGTTGAACACCAAGTTTGTGGGTATAGGAATAGTGGGCAAACTTGCTGCCGGCAACATCTTCTCGGGTGAATATCGCAAGACCGACGGCACGAATGGCATTCTTGGCTTCGGACGTCCGTTCTCAGGGCGACCTACGCGGCTGAAAGGGCATTTCAAGTATAAATGTGCAAATATCAGTCATTCGAGCGATGATAATTTTAAATATCTCATCGGTAGGCCGGATACGGCTTCGATTTATGTGGCGTTGACCAATTGGAGCGAGCCATACGAGATTCGCACGCGTCCCGGCAACAGGCAACTATTCGACAAGAATGCCGACTATGTGATTGGCTATGGCGAGCTGCTTTGCGGAAAGACAATAGAGAATTGGACCGATTTCAGCATAGAGATTGATTATCGCCGCACCAACGAGCGCCCAACGCACATCATAATTGTGGCTTCGGCAAGCAAATACGGTGATTACTTCACCGGAGGCAATGGCAGCACGCTCTGTATCGACGATTTCTCGTTTGAGTGGGATTATTGAACGCTTTCGCTATGCAAAGAGGCAATCACCATGCCACCGATGTGGTTCTGCCACACACATGATGCTATAATAACTGCGCTGTGAAGATATTTTTGGGCGGTAAAGAAATAATTAGTATCTTTACCGTCCAATTTTTTGTAATAATGGAAAATACAAGCGAAAAGTCGCACGATGCCGACATTCAACCATGCGAGAAAAAGGCTTTGGTGGGAATGACGCAGTTGCAATTGCAGGATGTGGTGGAAACACTGGGTATGCCGCGTTTCACTGCTATGCAGATTGCCGATTGGCTATATGTGAAGCGGGTGGTGAGCATCGACGAGATGACTAACCTATCGAAGAAGAACAGGCTGAAACTTGCTGCCACCTACACTGTGGGGCGCAAAGCTCCGGCTTTCGAGCAGCGCAGTGTCGACGGCACGGTGAAGTATCTCTTCGATACTGCCGACGGCAAAGCTGTGGAGAGCGTGTATATCCCCGACGGCGACCGTGCCACACTATGTATATCCTCGCAGAAAGGGTGCCGAATGGGGTGCCGATTCTGCATGACAGGACGCCAAGGCTATCATGGAAATCTTTCGGCGGCTGAGATAATCAATCAGATACTAAGTGTTCCCGATTCCGAAAAGCTCACTAATGTGGTGTTTATGGGAATGGGCGAGCCAATGGACAATGTAGATGCCGTGCTACAGGTGGTGGAGGTGCTCACAGCAAAGTGGGGACTTGCATGGAGCCCTAAGCGCATCACGGTGTCGTCGATAGGCAAGATGCCCGAGTTGCGACGTCTGCTCGACGAAACGAGTGTGCATGTGGCAATCAGCGTGCATTCGCCTTTCCATGCAGAGCGCGAGCAGCTCATGCCTGTGGAGCGAGCTTTTGCGGTGAAAGATGTTATGGCGCTCCTCAGCCAATATGATTTCGCTCATCAGCGCCGACTTTCGGTGGAGTATATCATGTGGGAGGGTCTTAACGACGATTTGGCTCATGCCGAGGCACTGACAAAGCTACTCCGCCATGTGGATTCGCGGGTGAACCTTATCAGGTTTCATGCTATTCCCGGCTCTAATCTGCGCACGTCGAATGAGGCAAATATGGAAGCCTTTCGCGATTATCTCAACAAGCAGGGCATAATCTGCACCGTGCGCCGCAGTAGGGGTGAGGATATTTTTGCAGCATGTGGCATGCTTGCCGGAAAAGTGAAATAATTATCAAAAAATTAATACTGAATTCATGAATTTATTTGCGAAAATCGATTTAAGAAGAGTCCTGACGCAATGCTTGGCTGTGGCAGTAGTGCTGTCGGTTGCGGCTCAGGCACCGAGTGGCTACTACGATTCGGCTAAAGGGAAGAACAAAGGTGCGCTGCTGAAGGCCTTGGAAGCAATTGTCGGTCCGCACACCACTGTGAGCTATAACGGGCTTTACGATGTGTATCGCACAAGCGATGTGACAGCCGACGGCTACATTTGGGATATGTATGCCACCACGAAGTATAGTACCGGGTCGGGCGACCGCTGTGGCAGTTATTCGTCGATTGGCGACTGCTATAATCGCGAGCACTCCTTTCCCAAGAGTTGGTTTAATAAGGCATCGCCTATGGTGTCTGATGCGTTTCATGTGTATCCCACCGACGGGAAAGTGAACGGACAGCGCAGCAATTACCCCTATGGTGAGTGTGCCAATGGCACATATTTGGCTTCAAAGGGAACTGTCAGAGCACTGGGCAAGCTCGGTATGAGCACTTTTGCCGGATATAGCGGAAAGGTGTTTGAACCCGACGACCAATATAAGGGCGATTTTGCACGCACATATTTCTACATGGCAGCTGCCTACAATAGCAAAATAGGCTCATGGAGCAGTCCGCAGCTTGCCGGCAACAGCTATCCCTGTTTCAGCTCATGGTCGGTGAATCTGCTGCTAAAGTGGCATCGACAGGACCCGGTGAGCCAAAAAGAGATTGACCGCAACAATGCAGTGGAAAAATTTCAGCACAATCGCAATCCCTTTATCGACCACCCCGAGCTTGCCGAGTATATTTGGGGAAATCTAAACACCATGGGGTGGGTTCCCGGCGGCGTGCTCGACCCGATTTTAGCACTTCCCGAGAATAACAGTACGGTGAGCATGGGGCTTACCGGCGTGGGGGTGAAGATTACGAGAAATATCTTGGTGAAAGGTTCGGACTTATCGGCTGATATAGCACTGAGCGTGCAAGGCAATGGTGAATTTACTATTGAACCGACCACAGTGAAAGCTGCCGAAGCCGTGGCGGGAAAATACGTGAGAGTAAGCTATACACCCGGCAGTGCAGGCTCTCATTCGGCAGTGCTGACGCTGAAAAGTAGCGAGGTGAGCGCAATGGTGAACCTTGAAGGTGAAGCTACCGAGGGTATTCCGGCTTGCGAGGCAAGCAACGTCACAGCCACATCTTTCACGGTCAACTGGATTAGCGTGGACACCGAAGGCTACTATTCACTCAATGTTATGGAGAGCGATTGCGCCACTTCAGTAGCAGGATATCCCGTGCAAGTCGACCCGGGCGATGAATGTTATGAGGTTATCGGCTTGCAACCGAGTACGACCTACTATTATAAGCTCACCTCTGCCACCGGTAGAGAATCGAATGTAGTGAAAGTAACTACCGATGAGCCTGAGCGTGTGCTCACATTCGAGCTTCCTCAAGGTGGATTGGAATTTGCCTCCGAGCCGGGAGTGACATCGGAGCCACTTGAGGTTAAAGTGTTCACCGATTATATCACCGAGCCTGTGACGGTGGAAATCACAGGCAACTTCGAGATTAGTGGCGACAAGAATAACTGGGCACAGCAACTTGTGATAGATGCCGAGGGAGAATCGGTGTATGTGCGCATGAAAGCTGTCGACGCCGGAGAGTACACCGGTACACTATCGCTTCACACTCCTACCTTCGAGGGCGATGATGTGGAAGTGCATGGCGTGGTAGCCGATTATGTGAGCTTCTTTGAGGACTTTGAAGCCCCGACGGCAGAATCTTACTCCGACAATGACTATGAGGGCACAGCTTGCTTGTGGAAACGCTCGCAGGTGGGAATTTATGGCCGTGTAGGCGACAAATTCAATGGCTCGCATGCCGCTTGTACTGCTAAAACCGGGACACGTTGGCTGAAGATGGGTGAGGATAAGCTGCGCGGAGCCGGAGTGCTCACATTCTATGCCGCACCCTATAGTACCGATGAGGAAGCTGTGGTGAAAATTCTCTACTCGGTCGATGGCGGACAAAAATGGACCGTAGCTGCCGATAATGTGACAATAAAGCAAGGTGACCTGAAATTGTACTCTTTCAAGCTGAATATTTATGGAAGTGTGAGAATAGGCATAGAACAGGTGTCGGGAAAGCGGCTGAATATCGATGACTTGGCAATTACCGACTACACGGGCGGCGTTGACAATACGTTCAGCGACGATTTCGACGCTTATTCGCCGGCACCGGGCGTAATGGCAATAGAGAGCACGGGCGATGCCAAAATTGCAATCTACAGCTACGATGCAGTGAAAATCTACGATGCCAAGCCTGCGGCGGGGCGTATCGAACTGCAAATGCCCGCAGGAGTTTATATTGTGGTTTCCGACTCCAAATCAAAGAAAGTAATAGTAAAATAATGCAAAATATGTTTCACAGGCTGTTTTTTAGCAGCCCGTGAAACAATTATTATCAGTTAGTTCTTTGATAAAAAATTTGATTTGATTATCTTTGCACCACAAAATTCACGGTGGTATGAAATAATTTAATAGTTAAGCAAAAAAGATAATTTTTTTCACTTATAAAAAATTTTAATCAAAATGGTAAATTATAAGGATCTTGGTCTTGTGAACACTCGTGATATGTTCGCAAAGGCTATTAAGGGAGGCTATGCAATTCCTGCGTTCAACTTCAACAACATGGAGCAGCTTCAGGCTATCATCAAAGCTGCCAGTGAGACAAAATCTCCTGTAATTCTTCAAGTATCGAAGGGCGCACGCAATTATGCCAATGCAACTCTTCTCCGCTACATGGCTGAGGGTGCCGTTGAATATGCAAAGGAACTTGGCTGGGAGCACCCGCAAATCGTTCTTCACCTCGACCACGGCGACAGTTTTGCTCTTTGCAAATCGTGCTTTGACTGCGGTTTCTCATCGGTGATGATTGATGGTTCTCACCTTCCTTACGAAGAGAACGTGGCATTGACCAAGAAAGTTGTTGACTATGCACATCAGCACGATGTGACAGTGGAAGGCGAACTTGGAGTATTGGCCGGCGTGGAAGATGAAGTTTCTTCCGACCACCACACTTACACCGACCCTGAGGAGGTTATCGACTTCGCTACACGCACAGGTTGCGACAGCCTCGCTATCTCTATCGGTACTTCTCACGGTGCCTACAAGTTCACTCCCGAGCAGTGCACACGCAACGCCGAGGGTAAGCTCGTTCCGCCGCCATTGGCATTCGACGTTCTCGACGCTGTTATGGCAAAATTGCCCGGTTTCCCAATCGTTCTTCACGGTTCTTCTTCAGTTCCTCAAGACGAAGTCGACACTATCAATAAGTTTGGTGGTAAACTTCCCGATGCAATCGGTATTCCTGAGGAGCAACTCCGCAAGGCTGCCAAGAGCGCAGTGTGCAAAATCAACATCGACTCCGATAGCCGTCTGGCAATGACTGCCGCTATCCGTCAAGTCTTTGCTGAGAAGCCTGCTGAGTTCGACCCACGCAAATATCTCGGTCCGGCTCGCGACAATATGGAGAAGCTCTACAAGCACAAAATCATCAACGTGCTTGGTAGCGCAGGCAAAGCTGAGTAATCGAAAGATTCTTTTGGGCAATCGTTGATGCCCGCAACGCTATAATACAACCTCTGTATGTGCTTTCTGGCGCAACAGAGGTTGTTGCTTTATCATTCCTAAGGGTATTTTTTGTTAATTCACGGGTTGCATGGAAAATCCGGTGGATATCAAAATGCAATTGAAACGCAATTGGACGTGCAAAAAATAAAAAGTTATTAAAATTGTGCTCCAAAGTTTGGAAATTGCCGAATAAAGTATTAACTTTGCACTCGCTTTTAAGGCAACGGGATGTAGCTCAGTCCGGTTTAGAGTACTCGTCTGGGGGGCGAGTGGTCGCAAGTTCGAATCTTGTCATCCCGACTGAAAGGAAAGACTTTGGTAATTAAGTGATTAGCTTGATTGTCAAAGCCTTTTTGTTTTAGCCTGCATCGGAGTTGCCGTTACGGAAAATGTGAGAATGTGGCAGATGTGGAGGGGGAAAGGCGGAATGTGATTGGCGGATTTGTCTATTATGCAAAAAATGCGTAATTTAGCGCAATAATTTTTGAGAACAATGTCAGAAGAAAAGAAAATACGCGTTGGCATTACCCAAGGGGACACCAACGGAATAGGATATGAGGTAATATTAAAGACACTTGCCGAGCCGCAGATAGCCGAGTTGTGCACGCCTGTGGTGTATGGCTCGTCGAAGATTGCCGCTTATCATCGCAAAGCAATGGAGATGCCACAAGTGCCATTCAACATAGTGGATGGGGCAGAGCGTGCTTGCGATGGAGTGAATAACCTGGTGGAAGTGATGGACGGAGAAGTGAAAGTGGAGCTTGGTGCGGCAAGTGAGGCTGCCGGGCATGCCGCTTTCGTGGCACTTGAGCGTGCGGTGTCGGATTTGAAAAACGGGATAATCGACGTGCTTGTCACTGCTCCAATCAACAAAAATTCCATTCAGAGCGAAAATTTCAATTTTCCCGGTCACACCGAGTATCTTGAGTCGGCGCTCGGCTATGGGAAGAAGTCACTGATGATACTTTTCAACGACACGGTGAAAGTGGCGCTCGTAACGACACATTTGCCCGTGTCGAAAATTGCCGGAGCAATCACAAAAGAGGCTATTGTGGAGAAACTGAAGATATTCAACGAGTCGTTGAAGGGAGATTTCGGCATAGAGCGTCCGCGCATTGCCGTGCTCTCATTGAATCCACACTCGGGCGACAACGGTCTGCTCGGCACTGAGGAGAAAGAGATTATAGCACCGGCAATTGAGGAAGCCTATAGCGGGAAAATTATGTGTTTCGGGCCTTATGCCGCCGATGGATTCTTTGGCAACGGGCAGTATAAGCACTTCGATGGCGTCCTTGCCATGTATCACGACCAAGGACTTGCGCCATTCAAAACCCTCTCAATGGATAATGGCGTGAATTTCACTGCCGGATTACCCTTTGTGCGCACTTCGCCCGACCATGGCACCGGCTACGACATTGTAGGCAAGAATGAGGCTAATCCCGAGTCTTTCAGGGAGGCTATATATCAAGCTATCGATATCTTCCGCTGTCGCCGCAATGAGGCTTACATACACCGCAACCCGCTCCGCAGACAGTATTTCGACAAGAGCAATGACAATGTGGTGCTCGACCTCACCAAGGACGATGACGATGATGCATCGGCACGTTGAGAGTGAGAAGAAACAATGAAATGTGAGAATTGTAACTAATAATATTAAGCTGAAAATATGAATTATGCGATTATAGCAGCCGGCGAAGGCTCACGACTTGCCCAGGAGGGCGTGAAAAAGCCGAAACCCCTTGTGGAGCTTAACGGAGAGCCTATGATAGGCCGACTGATAAATGTGTTCACTCGCTGCAACGCCGAGAGTGTGAGCGTGATAGTGAACAGCGAGATGAAAGAGGTGAAGGATTATCTCGACAGCTTGAAGATTGATGTGCCTTTTAATATGGTGGTGAAGTCCACCCCAAGTTCTATGCACAGCTTCTTTGAATTGAGTCGTGTGATGCGCAAGGGTAAATTCTGCCTTACTACGGTGGATACTATCTTCCGAGAGGACGATTTCGCCCGCTATATTGCAGCCTTCGAAGCCGATGCTGAGAGCGACGGAATGATGGCTGTGACCCCATTTATAGAAGATGAGAAGCCCCTATACGTCGACGTCGACAGCGAAATGAATATCAAGGCGTTTCGTGATGCGGCATTTGAGGGCGCACGCTACATATCGGGAGGCGTCTATGCGCTCAATGATAAGGCAATAGCCGTGCTCGAGGACTGCATGAGCCGCGGTGTGTCGCGTATGCGCAATTTTCAGCGCGCACTCATCGATGCCGGGCTGAATCTCAAGGCATATTCCATTGAGAAAATCGTCGATGTGGACCATGCCGGCGATATTGAGGTAGCAGAGCGCTTTCTGCGTGGCGAGTGATGCAGCAGAGAAAGGCAATGAACGAGAAGATTAAGAACGAAAGAAAAATATTTTTTAATATTAAAAACAAATGGCTGAGATAGAAATGGCGGGCATTATGCGCGCAGGTGCTTATTCGCCTAACCATATTGGCAACGACGCTGCGATTTTCAACGCCACTGCCGAGCAGTTGCGCAAGCGGGGATATGTGGTGAACATCTACAGCGAGGAGCAGTTTAATGCCGGAGAAATAAAGGAAGACGTAGTTCTCAATATGTGCAGGGAGCAGGCGTCGATAGCAAAGTTGCAGCGCATGGAAGATGCCGGAAAATTGATTATCAATTCGGGCTATGGCATAGAGAATTGCACCCGAGAGCGCATGACGCGAATTTTGCTCGGCAACGGCATACCATATCCCGACAGTCTTATCGTGAACACCGATGAGGTAATAAAGCCGTTGCTGAAAAAGAGCGGCTTCAAGAGTTGCTGGATAAAGCGAGGCGATTTTCATGCCATGCACAAGGAAGATGTGAGCTATGTGCGTCACCCCGAGGAGGCACAGGAAGTGCTACAGGAGTATTTCTTGCGTGGCATCAAGCGAGCCGTAATCAATGTGCATCTCACCGGCGACTTGGTGAAGTTCTATGGCGTGAAAGGCTCGCCGTTCTTCTTCTGGTTCTATCCCTTCGATGAGGGGCACAGCAAATATGGGCATGAGGCTATCAATGGGAAGTCGAGAGGCATAAAATTCGATGTAAAAGAGATGAAAAATATCTGCCAGCGTGCCGCCGAAGAGCTGAATGTGGTGATTTATGGCGGCGATTGCATAGTGTCGCCCGAGGGCGAGATGCGCATCATCGATTTCAACGATTGGCCGAGTTTTGCGCCATGCCGCAATGAGGCTGCTCCGCACATAGCAAAGAGCGTAATAAGCCTGATAAAGGAGCATTGACTATGAAAAAACTTAGCGGGCTGTGATGCCCCTAACATAAAGACAAAGATTCACCCTTGTCAGTGAATGATAAAAAGGTATATTAATTGGTTTATATTATGAGTAAATTTTCGGATATAAAAGAGCAGTATAAATCCTCGCTAAAATCCATGGATACTGAGGAAACTCTCGATTTGATGTTTTACCGCCCGATAGGCTACATGTGGGCGCTGCTTTGTGCACGCTTGGGAATAACGCCTAATGCCATAACGATAGCTTCTATTTTCCTCGGAGTAGCAGGAGGTGTGCTCTTCTACTTCGGCAGAACTGAGGACTTGTGGCTCAATTATGTGGGAATGTTCCTACTTGTGTGGGCTAATTCATTCGACAGTGCCGATGGACAGTTGGCTCGCATGACGAAGCAATATTCGCGCTTAGGACGCATTCTCGACGGACTGAGCGGCGACTTTTGGTTTGTTGCCATTTATTTCGCTATTTGTTTTCGTGTGAATGAAACGAGCGAATTTTTCATGCAATATTGGGGCGGCTGGATATGGATAATGGCTGTGCTTGCCGGCGGTTGCCATGCCAAGCAGGCTGCTATGGCCGATTATTACCGCCAGTTTCATCTTTTCTTCCTAAAAGGGAAAGAGGGCAGTGAGCTTGATAGCTGCGACCAGCTCGACAAAGACTTTGCCGAAGTGCCGTGGAAAGGTCATTTTTGGAAGAAAATTACTATGATGGTCTATCGCAATTACACAGCTAATCAAGAGGTGATGACTCCAAGCATGCAGGCACTGCGCCGCGAGCTGAAAGCCCGCTATGGCGAAGAAATACCGCAAGGGTTCCGCGATGCATTCCGTGCCAAGAGCAAGCCGCTGATGAAATACACCAATATGCTCTCCTTCAACACTCGCGTCATTGCACTATTCGTGTCGATAATAGTGCGTATGCCATGGCTGTATTTCGCCTTTGAGCTGACGGTGCTCAACCTGATGCTCCTCTACATGATTCTCCGCCATGAGAATATCTGTCGCAATTTCTTAAACGATTTGAAAAATGGAAAAGTTTTCTGATATAAAAGGTGTGATTTTCGACTACGGTGGAACTATCGACAGCCGCGGCGTTCACTGGAGTGAAGTGATTTGGGACGGCTATAGAAATGCCGGAGTGGAAGTCTCTAAAGAGGATTTCCGCGAGTGCTACGTCTTTGCCGAGCGTGAGCTGGCAAAAGTGCGTCACATATTGCCCGAGCATAACTTCCACGACTTGTTGCTGATAAAGATGCGCATAGAGCTTGGATTCCTTGCCGAAAAAGGGCTGATTGATACCGGCAGTGTGGAGCCTCAGGCAGTGAAAGTGGCTGATTATTGCTACAATGAGGCAAAAAGTTCGGTTGAGGAGGCGCGCCCGGTACTCGAGGCACTCCATGCTCGCTATCCAATGGTGCTCGTGAGCAATTTCTATGGGAATGTGGAGAGCGTGCTTGCCGACTTTAATCTGCGCCATTATTTCAAGGAGATAATAGAAAGTGCTGTGGTTGGCGTGCGCAAACCCGACCCGCAGATTTTTCGCCTTGGTGTCGATGCCCTTGGGCTTGAGCCATGCAATGTGCTCGTGATTGGCGATAGCTATAAGAAGGATATTGTGCCCGCCGAGAGCATAGGTTGCCGCGTGCTTTGGCTCAAAGGAAAAGGGTGGACTGCCGATGAAGATGCTCAAATGCACCCGAATATCATCAAAAAACTCGCTGAAGTACTTGACGTAGCATTATAATTCGTTAACGAAATAAATACCAAAAACGGGTGATTTTCACGTATTTTGTGTAAATTACTCTGTTTTTAGTGTAGATTAACCTATTGTGGCTAATAAAAAATGCCGAATAATTTTTCTAATTCAAAAATAGGCTGTACTTTTACAGCCGATTTCGTCAAAACGAAGGAATAACAATAATATAACATAATTACAAATTAATTCTTTAATAATTATGACAAATAGTAACGTTCAGAAGGCTGAAGGAAAACTTGGTGTTTTGGTAGTAGGTCTTGGAGCAGTAAGTACAACATTCATGACAGGTGTCTTGATGGTACGCAAAGGTTTGGCAAAACCTATTGGTTCAATGACTCAATACGATAAGATTCGTGTTGGTCGTGGCGCAGACAAAAAATACTTGCATTATAACGAAATCGTATCGATGCCGTCGCTCAACGATATCGTGTTTGGAGCATGGGACGTATATCCTGCCAACGCTTACGAGTCGGCTTTGAACTGCGAGGTACTGAAAGAGAAAGACATCGAGCCTGTAAAGGACGAACTTGTTAAGATTGTGCCTATGAAAGCCGCTTTCGACAAGAACTATGCAAAGCGTCTCGACGGCAACAACGTGAAAGATTGCAAGGACCGCTGGGATATGGTAGAGCAAATCCGCGAAGATATCCGCAAGTTTAAAGCTGAAACAGGTGTATCGCGCATCGTTGTGCTTTGGGCTGCTTCTACTGAAATATATGTTCCTGTCGATGAGAAGATTCACTATCATCTTGCCGACCTCGAGGCTGCAATGAAAGCCGACGACCGCGAGCATGTGGCTCCCTCTATGTGCTATGCTTATGCTGCACTGAAGGAAGGCGCTCCTTTCATCATGGGTGCTCCTAACACCACAGTGGATATTCCTGCAATGTGGGAACTCGCTGAGCAGACTAAGTTGCCTATCGCCGGTAAGGACTTCAAGACGGGTCAAACTCTCGTTAAGAGTGGTTTCTCGCCAATCCTCGGCACTCGTTGCCTCGGCTTGAGTGGTTGGTTCTCAACTAATATCCTCGGTAACCGCGACGGTCTTGTACTCGATGAGCCGGCTAACTTCCACACTAAAGAGGTGTCGAAGCTCTCTACTCTTGAAACTATCCTTAAACCCGACGTTCAGCCCGACCTCTACGGACACGGCAATGCCGAGGATACTCAGTACTACCACAAGGTGCGCATCAACTACTATCCACCGCGCAACGACAACAAGGAAGGTTGGGACAACATCGATATCTTCGGCTGGATGGGATATCCTATGCAGATTAAGATTAACTTCCTCTGCCGCGACTCTATCCTTGCCGCTCCGCTTTGCCTCGACCTCGTTCTCTTGAGCGATCTTGCTCATCGTGCCGGTCGCTATGGCACACAGCGCTTCCTCAGCTTCTTCCTCAAAGCTCCTATGCACGACTATACTCAAGGCGAAGAGGCTGTTAACCACCTCTATCAGCAATATACCATGCTGAAGAACGCTATCCGTGAAATGGGTGGTTACGAGGCTGATGAAGAAATCGATTAATATCGAATTATATTATAAACCAATCTTTATACCTGAAGGGGTGATTCTCTGTGCTGAGAATCACCTCCTTTCGTTTCTGTATATGTGTTGGAGATAATAGCAAATCACGTGGCAGTGGAGAATCGGCGGGAATCCGCTCGCCTTGCACTATCTTTTGATAATATAGGCTTCGGCTTGGGATTGACAAAATAAAAAAGTGTTTTTTATTTTGACACTCCGCTCGCCTTGCACTATCTTTTGATAATATAGGCTTCGGCTTGGGATTGACAAAATAAAAAAGTGTTTTTTATTTTGACACTCCGCTCGCCTTGCACTATCTTTGCAAAAAAATAATTATTTGTTGTGAAAAAGATATTGACATCAGTGCTGAAGTATCTTGTGCCGGTGATAATCGGCGTGGGATTGTTCTATTTTTTATATACCAATGTGAATGTCGATGAAATGAAGAAAGTGATAGCTTCCGATGTGAACTATTGGTG
>CAMEKH010000009.1 GCA_945921235.1 uncultured Prevotellaceae bacterium | reverse complement strand
TTGCGCTCACGGGCACCTACACCGGTGAAATGCTTGGGCAGCACCTTGCCGGCTCAGGCACGGAGATTGATGTGGCTGTAACTACGCCGTCTTTCTTCGATATGAACGTGAAACTATCCTACGACTTCCGCATAATGAATCAAGTGACTCTCCAATTTAATGCCGGGGTATCTAATGTGTTTAATGCTTTCCAGAAGGATTTCGACCGTGGTGCCGACCGCGATTCGGGCTACATCTATGGTCCTTCGCTTCCTCGAAGCATCTTTGCAGGCGTGAAAGTGAATATTTAGTTTAAAAATTCACTGAGAGGCGAACGTTGAGCTGACGTCGCGTGAGGTAGTTGGGCACGGCATACTGAATGTCGTTCACGTCGGTCACCCAGTAGTAGCTGCTCACATTGGAGATATCGAAAAGATTGAAGCAGTCCAACCCTATCCACACGCTCTTGAAATGCCGCAGAAAGTTCTGCGGCTTTTCTTTTCCTCCTACAAGCTGATAGGACACTCCTATATCCACACGCTTATAAGCCGGAGCGCGGAAATACGACACATCGCGCGTTGTGCGTGGCGACGTCATCGGCAGTCCGTCGGAGAATATGGCTTTTAGGCTAAATTTCATCTTGGGGAATTTTGGGAAATAGTCGGTGAAAAAGAGTGCTATGCTATATCGCTGGTCGGTGGGACGCGGCACTTTCACTCCATTAAGGTTTTCCTGTGTCTTCATCAGCGAAAAACTGATCCATGAATCGGTTCCTTCCACAAATTGTCCGAAGAATTTGAAATCGGCTCCGGTCACATAGCCTTTCGAGCCGTTTACTCCCGAATACGACACTTTCAGGTTGTCGATTTCGTAGGGAATAAGGTTCGACAGGCTCTTATAGTATAACTCAGCCGTTAACTTAAACGGACGGTTGAGTGAACGGAACGTGTAGTCGCCTCCAAGTATGAAGTGAAGGCTGCGCTGCGATTTTATGTCGGTATTCAGCCGTATATTGGTGTTGCCTTTGTCATCGGTCACTTCTTCACGATATTCTTTATAGAATGGTGCTTGATAATAGAGTCCGGTGGCAAAGCGAAAGGCAAATTTCTCGTTTCGCTTGGGCACGAATCCCACACTTGCTCGGGGGCTGACTATAAATTCCTTGTTGAAATCCCAGTAGGACATGCGCACTCCGCCGTTCACGGTGAACATTCCGGCATCGGTGAATATTTTATAGGAGTCGAGAGCAAATACCGAAAGGCGGTTGCTCCCCATATTATGCTTGGAGGTTACATTATACACCATATTCACTCCCTCACCGGTGTGTGGCAGCGAGTAACCTGCCGAGTCGCGTTGTTCCCACTCGCGTGTGCGGTCGTGAATCGACTCATGCTGCCAACTCAAGCCGTAGCTAAAGTTGTTGTGATTTATCGACGTGTTTCCTCGCAACGACACATTTATCACACTTGCTTTCAAGCGGTTTCGGGCATGCTCATGATATTTCCCCACTCCGAGTTCGCCTCCCACGCTCTCGCCACCGTCGGCACCTGTGGTTCCCGCCTCGTCGAGCCAATACTCTCCATGAATGTCATAGCCCACAAGCTCGTTGGTGAGATAGCCCGATGCAAGCAGGGTGAAATCGGTGCTTTTAGAGTGGCGGTAATTGAGCGACAATGCTCCGAAATAGGTCTCAAACTTGTCTTTCTCTTGCCCGTCGAAGTACACCTTGAATTGCTTGGCATTTGTCGATGTGCCGAAGCTCGTTTCGCGTGTTTCAGGGGTGAAGCGGTAATTGTTCACCGAGATATTGCCCAGAAACGAGGCTTTCCAGCGATTATTGAGCTTAAAATTCAGGTTGGTCTGGTAATCGAAATATTGCGGGTCGTATTCGCCCTTGGTTTCAAGCGAGCCGAGGAGCGACGAATTTCGCTTGTAGCGAAACCCGTGTATCTGCGAAAAGCGTTTTGTTCCTTGTCCGAATGCTACACTGCCGCCAAGCAGACTCATCGACAACGCGCCTTCAAGGGCTTCAGGCTCTCGATAAGTAATATCGAGCACCGACGACATCTTGTCGCCATAGGCTGCACTGAAGCCGCCGGTTGAGAACGCCACATTACTCACTAAATCGGGGTTAATGATACTCAGTCCTTCCTGTTGTCCCGAGCTGATAAGTTGCGGGCGATAAATTTCTATACCATTGATATACACGCTGTTTTCATCGTAGGTTCCTCCGCGCACCATATATTGTGAGCTCATCTCGTTCTTTGTGCTCACGCCTGCCATAGTAGTTAGCACCGCCTCCACACTGCCGCCCGATGCATCAGGGGTGAGCTTCAGCTTTGTGGCATCAATGGTCTGCATCTGGTTGGTCTGCTTCTTGAATTCCGTCACCTCAAGGTCCTTGAGCTGCTGTGTCTTCTCATAAAGCTTGGCATTGAGTGTCATCTCGCCCTTAGGCTTCACTAACCGACGCTTCACGTCACTATATCCTATGCAACTGAACACCACCATCACCGTGTCGCGTGCCGGAACCGAGAGGGCGTAGGCTCCTTCGGTATCGGTATTGGTGCCTATAGCCGTGCCGTCGATACGCACCGAGGCAAATTCTATGGGGCGTCCACCATCGTCGGTTACCTTGCCACTGAGTTTCACCTGCGCATACACTTGCAGTGCTCCACACAGCACAAAAGTTAAAAATGCTATTTTTTTTATTATTCTTTGGCTCATCTTCTATCGACAGTATTATAACGTCTGTCTTTTTTCTATAACGCCGAGCGGCGCAATTTATTGTTTGGCAAAGGAGTCGGAGAATAGCGTGCGGTTCATAATCGACCGCCCGAGGGTTAGTTCATCGGTATATTCTATCTCATTTCCCACACTCACTCCGCGTGCAAGCATTGTCACTTTCACCTCGGGATAGGGAGCGAGCCTGCGGAAAATGTAGAAATCAGTGGTGTCGCCCTCCATGGTTGCACTCAAAGCAAGAATCACCTCTTTCACCTCACCTGTCGATACTCGCTGCACCAAGCTGTCAATTTCTATATCTTGCGGTCCTATTCCGTCCATTGGCGAGATTAATCCGCCAAGCACATGATATAGCCCGTTATGCTGATGTGTGTTCTCTATGCTCATCACATCTTTCACATTCTCTACCACACAAATAGTGGTCTTGTCGCGCATCGGATTGGCACATATTGGGCATATTTCTTGTTCGGAGATGTTATGGCACTCCTTGCAATAACCTATCTCCTTGCGTAGCCTTATTATTGCCTCGCCGAATGTCACCGCCGACTCCTCACTCTGCCTCAGTAAATAAAGCACAAGGCGTAATGCCGTCTTGCGTCCTATGCCGGGCAACTTGGCAAACTCATTCACCGCCGCCTCAAGCAATCCCGATTCAAATTCCCTCTCCAAATTCTTATCTTCCTATTAAATTCAGTAGATTATTCCTATTGATGTGGAATCAATGTGCAAATATAGTGATTTTTCGGTCATTTTTCGCAATCATTTCGGCTGAATCGCTTTCACGACTCAGATATATGGAAAGATATATGGCAAGATTTATGGTAAGACAAATGGTAGCGATTTTATCTGAATATTTTATCTGAATATTTTATCTTACCTCAACCCAACAAAAAATATACATAGCGACGCTCATAAAAAAACGAGGGGCGCGATACCTCATCGCGCCTCCTCGCATCATCACAAATTATTGTTAAGAAACTGTTGTCTTAATCAATTATAATCACCTCTCGGGCAATTATTTCACTACCTTAACGGCTGTGCCGTTGTCGAGCTTAACGATATAAAGACCGTTTGCAAGACCGGCAGCATCAATTGTGGTAGTTCCGTTCACGGCAGCCTCGGCAACTTTCTGTCCGGCAGCTGTGTATACCTCTGCCTTAGCTACATTGTCATTAGCCTTAACCACGAAGTTGTCGCCATCTACGGTTACAACCTGAGGAGCATTAACGGCTACGCCTTCCACACCTGCTTCACCTTGAACGACGTGTATTGACAAAGAAGCTCCCATATAGCTGATGTTAACCCATGCCTCACGTCCTTTAACTCCGGCAGGAAGTGCCTCTACGGTTACAGGAACTTCTGTTTGTCCGCTGTAATATTTAGTACCTTCATATTCGACAGTCAAGTCCTTAATGTCGTCAAGAGGTATAGAAACCCATTCTACTTCTTCACCTTCGGCATCAACGGCTTCGAGTTCCCAATATTCTGAAGAGTAGCTATAGTAGGAATTAACTGTGAAAGTCTTAGTCGACTCGGTTGCAGTTTCAGCAATCATTTCAGTGTCTTCGCTATCTAAGTAGTAAGTCTTGGCAAGGATTTGAATCGGGAAGCTCTTCATTGCTCCTACAGATGTATGTGCATCGTCCATATAATATGCAGAACCCAAATTGCCAGGCAACAAATAGTTAACACCATCTTTCTTTGCAGAAACCAAAGCATAGGCAGTAGAAAGATTCCAACGGTTGTTGGGATCTGCATATAACCATGCCTTTGGAGCAGCATAAAGATATTGACCAAACTGGCTATCATCGGTCGGGCGAATAGTAATAAGGATATTATCATCGATGATAAGGTCTCTCTTGCGTCCGGTTTCAGGGTCGGTGTACACAAGGTTATCGAAATTCAAGATCTGCCACTGGCGATTTGCTTCAACTGCGCACTCTATAGTAGCCTCACACAACTTCTCGCCAATTTTCATAACTTCATCGTTTTCATCGAGTTCTACGCGATTTATCACAAGCTGAGCATTGATATTGGCAGCACCTTTCTTGGTGTCGCACACGTGTGCTACTACTTGCGAGAGCAAATACGGACGCAAGGGCTTAAAGTAAAGCTCCGAAATACCATCCAATTTCACATCAGTAAATCCTGCAGCAGAAAGACCGAATTTTTTGTCAAGACGGCTGTTTGCAGTTGCACTGTTGAATACTGTTTCACCCATATATGCAATAGTTTCAGCATCAGGGCGAAGGTTTGTTGACAAGAACGAACGGTCTGCTGAACTACTGTGAACGAACGGACCAGTGTAAAGATAATCAACCGTAGTGAAGACGCTTTCGCCCAAAGAGTTCGTAGCCGTAAGCGCCGGAACTCTGTAATTGCCTACATCATACTTCGGTGTTGTTATCACATTTGTTGTAGCTTCAGTCATAACATCATTACCTTCACTATCTACTTCACCTGAAGCATACGCCCACTTGAACGACTCTGCTCCGAAGGCAAGACTTGTCCAATCAACCTCTTTAAATGCAGGGAAGTACATTTGTGGTACTACCAAAGCGAATGATTCTGCATCCATACCCACATAGGTGGTTCCCTTAGGACGCTCATAGTAAGATATCGGGAGCGAAGTAGCTTCTTTTAATTCAGCTTTAGTCAATTCCCTATAGGAAGTATTGCTAACTTCCTTTACAGATGCAAAACGCTGAGCCATAGGAACAGCTTGAACTGCATTGTCATCAACTGAAGTGGTAACAACGTGGTTAACCACTTTAGCACTACCGGCGAATGCTATAGCTATCGCCGCCGAAAAAAGTAATGTTTTTTTCATAACAATTAATTATTAAATTAGCTAAAAAGTTTTTATTTCCTATTTTTACTAACTTAAGCCCTCGCACTTCATAGCGATTTTCGCAAGATTGAGGGCTTAAGCCTCATTTTTCTTTTTATTACAAGTCGGCAGTGAAAGAGTCGTCGGCTGAATTGTCGCTAACGAACTTTATTGACGACGGCACAAGGCGCGAATCACTCTCAACTGTCCATGTAGTGGATTGCAGAGCATCGCAGAATGCCTTGAAAGAGGTGAGATTATTGTAGTAATACTCAGTTCCCTCAGCACAAGAGCCATCAATAGTAAACGTTGCCTTATTATCCTCAGTAATATTCAAGTTGTAGAATATAATACCATAGTAATTACCACTCTTAAATCGCAAGCCAAATCGTTGATCATCATTGCTATAATACAACTGGAAATAACGGAAAGTTTCTTTCAACTTCTTTTTACACTCCGACACAACAGCGTTGTAGAGCGTGAGCATATTTCCGGTTATTTTAGCTTTGGTCAATGTCCAAGTGTTGTTCTTGTCGGCAAATAATTCAGAAAACGGAGCCGCAGTGATGATTGTGGAATTGTCGTCGGCACAAATCAATGAACCATCAGCCTCCTGATAATTGAACTTGGTGAAGCGGAATGGCTCGGCTGTGGGGTCGGCATGGTCAATTTCTACTGTGTTCATGAATCGAATACCGTCAACAGTAACAATGAAATTGCCGCTTGAAGTCTGCGTAATTGCATCACCTGCCTCGGGATAGAACGAAGCCACACCATTCACGCCTCCGGTCATCACAAAGCGCTCATTCTGTGCATTGGTGATATACAACTTTGAGAACTTTGAATTGAAGAGTTTCGCTTTCATGTCATCGATAAGTCCGAGATAAGCCTTGTCGTCGGTGTCGGCAGGAAGACGGCGCAAATAGATTGACGCACCATATTTCTTACCCTTCAGGCGGACAACATCGGCAGTGTACTCCATAAAGATGAACTCATAATCACCGCTATGACCGTAACCGGTTTCATCGGGGTCCTCGTCTGTTTCGTTTGGAATGTCTTCAGGCGAAGCAAATACGTGGAACACTTTGTTATAGCTGTTAAGCGACAACACCGGACCATTATCCGAGAGCATTGTCCACAGCGACTTTTCACTCTTATAGACGTCGCCTATCCACTTGTTCTTTCCGGAAATCACCACCGAGCCATCGGCATTGAACGTGAACACGTAGATATATCCCGGCTCTTTGCTTGTGGTGAAATATTCCATAACCCATTTACCGCCATTGGCAGTAAGTACGGCAGTGTACTCATCAACAGCAGACTGAACGCGCTCGGCTGCCGATTGGTCGAAGAGGTCGTCGACCTCATTCTTGCAGGAAACCGATGTCAACGCCACTGTGGCAAGTACGGCTGTTATATATAAAAATTTCTTCATAATCGTAATTTGAAATTTTAATTGATGATATTGATGAATGAATTACTGAATATCGCTGATTTGTTTGCGCAACTCTTCCATATTGTAGTTGAGCTGACGTGTCTGTACTTCCTCACGCAAAGCATCGAGGTCAAGTCCCCATTCATCTTTGAACCAATTGCGGCAAATGCTGACTTTTTGATTGATGATAGCCACTCCGTCTACTCCATCTTTGTCTACAACGGCATAAACTTCTACCGGGTTACCTAAGCTGTCCTTAACCACTGAGCCTGTATGTGAATCAATCAATTGGTAAGTAACTTCACCGGTTGAACTCTTTATTTCTTTTACTTGACTGTCTTCAGCATAGCTCTTGTTGTTCTTAGCATCGTTGTCCTCGAAATAATACCAACAATAGTATTTAGAACTTGTGTCTTCTTCCGATGACTCCGACTCCCAGCCGCGAGCTGCCATTTTCAGCATATATGCCCACTGAGCATCAGTCTTAGTGATATAGTTGGCAATTACCTCGGCAAAATCCTCGCGCATCTGCGAACTTGCATAGTTCGTTACCATTCCGAGCGAGTTCATACGAGGCTCCCACTGGTCTTGCCAGTTGTTGTCGTCGTAGCGACCATTTGATATTGCACGAAACTCAGTCGGGATTGTCTTCGTCTGGTGCAAGATGTGAGCAAACTCATGGTGCATAGTCTTGAAATAGTACTCATTCATCACATCGAAATTAGTGTTGTCAAGCTCATTCACACGGAACAGCGACACCTTGATACCACCCTCGGCAAGACCGAGCACCATAGTACCCGACTGCGGGTTATAGGCAGGTGAGCCGATAAGGTGAATGATTCTTGGACCATACATCTTCAAGAATTCACTTCCTGCAACCTTAGTGTACACATCAAACCAAAGATACTTCGTGAGAAGTGCAAGGTCTTCAGCCTTTGTAAGTTCGGCAGGTACAAGATTATAGTTCATATCAGTGCCTACATCTTGCATCTTATAGCGGAAATCAAGATTATAGACGTCAAGATACTCCTGCTTCAACCATTTATCGAACTTGTAAGTATAAGAGTTCGGGTCAAGCTCAGTGGTAGTGTCAGGGAAGATAGTATCGCCGAGTTCATCATCGCTACATGAAGTAGTTGCCATCAGTGCAGCCACTGCAAGCGATATCGTCGACATATATTTAAAAAATTTCATATCCTTAACTTTTTATTATTTTACTAAAGTGTATTTTTCGTCGGCTCTTAGTTCTGAGTTATCACCCGGAGTCTGCAATATGCGATTATTAGGCTCAAGACCGGCAGCAATCACCTCATTAGGTATCTGCAATGCCTTGCGGGGGTCGAACACTCCAAGAGTTTCAGTGCGCGCATCTTTACCGATAACGTGCGTAATTTCGAGTCCGAGACGCTTGATATCGAAGAAACGCATACCATTATGAACAGTGACAATTCGGCGGAAGTGCTGTATGCACTGTAGCAACGGCTCTATAGCATCGGTCACAGAGTATTCTGCGCTCGGGAATATCTCATCGATATGAAGTTTCTTCACAATTCCGAATCCCGGGTCCTTAGCTCCATAGAATTGGTTAATCTGGTCGAGAGTAAGTTCTTTATAAACATCCTCCTTACCATCGTCATTTAAAGTAGTGCGAAGCGATAATTCCCAAGTACGCAAATCTTCGACAGCTCCCTGCACGTCACCGAGATAAGCCTTTGCCTCGGCACGACACATAAGAGTTTCCTCACCGAAGAACTCGGAGCGTACATTATGCGCAAATCCGATTCCTGCCACCTTGTCGGTGTACTCGAATTGCTCACCTATAGTACCTGCAAAATATGTACCATATTCCGACTTACCTGCCGAGCCGCACACTCCATTGAAGCATGGGTGCATCGAGAAGCTCTCTTTTGTGCGCGAGTTCTCCCAACGCCAGCCTTCCCATGTAGGACCGGGGCCTTGAATGGTACCACGCTTTGCGTCGCGGTTAGGTGCATAGCGCGATGCACTTGTGAAGTGACGCAAGAACACCGAATATGTTGAAATCAACATGAAATTACGCTGATGAGTGATATTGGTGAAATAGCGTGCAAAGTCGCTGATATAATAGAAATCACTTGCTTTTGCCCAGATATCTGTCATATAAGGAGCTACATCTACACCTTCACCACCGAATGCAGTGTTGGCGCACTCAAGGCACTTCTTATAATCGCGAATAAAGAGATAGAAGCGTGCTGCATAAGCGTATGCTGCTGCCTTGTTGAAGTGATATTTAGGCACATCGTAAAGTCCATCATTAATCAATGGCAATCCCTCCTCAAGGTCCTTCTGGCACTTTGCATACACATCGGCAAGATTGCCGCGCTCATAATGAACAAGGACTTCGGTCTCGGGTTGACTTACATAAGGAATACCTTTGATAGCCTTGCTTAATTCAGGTCCGCGATAAGGCTCGCAGAAAAGATTGGCAAGAATAAAGTGGCAATAGCTGCGCAACAAGAGAGCTTCACCCTTGACGGCTGCAACTTCCGATGCACGTCCTTCACCTTCAAGCTGGGCAACACGCTCAAGCACCGCATTACAGCAGGCAATAGAGTGATAGTATGCCTCCCATACTTTAGTAGGGCTGTCGGTTCCACTTGTTGACTTTGCCTCTTCAAATGCAAACAGCTCATTATCAATCTTATCATACACGCTGAGATTGTAGCGCACACCTTGTTCGTTAGGCGAATTATTGTCGATTACATTGTCCGACGAAAGCTCACCTATCAAAGAATAGCTCGACAAAGGATATGCATTCACCATAAGCATTCGCAACTGCTCCGGTGTCTTCAATTCAACTCGTGTGTCGGGCACTTTATCGAGGAAGTCGTTACATGATGTAAGCGACGCCAGTGCCAATACTGCTAAATATGATATATTTTTCAATTTCATTTTACCTATTTGTTAAAAATTACAGACCGAAACGTACAGTTAAAGTTACTTGCTTAGGCGAAGGTGTTGCTACACCACCACTATTGAAGAACTCAGGGTCTTGACCATTGAGCTTCTTGTCGGCATAGAGCAGAAGCAGGTTGGTTCCTTGCAGCTTGACAGATGCATTGTTAAGACGCAACTTGCTGATAACCGACTTCGGCAGGTCGTAAGTGAGCGACACTTCCTTCAGGCGGATAAATCCACCATCGGCAATTCGCGCTGTTGAATAGTTGTAGGCATTGTAGGCATAACCCAACTGCGAATCGTTGTGCACCTGACGGCGTGATGCGATTACCGGTATATCGGTGATTAGCTCATCACCCGGCTTCACCCAACGGTTCTTGAACTCTTTAGGCATCGACGAAAGGTCGCTGTAAGCAGCCGAGAACGCCGGGTCAAGACGAATCTTGTTGCCGAAAGAGTAGGTAAGGAACAAATTGAGGTGGAATCCCTTATAGTGGAACATATTGCCGAATCCTCCGGTTATTGTCGGGTCAACCGGTCCTTCATATTTCAAGAAGTCGAGTTTCTCAAACTCTTGGAAGTTGATATCGGAAATCGTGAGATTACCATCTTGATTTATAAAGGTGGGAAGACCTTCATCATTCAATCCCATGAAAGGAATTGAGAAGATGGCACGCACGGGATAACCCTCCAACGGGAAACCAGAACTTGTTACCAAGTCAATCACACGTGAGCGCGACTGAAGGTCGGTAATTGTATTCTTTGCATAAGCGAATGTCCAGTCGGTTGTCCACGAGAAATCTTTCGTCTCGATGTTGCGGGTAGAAAGTGTGAACTCTACACCATGCGACTTCATCGATGCTACGTTGGCATACTTCGATACTTCTCCTCCCACACCGGTAGTATAGATACGTCCGATAAGGTCGTAGTTGTTACGAGTGTACCAGTCGAACACGAGGTTGATGCGGTTGTTCAAGAAACCGAGGTCAACACCAAGGTCAAACTCATGCTTCTTCTCGTAAGTAAGCTCCGAGTTGGCAAGGTTGTCGAGGCTAAGACCGATTTCGTAAGCCTCAGATACCGGACGCCATGGCTTATAAGGATTGTAAATTGCCATTGCATTGGAAATTGACGACGGACCACCATCGGCTGTCAACGAGTAAGATGCACGCAACTTAGCGTGTGACAACACTTTATTGGCAAACCATTCCTCCTCGTGAACATTCCATGCTCCCGACACGTTCCACGTTGGCAACCAACGCGACTGTGTAGACATACCTAATTTATTTGAACCCTCATAGCGGATTGTTCCATTGAGGATATAACGTCCTTTGAACGAGTAGCTACCCGTAGCGAAATAAGCCTCGCTGCGGCGATAGGTCCAACTATCGGAATAGTAATTATGATTCTCCTCGCTGAACTGCTTGAACGCTCTCCAATCAATGAACGGAATATTTCCATTGTCGTAGCAAATACCCCAACCCTCGTAATTCTCTGAGTGACGGTCGATTGAGCCAAACTCAAGACCTGCCATCAAACTCGTGATGTGAATGCGGTTGAACGTCTTGTTATACTGAGCCGTTGCACGCACGTCGTATTGAGAAAGTGAGAATACATTGTGATATACAATACCTCCCTTGGGCAATATTGACTCAGGAAGAGCATTAGGTTCATCGGGGTCGGTGTAAAGATATGGGTTGATGGCACGAATTGTAGCGTCCTCAGGGTCAACACCGGCACGATATGCCATAGCTTGGTTCGACTCGTCCTTAACGTAGTGGTTCTGCGAAGAACGGCTGTTACGATAAGAACCAATCACATTAAACTCAAGTCCTTGTATCGGGCGGAAGTTCACCTCAGCCTGGAATTTCATATCCGTTACACCTATATCAATATAGTTGTTGTCAAGCTCCTTGAAGATATTGAAATCGGCATAGTTACGAGTCAAAGTAGCATTCGGGTCGGTAGTACGCGATGTATTGAGCGCATAGCTATAAGGGTTAATGTCGAAGCCACGCTTAACCTCACCGGATACCACGTCGACATCTTGACTCAATGTTCCCGGAGCTTTTTGCTTACGATAAGAATCGCTGGTCAACAACTTGATTCTCAAAGTTTTCGACAAATCATATGATGCATTGGCATTGAAAGTATAGCGCTGAACGTCGCTCGACTTATACCAACCTTCATCGTTCATTATTGACATTGAAGTATAGAAACGTCCTTTATCAGTACCTCCTGAGATGCTCACAGAGTGGTTTTGCGTGATATTGCTCTTGAAAAGCAAATCAAACCAATCAGTATTGCGGAACTCAGCCTCACGAAGATAGGCATTCTTGGCATCGGTTGTGTTAGCCAAGCCAAATCCACCATTCTTGTAGCTATCAATCATCTTATACATCGTTCCATAAACACCTGAAGATGAAGAAGATGCAAGCGATGCAAATTCCAACCAACCTTTTTGCTCCATCTCCTTGTAGATACCCATCTGCTCCTGCGAATTACAGATATTGAAGTTGCTGTAATTAGGCTTCAAGCGGTAAGAGAACTCACCGGTATAGTTGATGCTGGTGCGGCCTGCCTTACCTTGCTTTGTGGTAACCACAATCACACCTGCCATGGCACGAGCACCATAAATAGATGTAGCCGAACCGTCTTTAAGAATTTGGAAACTCTCGATATCATCAGAGTTCAATCCGGCAATTGCCGATGCGATAAGTGTCTCGGCATCACCCGATGAGAGGTCGTCGGCTGAGATTTCTACAGCATCTTCAAGAATCACTCCATCAACAACCCAAAGAGGCTTGGAAGTACCATAAATTGACGTTGCACCACGCACACGGATTTTCGGAGCCGTACCGAATGTACCCGATACGTTCTGCACCGACACTCCGGCTGCCTTTCCTTCAAGAGAACGGCTGATATCGGCAACACCATCAAGACGTGCCTTCTCGGCACTGATACTTGTTGTCGCTCCGGTGAACAATCGCTTGTCGACCTTCTGCATACCGGTTACAACCACCTCACTAAGCTGAGTAGCCGACGACTCAAGTTTAATGGTAACCGGCTTACTTGTAGCTTGAAACTCATAGGGGTTCATACCCACGTACGTAACCACTATCTTTGATTTACCCGATGGCGCATTGACTATGAATTTGCCATCCAAATCAGTCGCAGTAGCGATAGATGTGCCTTTCACAGTGACGGTTGCACCAATCACGGGTTCATCGTCCTCTGCCTGTAGCACAACACCGGTAACCTTCACCTGCGCCGACGCAGCGAAGCCCACCAATGCTATCGCACACAAAAGTAACTTTTTAAACATCATCATGCACTGTTTAATGTAATATTTGTATTAAATTTGTTTCTTAATCAGTTGTGATGCAAATACAAATCCCAAAACATCTTAACTCATAGATTGTAAATTTTGCCGTGTTAAACATCTTTAACAGCAAGTTCGATGATTTTCTTATCATCAATTAAGACTCTTGACTTGTAAAGCGTCATTTCCTTTAATATGGATATTACCTAACCATATTGGCTACAAAGTAACAGCTTTTTTTTGTAAAAAACTAATTTTTTGATAAAAAAATTTCATTTTTACTTACAAAAGGTCTACAATTTTGCTATTTGACTTGTCATTAATTTTTCAGTCACCAAGTGGCTATATCTAAATTATTAAACATTTACACACCATAAATCACCAAAATTAGCATAGCATATATTAAATTCACTCAAAAACAAGCCCAAATTTAACACTTTATGTGTTAATTACACTTTTCAATTAAAAGTAATAAAGTGCATTTTCAATCGAAATAATTTTAATATTCCCCACTATTTCCTTTTCTTTGCAGAAATTTTCAATTCTCACGGAGTTGAGCTTCAAAATAGCAAAACGACATCGTTTTTGCTGTTTTTCTATCTCAGCGAAGTAAAAAACACACCTATATATAATATAAGGTGTAAATCGGGCGTTGAATTTATAGATGAATTTAGTGAAGACTTGAAATGGAAGTAGTTTACGAAGACAACCACATAATTATCGTCAACAAAGCCGCCGGCGAAATAGTGCAAGGCGACAAAACCGGCGACGAGCCGCTGTGCGAAAAGCTAAAGCAGTGGATAAAGGAGAAATATGCCAAACCGGGAAATGTGTTTTGCGGAGTTACTCACCGCATTGACCGTCCGGTGTGTGGGTTGGTGGTTTTTGCCAAGACAAGCAAGGGGCTTTCGCGCATGAACGAGCTGTTTCGCAACGGAAACGTGAAAAAGACTTATTGGGCTATCACTAAAAACACTCCGCCAAAAACCGAGGACACGCTCACTCACTACATCACCTCAGTGGAACGTAACAACAAATCCTATGCGTCTGCCACCGAAAAAAAAGGCTCGCTAAAATCGGTGCTGAAATATAGGTTGATTGCAAAAACTGAGCGTTACAACCTGCTCGAAATCAATCTGCTCACAGGACGAAAGCACCAAATCCGCGTTCAACTCGCTGCTATTGGGTGCCCGATTAAAGGCGACTTGAAATATGGTGCCGAACGAAGCAACCCCGATGGCGGCATTTCGCTGCAATCTCATCGCATAGAGTTCATTCACCCCGTATCGGGAAAAGAAATCGACATCACGGCACCGCTTCCCGCCGACAATCTGTGGCAGGCTCTCGGAAAACTCGCCGAAAATGCCCGAAATGACTGAAGATAACAGCAAATATTGCTTTTTATAGAATATTCACAGCTAATCCGTAGCAATATGACACAAAAACCGCTTGAAGACGACATATTGATGCTTCGCGCCATTGAGGTAACCGACGTAGACAGAGTGCTCGCTTGGGAAAACGACAGCAGCCAATGGGACACTACAAACACTAATGCACCTTTCTCGCGAAAGCAACTTTGGGACTATGCCGCGAACTACGAAAACAATATTTTTGCTACAGGCAACTTGCGTCTTATGGCTATTGAGAAAACATCAGGCAATTGCATAGGGTGCGTGGATATATTCAATTTCAATCACTTCCACAATCGCGCCGAAGTGGGAATTTATATCGACACTAATCACCGCCGACGCGGTTTTGGATCTCATGCTGTGGGCATTGCGCTAAATTACGCATGCAATTTTCTCGGATTGAAGCAAATAGTGGCTGAGGTGGCTGCCGACAATGTGGCTTCGCTGAATATGCTCTCGAATTGCGGCTTCACGAAATGCGCCACCTTGAAATGCTGGTTCCGACGGAGCGACAGCTATTCCGACGGAATATTAATGCAATATTTACGCAAATAAATACATTATTATATCTATGAATGAGAACGCTAAAATATCTATTATTATACCGGTGTACAATGTAGAGGATTACTTGCCTCAATGCATTGACAGTATCCTCATTCAAAGTTATAAAAATATCGAAATAATCCTCGTCGACGACGGAAGCACCGATGCATCAGGCAGAATTTGCGATGATTACGCCAAGTCCGACAATCGTATTTGCGTGATTCACACCAAGAATGGAGGTCAATCGCGTGCAAGAAACATAGGAATTGATTCGGCAAAGGGCGAATACATAACTTTTGTTGATGCCGATGACACTATTACTACTGACTACATTGCCACTCTTTTTACTCTTTTAAAGGCTTACAATGCCGATGTGGCAATGGCAACTCACGATAGTTTCGGTCGACTGAGCCGTCAACTTTTTGCTCCGGCTACTATAATAACCGACGGAATAGGTGCCACCGAAAGAATGCTCTATCAGTGTTTTTTCGATTCGTGTATGTTTTGTAAAATTTTCAAGCGTGATATCTTAGTTAAATTCAAGCACACCGAGAATATCATCTACGAAGACCTCGAACTGCTTTCGCGGATTCTTCCCGCAGTGGACAAAGTGGTTTGGTCGAAAAAAATAATTTACCACTACCGAAAACGCATCGACAGCTCTATTATGAGTTTTTCTACCAAACAATTTGATGCGCTGAAAGTGACTGAAATGATTGAAGAACGAGCGAAGAATCAATATCCAATGCTGATGAAAGCAGCCCGAGAGCGCCGACTAAGTGCAAACTTCAACATTTTTTCACGACTTGCAGTCAACGGATTAAGTAATTCTGCCGAAGCCGATGCATGCTGGCTCAACATAAAATCGTTGCGACTCGGCAGCCTGACTAACAGGAAAGTAAGGCTAAAGACAAAAGCCGGCATCATGCTTTCGATGCTTGGCAGAAACGTTTTCACTCTAATTTGCCGGATATGAGAGTATTGACAACTGATAACATTCTATTTCACAACCTTTGCAGCAAGCTCGCCACAAAGGTGTGCAACGATGGTTTTTTGCCCGATGTAATTGTGGGAATTGCCAGTGGAGGTAGTCAGGTGGCGACAATCGTAGCTCAGCACTTCAAAGATGCAATACTTACAGAGGTAGATATTCACCGCTCTACAAAGCGTGGGAAAAACAGCAAAATAAGTAGAAAAATCATGGCAATGCTTCCTTTTCGGCTACTCGATTGGCTCAGAATGGCTGAATCTTACTTCTGTAGCATTCGCAAAACCGCCAAAAGGATTGGTGAAGTGAATTTTAGGACGGAAATTGCCGCAAAATTAGCTAAAGGCTGCAACGTATTGATTGTTGACGATGCAATCGACTCCGGGACAACAATGAAACTTGCAGTAGAAGAAATCTCCCAAAAATTTCCCGAATGTACCATTCGCACTGCGGTAATTACCATAACTACCGACCACCCGGTGATATCAGCCGATTATTTTATTTTTAACGACAAAACTTTAATACGATTTCCATGGGCAATCGATGCGAAAATATAAATTCTGCAATTGTTGTCGACCTCGACAAAACGCTTGTCAAGGTGAACACATTCAGGCACTTCATTGTAATGGCTGTGAAGGCTTCAATAGTGCGCCTGCACTTTGCGCCATTGTTGCTGATTGTGGCGGCTATCGGTTGTAGATTATTGCGCATCTACAGTCATAGCGATATGAAACGACAAATCCTATCAGCCACAGCAGGTTTCGTCACCGAGCTTGATTTAGCTCATTTTGCCGCCAAAATGGCGGTATCGGCTAATACCGAGGTCCTGAAGATAATTTCACAAGCCCATGAGAACCGTGAAAAAGTTATTCTTGCCACTGCCGCTCCCGAGATTTATGCTCAAAAGATAGCAATGCTCACCGGTTGCGACACTTGCATAGCCACAGCACTCCCTTCGCAGTGCACTGATTGGAATGAATGTGCTCGAGAGCATAAGCTCGTAGCCGTAAAAGCCTATACCGACTCTTGCAACTTACATATCAGTAGTTTAATAACCGACCATTTCGATGATATTCCTTTAATGGCTGAGTGCTCGGCGCAAGGAGGAGCGATTATTCTTGTATCTCCCGGGAAACGCACTTTGGAACAAATTGCCGAAGCGGGAATAACATCTTATTCTATCATCAAATAACGCTTTCGCTATGGGGAAATTGAAATACATATCTTATCTTAAAGTTATAGGTATTATTCTCGTGGTGTTCGGGCACTCGTTCCACCAATGGAATGGCGTGTTTGAAGACACAATCCTCTACAAAGTATTCATGGTGATGCGAATGCCGCTATTCACTTTCACATCGGGCTACACTCTTGCCTATTGCTTTGTGAGCCGCTCACGCAACCGCACTTTCAAGGAATTCATAACCAACAAGGCTTGGCGACTGCTGCTCCCGTTTTTCGTACTTAACACAGTCACGTTCATTCCGCGCGCATTAATGAGCGACATTGCCGACGACGCACTTGAATTGTCGATAAGTTCCTATCTTTCAGGCTTATTCTTTTATCAGAAAGGTGCAATAATCTACCTGTGGTTTCTTCAAATGTCGTTCGTGTGCATGGTTATCACCTACCCTATTCTGCTCTACATAAAGAATGCACAAGTACGTAGCATCTTGCTATGCTCGTTGCTACTGATTGCAGTCTACACCAATCAGTCGCAATGTCTTCGTCCTTATCAATTTTTCGCCATTAATCAAGTGGGAAATCTGCTCATATTCTTCATAGCCGGAACTCTATGTGGAACCGAACACAAGCGTTTTATCACTGCTATTAAGTGGACTAACAAGTCATGTTTTATTCTATGCCTTTTCGGCTGGCTCGGATGCTTCGCTATTGCCACCGTCTATTCGCTTCAATGCGCATCGTTGCTCAGCTCGATTTTCGGGATAATGATGACATTATCGCTTGCCTTGATTATCGAGAAAAAGCATATTACAATTCTCGACCACCTTGCAGGCTCCACCTACATGATTTTCCTTCTCTCATGGTTTGCCAATGTATCTTCACAACAAATTCTCCACCACTTTGTGGAACTGCCTTGGTGGATTCACTCGGCTCTATCGCTTGTTTGTGGCATATACGTTCCGCTAATCATTCACCGATTCCTCGAATCCGATAAAGAGAAACACCCCTACAAACGAGCTATACTTTTCCTTTTAGGGCACAAATAATCAGTATCGACACAAAACATCAGTTAAGTTGAGCGTCAAGTGGCACATTAAGCCACACCTTATAGCGCGCACCCATGTCTTTCACTGCCTTACGCCACGCATAATTCTCTCTTAGATTAAGCACATCAGCAACAATACTCTGCCCGACTGCCCATTCAAAATTATCAAGCTCTTTGCGCAACTGTCCTTTCTCCCAACCACTGTATCCTACGAAAAATCGTATATTTCCTTCTACAATAGCACCCATATTTATAATTTCCCTAATACACTCAAAATCACCACCTACATATAATCCGTCAATCACTTCAACCGAATCGGGCACCACACTTCCCAACGTGTGAAGATAATATAGCCTCTCATTATGCACCGGACCACCTACAAACACCGGAATTTCATTATTCTCTTCTATGCCATCTACAATTTCATGAAGTAGATATCCCGAATTGCGATTGGTGATAAGCCCCATAGTGCCTTCGTCGGCACTATGGTCGATTATGCACACTGTAGAGCGGCTGAAACACCCATCGAAAAGCATAGGCTCGGCAATAAGCAGACTTCCGCATTTGGGTTCGGGTTGCGGGATTCTCATCGACAATATGTCATAATCATCAATCACTGCCATAATTGTTTGCTTTAATTTCTATGCAAATTTAGTACACAAGGCGCGCAAAAGCAAATAAAAATGATAAATACCAATTTTACCTTAATTGATTGGTACACCTCGATTATTTTTAGTAATATTGCATTATGAATGGAAATGAGCTAATCACGGCAATGAAAATACACTATATCGGTCATAGCGGTTTTGCGATTGAATGTTGCAACGGCATTCTTATCGTTGTCGACTATTTCAATGATAGCGAAGGGATTATGCCCGAAATACTCAGCCGAGCATCGAAAGCTTATATTTTGGTTTCTCATTCACACCCCGACCATTTCAATAAACATATCTTCCATTGGAACAGCACTTTCCCTGCAGATTTTGCCTATATAGTTTCGGGCGAATTATGGCGAAAGCTGTCGCACTCACGCCATGAGGCTATTCCCGACGTTCCAATCCACTCTCTCCGACGTGGTGAATGTTACACCGATGAAAACATCACAATTCACGCTTTCGGCTCAACCGACATCGGCGTTTCCTATCTTATGGAGATATTTGGCAGGCGTATTTTCCATGCCGGCGACCTCAATAACTGGCACTGGAGCGAGGAGTCCACTCCGCAAGAGATTAAGACCGCTGAGGGCAATTATCTTGCTATTCTCCGCAAGATTAAAGAGCAATTCCCTGCTATCGACATAGCTATGTTTCCTGTCGACCCTCGAATTGGCGGCGATTTCGCTCTCGGCGCACGTCAATTCATGAGTGCAATTAAGGTAGCCGATTTCATTCCGATGCACCAATGGGGCGATTTCAGCCGTTCTTGCAATTTCTCACTCTATAGTGCTCCCGGCGTGAACTGCCACTGCATGCACAATGGTGATTATTTAATTTTATAACCGATATTTTTTATGGAAATTAAAGCTAAATTCGACCACTTCAATTTCAACGTCACCGACTTGAATCGAAGCATTGAATTCTATCAAAAGGCATTGAACCTCACTGAAAAAAGCCGAATTAACGCTCCCGACGGCTCTTTCATAATCGTTTATCTCACTGATAGTTCCACCAACTTCTTGCTTGAACTAACTTGGCTGAAAGACCACCCGCAACCCTACGAACTTGGAGAATGTGAGTTTCATCTATGTATGCGTGTCGACGGCGATTACGATGCTATGCGTGCCTACCACAAGGAGATGGGTGTGGTGTGCTTCGAAAACACCGATATGGGACTTTATTTCATAGAAGATCCCGATGGATATTGGATAGAAATTTTACCGCTTAAACACTGAGATATGAAGAATGTGAATTCAAATAACAATTCTGCCACAGCAAAATGGCTTGCTGTGGCAGCTATGGTGCTTGCTATTATCTATATTATTATGCCTATCGACTTCGATGGTCCTGCTATAGGCATTATCGACGACTTTTTCTTCTTTATGGCGGCATTCTGTCTTTGCCAAAGTTGCTTTATTAGCAGCGAGAAGAAAACCGCTCGACGTTCACTGCGTAGGTTATCCTTGATTTTTGCATGCCTCGGCATTGCATGGCTCGCTGTGCTCGCCATTATTATCACGATATAACATCAGATTCGCTCTATATCGGTCGACTTTATCCATGCGCGATGTTGCTCATCGGCTTTTACGTCAAACCACTTTATCTTCATCGCACCGCTATTGCTCTCCACCGAGTCCACAATCTCCACTTTTGTGCCCTCATTGAGCAAAAAGGCCTCTTCAGTCTTGTCTTTTGGCAAGCGCGGTGAGGTGCTTAGCGTAGCCGAAGAAATGGTTACTACGGCATAATTTTTGTCGACTGCCAGCGAATGTGTATAGAATGCGCAAATATTGGCTAAAATGGAGAGTAGCAACAATATACCACCACCGAAAAATCCTATTTTTCGCAATAAAACAATGTCGGAGAAAATATACACTACAATCGCCACAAGGAACAATAAAAATGCGCAGATTCCTATTTTTGCCCAAGTATCCGATGATGTGCAACTCACAAAATCTCCTATCGTATCGCTAAAGAACGATGAGCCGCGGTCAATTTTCAGCTGTAGCTTATCATTGACAAACTCAAGATTTGTGCGCGCATCGTCGTTGCTCGGGTCGAGCAATAGCGAACGTTCATAACAAAGCACAGCCTTTCCCATATTGCCAAGACGATAATATGCATTGCCCATATTGTAATAGAGCATGCTCGATGTGCCTTCCTGCCTGGCAGCCTGCTCATAGAGTTGCACAGCTTGATTGAAGTCGTCTTTCTCGTATGCCGCATTTGCCTTATTCACAATCGATTCAGCTGCCGACGCCGTAGTTTCAGCCATTGCCGTCAAAGCAAAAAGCATTAATATCATTGATATAAAAGTCTTCATATTTATCCTATGCTTTTTTTCTTTTAGTATTTTCAAGTTTATCCATCACATCGCTTGCTGCACTGTAAATGCTCTCCATGTCCGTACCGCCCAATTCCGGAGCATATTGGGCAAATTCGCACTTATTCAGCACATCAATTACCGATGCCACCATATCTTCGTCGGCTCCATAACTTACAAGCTCTGCCGATATGTTCTCCTTGTTAAGTTCCGACACCGGGATACCTATTTTATCACTCAGGTAACCCCATAATGCCTTTAATGTCTCGGCATAGAACTTATTGCTATCGCCGGCTCGCATAAATTGCTGAGCCACTCGCAATCGTTTCTTTGCCACTTTATTTGCACGCTTGGTCTTCATCAACTTCAAATCCGACCGAGCTTTCAGCGATTTTCTATAATAGAACAGCACTCCGGCAAGTATCAAAATCGGAACGATATACCACAACCAATAATTGAAATGTTCCACCATAAAGTCGTGTGCAGTCTTCAATTCCAAATCGCCTTTCTTGATGTGCAAGATATCGCGATTTTGCTGCTGTATGCCCTTATGTGCCGATGTGGGCGAACCGCTTCCTTTAGCTACAGTGAGGTCATATTTCTGTGTCGAGAGTGTTACATATTGCTTTGTTGCAGGATTAAAATAAGTGAACTCCGTGGCGGGTATCTCATATTTACCTACAAATTGAGGCACAAACGTATAGTCGATACTTGCCGTGCCGCTCACCGTGCCCCCATTTGGCTTTGCATTGACATTATTCTGCGGGTCATATACATCAAATTGTGCCGGGAAAGCTATCTCCGGTGCTTTGAGATATTTTATATTTCCTGAACCCTTTATTATGCACGAATACGTTGCTGCCTCATAGGTCTTAAGAACTTGTGGCTTTATTTCAGTTGTCATAGTGAAATTTCCCACCGCACCGCTGAATGATGCAGGTTTCGGCGTCGGGAGTGGCAAAATATTTACCGATGCCGTATTCGATTTCACCTTTAGTTGCTTCTCCACAGGCTGACGAACGATTCCAAACATCGTTCTAATATTCTCAAATTGAACCACCGTCACATCGTAGGTGCCCGATGTAATGGTAAGTTTTCCCGACTGCTGAGGGAAAAGAATGCACTTCTTCAATTCAGCCACCATGTAATTCTCACCATTCACTCGCTCCACCTCATTCAAATTAGGTGATACCGGCAATTCTTCAATAAGGAATCCATTGTAGGATGGCTGTATATTTGCCATAAATTGAGAAATCTGGTATTTTGTGTAGAGCTTTATCGTACACACCACCGCCTCTTGCTCATAGACGTTGCTTTTCGACATATTGATTCTCACAAACAGGTCATTAGCGCTTACTTGCTTTCCGGCACTCTGAGTGTCGACATTATCAATCTGCACGCTCTGCGAGCCGCGAGCATTGCTTTGAGCCGAGCGGTCGGGCGGTAAAATCTCTATTGTGAAAGGGCGCGTGGAATAGCGTTTTCCACCCACTGTGACAGTAGCTGCCCCCACATTGTATTTTCCTGCTTTATCTGCTCTATACACCATAGTGTATTCTTCAGATGATGAACTTGAGCTAACGCCATTCACCCATTGCGAGCTATACGACGACGACTTCGATGGTCCGTATAACGTAGCGCACCCCCCTACTTCGGGTGCCGTGAATCCCGCTCCTTCAGCATTTCGCAGAGAGAAAGTGATTCTAAACTTATTGCCTTGCACCACTTGATGCGGATAATCCACTGTGAACGACACTTCAGCCGATAGCATAGTTGCCGCCACCTGAAGCATTGCTATAATCAATAAGAATTTTATAGATTTCAACATATTACAAAATTGAAATTACAATAATTACTCTTTTACCACTGGTTGCCTGTCCGCTTGCGATTATTCTGTTCTTCTTTAATCTTGGCGGCATTAACCTTTTGCTGTGTTCCTTTCTCTGCATCTTGCATTGCCTTGAGAATCTGCTGCACATTACTGTCGCTCATACCTCCTTGCTGCCGGTCCTGAGGCTTGTTTTGGTTGGGCTTATTCTGCTGATTCTGTTGGTCCTGCCGGTTTTTATCTTTATTTTCCTTATTATCGTCGTTATTCTGATTTTGGTCTTTATTCTGCTTGTCTTTATCTTGATTCTTATCTTGATTTTGGTCTTGCTGTTGCTGCTCCTGCTGCTTCTTTTGTGCCAAACGCAAGTTTTGCCGCGCTTGGTCATCATCGGGGTTTCTGCGTAATGCATCTTTATACATTTCTATGCTCTCCGAATAGTTTTGCTGATTAAATGCAATATTTCCAAGATTATAATATGCCCGCGATGCCAATCCCTTGTCGTGTGCAGTTTTCACCACATTGCGCAGTATCTGTGATGCCTGATTCACCGGGCTATTGCTATCTTTAGGGTCGCTGCTTCCTCCCTGCCTCAAATACGACAACGCAAGGTTATAATTAGCAATGTCGGAGTTGGGATTATACTGCAATGCACGCTTATATTCCACCTCAGCCTCTGCATATCGCTTATCCTCATAGAGTTTGTTGCCTTTGCGAATGGCTTTGCGCTCATCTATAGTGCTCTCGGTCTTCGCTTCGCTCGTTTTGTCGCTGCCGGCATATAGCGTTGAAGGCAACGCAATCATCAGGCCGAGCATAAATATTATTAATATATCAATTCTTCTTTTCATCTTCTTTATTCTCCTTTGTAAAGAAATTAATCTTGCGCAACCATGAGTTCTTGCGACTCAACACGAAAACTTCACACACAAGGAATATCAAGGCTAGCCATGCAAACACCGGAAATTGCTCGTCGTGCTGTGAATATACCACCTTTTGCAAATCGGATTTTGCCAACTTCTTCAATTGTTCATCGAGCTGCCCCACTGCATCACCGGCATTCCCCGACAAGTATATGCCGCCTCCGGCTTTTGCTATATCCTCTGCCATTTTCTCATTGAGGAAAGTAGTTACCACATTGCCGTTATCATCTTTCATGAAGCCGCCACTTTTTAGTGGTATCGGTGAACCTTTTGTCGAGCCTTGACCTATCACATTCACCTGTATTCCTTTCTTCTTTGCCTCTTCAGCCATTCCCACGGCATCATCTTCATGATTCTCGCCATCGGTGATGATTATAACGGCTTTCTGCGACTTCTCATTGCCGGTGAAGGAGTTCATTGCAAGTTTTATTGCTGCTCCTATGGCTGTGCCTTGCGTAGGAACCATCTCGGTGTTTATGTTGTTAAGAAACATCTTTGCCGATGTGAAATCGGACGTTATAGGCAATTGCGTATATGCGTTGCCGGCAAATACTATCAACCCAACTTTATCATTATCAAATTTGTCGATAAGTTTCTCAAGTGTCAATTTAGACTTCTGCAAGCGCGACACGCCTTTCACATCATCTGTTGCCGATGCATTCATGGAATTCGACACGTCAAGTGCCACCATCACCTCTATTCCATGCACTTTCACCGTCTGCTCCTTGGCACCGGCTCGAGGACGCGCAAGCACTATCACTATCATTGTCACCGCCACAAGCGTTAGTGCAAGTTTTATGCCATGCTTGTATTTCGATACATCGGGCATCTGTCTTTCAAGAATTGCCAACTGCCCGTAACGCTCCAAATTACGCTTCCGTACTCTGCGCGACATGAAGTGTAGCAGTATTATTGCCGGGATAAGCAGCAACAAATATAAATATTCGGGATTTGCAAAACTGAACATAATTTTTTATCCTCTGTTTCTCTTATATATCATTTATGGTATATTTCTCAACACTGTGTACCGCGCAAGTATCTCCACAAGCACAAGGGCAAGCAGCATGTATGCCCACGGCATATAATTGTCTTCTGTATGACTGAAGTTACGTACGTCCATTCGCGTCTTTTCGAGCTTGTCGATTTCAGTAAACACTTGCTTCAGCACGTTCTTACTCGTTGCTCTGAAGTATTTTCCGCCTGTTGCCGATGCAATAGAGCGAAGCGTAGGCTCATCAATCACCACCGGGAGCGACTGATATTCCATCTTGCCATAGTAATTCACACCAACAGGATACAAAGCATTTCCATTCTTACCTACTCCTATGGTATATATCTTTATGCCATATTTCTTAGCTATTTCAGCTGCCGTGAGCGGTGCCACAACGCCTGTGTTATTGGAACCATCGGTGAGTAATATTATGCTTTTCGACTTAGCTTTGCCATTCTTTATGCGATTGATTGCCGTTGCTATTCCATCGCCTATCGCAGTGCCGTCTTCGAGCATTCCGATTTTCATATCTTGGATATAATTCATAAGAACGGCTTTATCGGTAGTGAGCGGTACTTGCGTGAAACTTTCGCCTGCAAAAATCACAAGTCCTATATTATCGGTTTCTCTTCCCGAAACGAATTTTGCCGCTACCTCTTTAGCCGCCTCAAAGCGATTGGGACGGAAATCTTGAGCAAGCATACTCGTCGACACATCAAGAGATATTACAATATCGGTTCCTTCGGTTTCCGACGTCGACCAGCTATCAGAAGTCTGCGGTCGGCATAAAATAATTATCAAGCAACCAATGGCAGCCAATCTCACGGCAAACATTATGTGCCGCAGATAACTTTTCCATGAGTTACCAACCTTGCCGAAAGGCAACGTGCTCGATACTGTCATCGTGGGGTCGGCAGTACGGTTCTTCATCACATACCATATTATTATCGGTATGTATATCAAGAACAGCCACAAATAATATGGATTAGCGAATTTCATCATTTCTTCACCTCCTTCTTATCTTGCGGTTCTGACTTTTCTTCATCTTCCTTTTTATCGACCGCCTTATCGTCAACATCACTCTCATCGGCTTCTTGTGGCGCAGGCTTTGTGGTTTCCACAAAATTCAAGGCACGCTGATATGCCACTTCATTCTCATCGGACAATGGACGAACTTTTGCAAATTTCACGAAATCAGCAATTTCAAGTATCTGTCCGAGTTGTTTATTCACATCATGCGCCTCCTCATACGTCTTGAGCGAAGCTAAAATTTCCGATGTAGTCATTTCCACTGCATTCACACCGAATCGGCGATAAATATATCGGCGCAAAATATCCGTAAGCCCGGTATAATAAGCCTTTTCTTGCCCCGACTGCCACAATTGCCGTTGTTTTAGCTCATTCAGGCTCTGAATAGCTTCCTCGTAGGGTGGAATTTCGGGTTTCTGAGGTTTTAATGTAAGTTTTCCATTCTTTATCCAGCGGAAATACACCCACAGTCCCAAGCCCACAAGTACGAGCAAGAGCAAATAAATCCACCAATAATGAGCTATGAACGATGGCAGAAAATCGAGCAAATTGAATGGCAACCCTTCTATCGGCTTATAGTCGTGAATGCCGGTCATTGAATCCACCTGCACAGGCAGGACCTTGAGCGTCAATTGATTGGTGCGAAACGTATCTCGCCCCACAACATATTCCAGCGGAGGAATAACATACACACCCGAATCAAACGACTGCAATATAAGGTCGCGATTTATCTGCACCCTGTTGTTTCCCAAATCCACCGTATCGGCTTCAGGACGGTCAACCACCTCCACACGTTCGGTGAGCACTGGCGACGTTTCACACGTCAGTCGACCTACGGCTTCTTTATTTTGCGAAATTTCAAGATGCAATGCCGTCTGCTTGCCCATCAATAGGATTGCAGAGTCCATTTTCGCACGAAAAACCACACTCCCTTGTGCCTTTGCCGGGCACATCACGCAACTTGCAAGGGCTATGGCTACAAATATCTTTAATCTTTCAATCATATTTCGCTTCAACTTCAATAATTACAAGTTTTGCTGAATTTTATGAAATTACTTCTCTTTCATCTCACGCCTCGCTTCTTGAACAATGCCATAAGCGACTTGGCGTAATCCTCATCGGTAGCTACCGACGCTACATCTACGTTGCACCGCATCATGGTGTCATTCATAGCCAGCTGACGCTCATACCACCACTTCTTGTAGGCATTACGCACATTCGCCGAACCGGTATTAACCCATTTCACGGCACCCGTTTCGGCATCTTCCACTTTCATTAGCCCTACATTCGGGATATTTGTTTCACGCTTGTCGTAAACCTGAATGGCTGTCAGGTCGTGCTTTCGGGAGGCTATCGACATCGCCTTGTAATAATCACCGGTATCGATAAAATCCGATATTATGAAAGTTGCGCAACGCTTCTTTATCGCACTTGTCAGATACTCAAGCACATTCGATATATTCGTTCCTTTACTTTCGGGCTTGAAATCGAGCAACTCTCTAATCACAAGCAGAATATGCTTACGCCCCTTCTTCGGCGGAATAAACTTTTCAACCTTGTCGGTGAAGAAAATTACTCCCACCTTATCGTTGTTTTGTATTGCCGAGAATGCAAGGGTAGCTGCTATTTCAGCCATCATCTCGTTCTTCTCCACTCCTACTGCGCCAAAGTTTCTACTCCCCGACGCATCTACAAGGAGCATAACCGTCAGCTCTCGTTCCTCCTCGAATACTTTCACATACGGGCGGTTGTGGCGTGCTGTCACATTCCAATCGATGTCGCGAATATCGTCGCCATACTGATACTCGCGCACCTCGGAAAACGTCATTCCGCGCCCCTTGAACGCCGAATGATATTCACCTGCAAATATATTTTGAGAAAGTCCTTTAGTCTTTATTTCAATCTTCCGGACTTTCTTTAATAACTCAGTTGAATCCATCTGCTTTCAATTATGGAACTGCAATCTTGTCAAGAATTTCGCTTATTACTTCGTCGGCTACTATATTATTGGCTTCGGCTTCGTATGATAAGCCTATACGATGGCGCATCACATCATGACACACAGCACGCACATCTTCGGGTATCACATAGCCACGTCCTTTCAAGAAAGCATAGGCGCGCGATGCAAGTGCAAGGCTTATTGATGCACGAGGCGATGCTCCGAAGGAGATTATGCTCGTGAGGTCGTTCAAGCCATAATCAGCCGGGAAACGTGTAGCAAACACAATGTCGACTATGTAGCGCTCAATCTTTTCATCTACATATATTTGCTGAACTATCTTGCGCACCTCTACGATGTCTGCCGGAGTAATCAGCGGTGAAACTTCGCGCTTCTCTGCCTTGATATTCTGACGTATGATTAATTTCTCTTCCTCCTTGTTGGGATAGCCTATAACTACCTTTATCAAGAAACGGTCCACTTGCGCCTCAGGCAGTGGATAAGTACCCTCCTGCTCAATTGGGTTCTGAGTGGCAAGAACGAGGAACGGGTCGTCGAGCTTGAAAGTTTCCTTGCCGATTGTCACTTGTCGCTCTTGCATAGCCTCGAGCAATGCACTCTGCACCTTCGCCGGGGCACGGTTAATTTCATCGGCAAGGACGAAATTGGCGAATACCGGACCGCGACGCACCTCAAATTTCTCCTGCTTGGCGCTGTACACCATAGTTCCCACCACATCGGCAGGAAGCAAGTCGGGAGTAAACTGTATGCGGCTATACTTTGCATCAATCAGCGATGCGAGTGTCTTAATGGCAAGAGTCTTTGCCAAACCGGGAACACCCTCAAGCAACACGTGTCCGTTAGCAAGCAGTGCTATAAGCAATGAATCAACCAAGTGCTTCTGTCCCACAATTGTTTGGTCCATTCCTTGTGTTATCATACTCACAAAATTACTCTTACTTGCTATTAAGTCATTCAATTCTCGAATGTTTACTGAATCGCTCATATTCGTAGTTATTATAGTAGTTTTATAATTAAACTTATTTGAAATCTATTACTCCTGTTTTGACGTTGCAAAATTAATATATTAGTCGCTTAAAGCACATATTGGGTGCGTTAATTTACAATATTTTAAGTTAAAGATATTTCCAATTTTCACCAATTTCCCACTCTTTGCTCACAGTTGTCCTTTATTCCCTCTTTCAAACTTTAATCTGCTTATCAGCATCTCGCCTATTGCACTTATAAACACAATTTATGCCTCACACAATTCTCTATATCGGCTGTGTGAGGCATCTGTCATGTGATGCAATTGTGGCTTCGAGCTTCATTTCCCCGACTCTATCTCCTGAATCTTCTTGCGGGCGGCTCGCAGGCTCTCTTTGCTGTTTTTATCTATACCATATTTCTCGGCAGGAGGTACTACAACCACCGTTCCGGGTGCTATGGTATTGGGATTCTTAATTTTTGCACGATTCTCTTCGTAGATATACACCCAAAAGTCGGAATTCCCATAGTGCTTGTATGCTATCTTTGTGAGGAATTTAGTACTTGTCACAGTGTCGTATCGCAACGTGGGACGCTCTGCTTTAACCGCCGGCTGTGCATCAGCTTCAGAAGCCGGGGCTACTTTTTCAACCGATTCCGAAATCTTCACTGCTTTATCGGCTTCTTCCACCTCATCGACGTCGTCGAGGGTAGCGATGTCATTCTCTGCCACCACGGAGTCCACGCCAAGTGCCGTGTCAATAATCTCCTGATTCTTAACATGCTGATATAAGAAATATCCACCACCAACCACAAGATATAGCACAAACATTGTCAATGCACCCCAGATAAATCCTCGTGTGAACGAGCCGTCGTGCTTGGGCGCTTCCGAGTCGTTACTCTCATTCACATACTCCTCATCATCATCTTCAGGAATGCAATAATCTTCGTCTTCGCTTGTTCCGCTGCCTATATTGCTCGCAACAGATGGTTGTTCATCTATATTCACTTGTTCTTCCTTAATTTGTTGGATTTGTTCATCATTTTCTATCTTGTCACTCTCCTGGCTTATGGCGTCAGTCGGCTCCGACTCTTTACCTATATCATTAACCGGTTCTTCCGGGCCTTCTTCTTGATGCTCTTCCAAAGCCTCCTCTTGCACCTCTTCGATTACTCTCGGGCGAAATACTGGTGGCACCACCTTTGGCTCGTTTTCCTCAGCCACATGTTCGGCTATAGGTTTCACTTCCTTATTTTCAGCCTCATATTCTTCATCGAAGTCCTCCACCTTTGCCATCAATTTCAATTCATCTTCGCTAAGTGCATCATCGAGCACCACAGTATCAAAACTTGCAAAAGGGGTGTTTATTGCATCGGCAAGAGCCTTATCGGGAACAAAAGTCACTTTCCTGTGACTCGGAATTTCCATTTCTTCGCCTGTATTTACATTGACACTCTTGCGAGCCTCTACATTTGTCAACTTGAATAAGCCGAGATTTCTCACCTTCACGTTCTCTCCATTGCGCAAAGCATCGGCAATAGTCATGAACAATTCTTTCAAGAATATTTCGCTCACGCGCTTCGGACTTTGAGTTGCTGCCGAAACGGCATCAACCAACTCGGGAAATGTCATTTTTATATTCATAAGCCTATCTCAACTTGCTTTTTAACAATGCACTGGGTTTGAACGTCAATATAATCTTTGGAGGCACCAACATCTTCTTTCCGGTTGAGGGATTCACTGTCACCCGCTCAGTCTTTTTCTTCGCTTCAAAAGTCCCGAACCCCGGAATTGCCACGCTGTCCAAGTCGCCGCAACGCTCCTCGAGTGTCGCAACAAAGCCATCGAGTAGCTTGCTTATATCCTCCGTGCTCCGCTCCATTTTTTTCGCTATCTCATCAATTAATGCCTTGCTCTCCATATATAAAAAACGATTATTTTATGCAAATATACACATAATACACGTTTTTCCCTCATTCTCCGCTTAAAAAATAAGCCGAAGTGCAAGGAATATGCATCAATCGACAAGCCTCAACCCCTTATTCAAGCATATCTGCCAAGCAATTCCGCAAGGTCAGCAGCTCGCTGCACCCCCGATGCTCGCCACAGCAACTCTCCTCGCTTGAACAGCATCAACGTGGGCACCGATTGTATGCCATAATTCATGGCAAGCTGTTGATTGCGGTCGACGTCGATTTTTATTATTGTGGCAGAATCGCCCACTTGCTTCTTCACCTCTTCAAGCACAGGTGCCATCATCTTGCATGGTCCGCACCATGTGGCAAAGAAATCTACTAATACCGGCTTTTCTCCTGCTATAAGTTTTTCAAACTCATTCATATTTATTACTTATTTTCTTATTAATAAACTAAATTAGGTCAATAATAGTTGACTCACCATTGTCATTTATGATTTTTAACTCACAAATTTTGTGCCAAAACCACTTCTTCGCCCACACCGACATTTTTTTCATCAATAAAAATTGCTCTTTAACCGTTTTATGACTAATTTTGTAGCGTAATCAAAAATATAATGTTGTTAGATTTAACTTATGGCAGGAATTAACTTAAAAGGTATGGGCGTGGCTCTTATCACTCCGTTCAAGAAAGACAAATCGGTGGATTATGAGGCTCTTGCCCGTCTTTTAGAATATCAAATACAAAATGGAATAGATTATTTAGTGGTGCTTGCCACTACAGCCGAAACCGTCACATTATCGCCTGAAGAACAGGTGGAAGTGCGGAATTTCGTCGTAGAGCGTGTTCATGGTCGTGTTCCGCTCGTCCTTGGAATGGGCAGCAACAACACTATGGCTGTGGTAAACGCCGTGAAGAGCACCGACTTATCTCCATTCAGCGCGATTCTATCGGTTGTCCCTTATTACAACAAGCCATCGCAAGAGGGCATTTATCAGCACTATAAAGCCATTGCAGAGGCTTCTCCCGTACCGGTTATCCTCTATAACGTACCGGGGCGCACAGGCGTCAATATGGCTCCTGAAACGTGTCTTCGTCTTGCTCGCGACTTTGAGAATATTATAGGTGTAAAAGAGGCTTCAGGAAATATCTCTCAGATGGACGAAATTATAAAAAACAAGCCAAAAGATTTCATGGTGATTTCGGGCGACGACGGAATTACATTCCCTCTTATCACGCTGGGCGCTGTTGGCGTAATTTCAGTTATCGGAAATGCTTTCCCACGCGAGTTCAGCCGTATGGTGCGCCTTGCTCTTGAAGGCGACTATGAGAAAGCTCTGCTCATTCACCACCGATTCACCGAGCTGTTCAGCTTGCTTTTCGTCGATGGCAACCCTGCCGGAGTGAAATGTCTGCTCAACGCTATGGGATTCATTGAGAACGAACTGCGCTTGCCTCTTGTTCCTACTCGCATCACCACTTACGAGAAAATTCGTGCCGTGCTCAATAGCTTGAATTAACGTCAACTAAAGCGTTTTGCCTACACCGCCCAATTCCGAAGCAACAATTCTTAATAAATACAACATGCCCGCAATTCATTTACGGGCATGTCTTTTTTTCGTAAAAGAGGGTTGATTATAAAACCAACCCTCCCATTATTACCTCACTGAATTAATATTCAATTTTATCGGTTTTTGCCATCCAATCAGTAAATGCTTTTTGAGCCGCTTTGCGCATCAATGCAATTGCCGGAATAGAACGCTTGTCGGTAGTCTTGTCTATCTCATCATAGATAAATGAATCATCAAAATCTATCATTTTGGCATCTTGCTTGGTATTCCCATAATAAATTTTGCTGATACCTGCCCAATATATGGCACTCAAGCACATAGGACACGGCTCGCACGACGTGTAGATAACACAACCATCGAGCTTGAAATCGCCTATGGCTTTGCATGCATTGCGAATGGCACTCACCTCGGCATGAGCTGTGGGGTCGTGGTTGGCTGTCACTCGGTTCACACCTGTTGCCACCACTTTGCCGTCGCGAACGATTACCGCTCCAAACGGACCTCCGCCATTAGCCACATTCTCCACCGACAGGTCGATTGCCATCTGCATAAACTCGCAGTCCTTTTCCGTAATTTCGCGCGATTGGACCACGGCAAGGCTCTCTATTCTCATTTCGGGCATTTCCTCAAATATGCGTGAACGCCCGTCTTGGAACTCTTTCTCTATTACGAACACCATATTCGCAATAGTTGCTCCGGCTTGCCGGCACACATCGATAATC
>CAMEKH010000008.1 GCA_945921235.1 uncultured Prevotellaceae bacterium | reverse complement strand
TCTTTGCACTCTTCTTAGCCTCAGCCTTAGCCTCGTCCTCGAAAATGCGGCTGTGCGAAAGGATTATGCGCTTAGCGTCCTTGTTGAACTCAATAACCTTGAAGTTAAGCTTCTCATCTTGCTTAGCCTGAGTGCCATCTTCCTTAACGAGGTGCTTAGGAGTAGCAAAGCCTTCTACGCCGTAAGGCAGAGCCACCACAGCGCCCTTGTCGAGCATCTCGGTGATAGTACCTTCGTGAATGCTACCAACGGTGAAGATAGTTTCAAATACGTCCCAAGGATTCTCCTCAAGTTGCTTGTGACCGAGGCTCAAGCGGCGGTTGTCCTTATCGATTTCAAGAACTTGAACTTCGATATCGGCACCAATCTGAGTGAATTCCGACGGATGCTTGATTTTCTTAGTCCAAGAAAGGTCGGAAATGTGGATAAGACCATCAACGCCCTCTTCAAGCTCAACGAATACGCCGAAGTTGGTGAAGTTGCGCACTTTAGCAGTGTGCTTAGTGCCAACGGCATATTTCTCCTCGATATTCTCCCATGGGTCCGGCTTAAGTTGCTTGATGCCAAGCGACATCTTGCGCTCCTCGCGGTCGAGAGTAAGGATTACAGCCTCTACCTCGTCGCCCACCTTCATGAAATCTTGAGCCGAGCGGAGGTGCTGCGACCACGACATTTCGCTCACGTGGATAAGACCTTCCACACCCGGAGCAATCTCGATGAATGCGCCATAGTCGGCCATAACCACTACTTTGCCTTTCACCTTGTCGCCCACCTTCAAGTTGGCATCGAGGGCGTCCCATGGATGCGGCTGAAGTTGCTTCAAGCCGAGGGCAATGCGCTTCTTCTCGTCGTCGAAATCGAGAATTACCACATTGAGCTTCTGGTCGAGCGATACGACCTCTTCCGGATGGTTCACGCGACCCCATGAAAGGTCGGTGATATGGATAAGACCGTCTACGCCGCCAAGGTCGATGAACACACCATAGGAAGTGATGTTCTTAACTGTTCCTTCAAGAACCTGACCTTTTTCGAGCTTAGCAATGATATCCTTCTTCTGTTGTTCAAGCTCAGCCTCGATAAGAGCCTTGTGCGAAACAACAACATTCTTAAACTCTTGGTTGATTTTCACGACCTTGAATTCCATTGTCTTGCCGACAAATACATCGTAGTCGCGGATTGGCTTAACATCAATTTGCGAGCCGGGGAGGAATGCCTCAATGCCGAATACATCGACAATCATACCACCCTTGGTGCGGCACTTGATGTAACCCTTGATGATTTCGTCGTTCTCGAGAGCCTCGTTGACACGGTCCCAGCTCTTGGCTGCACGTGCTTTCTTGTGCGAAAGGATAAGTTGTCCTTTCTTGTCTTCTTGGTTCTCAATGAATACCTCTACTTTGTCGCCCACTTTCAAGTCGGGATTGTAGCGGAATTCGTTAAAAGGAATAATACCGTCTGACTTGTAGCCAATGTTAACCACTACCTCACGCTTGTTGAGTGCGATAACGGTACCTTCGGTTACATCTTTGTCCTTAATAGTGTTCAAAGACTCGTCATAGGTCTTTTCCAATTCCTCAAAAGATTTCTCTCTTTGAGTTTCACCTTTTTCGTAGGCTTCCCAATCGAAGTCTGCGATTGGAGAATTTTTTAATTCTTCGCTCATTTAAATAGTTAATAATTAAGTTAATTTTATGTGACCGGCGTCGTTGCTCGACACACGAGTGCAAAGGTAATAACAATTTTGTAATTCACAAGCAAAATCGCCACACTTTTTTATCAAAATCTTTGATTTTCATGCAATTTGGCTTTAGCCTCGCCAAATGCCGCCCTATCTCCGGCATCACTTGCTCCACGCAAGCTGCCAAAGGCTCATTTTCACGATAATGCGCTCGCCGCATAATCGCATAGCCCGACACCTATGCCGTCATTATTCCTGCTCGCGAAGGCGCTCGAGGAGAGCATCGGCAAGGAGCGAACCGCGCAATTCGTAGCCGCTCTTAAGGCAGTGTACATGGTCGCGAGGATTCATAAGCCCGACATTGAGCCATTTTGCCGAAGCTCCGTCACCTCCGGCAACCTCATAGAGGTCCCACACGGGCACTTTGCGCTCACTTCCGTAGCGAAGAATCACCTTGCGCACTTCAGCCACCCGCTTGTTGGTGACAAATGCCATTGTGCGCCGCGAGCGGTATTTGCCACGCTTCATTCGCCTCTTTGTGGTGCGCCACACCTTTTTGTGACACTCCATAGGTGTGGTGAGCAGAAATTTAGCATGCTTGTGCACACTGCGCAACTGCGATATGAGGCTGTCGATGCAGGCATAGATTTGCTCATCGCTCTCGGTGCCGAATGCCTCATTAGTGCCGAGCGACAATATTATAAGCTCCGGTGCAAATACTGCGGTCTGCTTGGCGAAATCTGCAATTTTCAAGTAGCTACTGTAGCACGCACCATTATTGCCTATGGCATCAAGCACCAATCCGCGATTATTGCGGAGCAGAATGGCACCGAAGAAGGGCGAGTCGAAACTCGTGGCAAGCGTCAGCGAGTCGGTCGTTGCGCCTAAGTCATAGCGTGTGGCGTAAGGCGTTAGCGGGGTGCCCATATATAGCGAGTCGGCAATCATTGCCGCAGCATAGCCGGCACCATTGCCATGCAGCAGCGTCACCGATGTGAACCCGCCGCACTCGGCATCGGTGGCAATGCGCAAAGTGCGCTCAGGCGATGCAAATTCCACCGCCACACCCGTAACGCCCATTCCTGCTTGCCACTCTTTGCCAAGCAGTCGCGAGCAGCGCAAAGCGGCTGTGTCGGCACTCATTCGGTAATCAACGGGCTGATTTGTGCCTGCCATGCGCAATGCGGCTATGCACCCTCGCCCGCCGTTGCCATATTCGCCTTGCAACGTGCGTCTCACCACTGCCGCACTCATATCGGCTTGAATGTGTGAGTCGCCTATCTGCAAAATACGGAATTTTCCCTCGGGTAAATTCTCAATATCCGACAATCGTGAGCGCAACGACGCCCAGTTGTCGCCATTCATTATTATGTGGTTGGCGTCGGCATTGATGAAATCGAGCGTCTGAGCTTCCGCTCCGGTCCACAATGCCACAGCCATAACCATCGCATTTATTATCTTCATAAAATAATTTCAAAAACATCAATATAGCGCAAATTTAGCACAAATACGTGAAAAAATAAAACATTTCGCCATTCTAAAAAGGCCTTATTCGCCCTACTTCTCTCAATATCGTTATCGCCGCTCCAAAGGCACCGCTCCAAAGGCGTTACTCGTCACGCAGCATCATGCTGTGGCTAAAATTGGCGAAAATTCGTCACAAAAAACATTTTTTCACACTTCAGCGATTGAATTTAAGCAAATTGTTGCTAATTTAGCCGTAATATTATGCTTTTTCACAAGGATTATGAACATAAATCTCTTATTTCTTACCACATCTGAATGGCTCTACGTCATTGTCATAGCTGCCTATTTAGCAACTGTGCTGAGCATCATCGCTGTGGTAATTTCAGAGAACCGCAATCCTGTGAAATCGCTGGCGTGGGTAACGGCGATGCTCTTTCTGCCTATAGTGGGAATGGTGCTCTACGCTTTTTTCGGCAGAAATCTAAGGAGTAAACACCTGATATCGAAAAAGAAGAAATTGCGCTTGCGCAACATTGAGCCGTTCCGACTCATCGAGGAGTCGAACCTTCACCTCACCGATGCAAGTCGGCAGCAAATAAGGCTGGCGCGCTCACTCACCGGTGCCACCTATTTTCCCGGCAATAAAATCGATATTTTCACCGACGGAACCGATAAGTTTGACGCTCTAAAGCGCGACATGATTGCCGCCACCAAGTATATTAATATTCAATATTACATAGTGGAAGCCGACAAACTCGGCAACGAGATTAAGGATATTCTCATCAGGAAATCGCGCGAGGGAGTGAAGGTGCGTATGCTCTACGACCATGTGGGTTCTTTCCCCGTGAAAAAGAAATTCATTCGCGAGCTCACCGATAATGGTGTGGAGGTCTATCCGTTCTTGCGTGTAACATTCCCTCAATTTGCCACTCGAATCAATTGGCGCAACCACCGCAAAATCCTTGTTATCGATGGTAAAATAGGATATATCGGCGGAATGAACATTGCCGACCGCTACATCGACGGCGGAACGTTCAGCGTGTGGCGCGACACGCACTTGCGAATCATAGGTCCATCGGTGAGTGCCATGCAATACACCTTTGCCATCGATTGGAATTTCACTACCGGTCAGCTGCTTGAGGAACGAACTTTGCACTACGACGTCGACGACAACGCCGATGCCGGTGTGCATCTGCTCACAAGCGGACCTAACCGCCAGTGGAGCAATATCGCTCTGCTGTTCCTTAAAGCTATTTCTAATGCACGGGAGCGCATCTTCATTCAGACTCCTTATTTCTTGCCCACCGAAAGCCTCTTGAAAGCTCTTCAAGCTGCGGCTTTGGCAAAGGTGGATGTGAGGGTGATGATTCCTCGCCGTTGCGACTCGGCGATGCTACGCCGTGCCTCTTATTCCTACGTAAGCGAGTGCTTAAAAGCCGGAATAAAGTTTTACCTCTACGACAAAGGAATGCTTCACGCTAAGACGGTGATTATTGATTATGAATTCAGTTCCACAGGGTCCACGAATTTCGATTTCCGCAGCTTTGAACATAATTTTGAGTGTAATGCTTTCATCTACAGCACTTCATTCAACAACCGCATGACTGAAATCTTTATGAACGACCTTAACGACTGCACCCGCATCAACCCCACGGCTTGGCGCCACCGCCCTGCCATAGAACGCTACAAGGAATCGCTTGTATGCCTCCTTAGCCCTATCCTGTAGAATCTCAGGCAACGCCTTTTCTTCATAGTCGGAAAATGCTTGCCCTCTCACGCCCGCAATAGGCACTACTGCGGCTATTATCAATCAAGGTGATAACGGGCACGAAGCGACGCAAATGCCTGAAGTTTTTTGGCGGTGCGAAGCCATGAATTCACACTGTCGCAAAGTTCTTGATTATCTTTGCGAATTATCATCGACTGAAATTGGGTGAAACTGATGCCTGTGTCGATGTTAACATCGGGATATCGCACGGCAAGTTGTTTTGCCGTACTCTCATTAATTACGGCATAGTCGATTTCGCCGATTGCCACTCGCACAAAAAGCTGCTCGGGCCCGTAATCGGCATCTTCTTCCACCGATATACTATCGCCTATCTCACGCGAGAGGCTCTCTATTCGGCTCCTCATCGGCGAACCTTTCACCACATGCAATGTGCACCCGGCAAGGTCGAGCTGCGATTTCACTTTCATCACCCCCGTTGAGTCGGCACGCTGCACAAGCACCTGACGGTCGAGATACAACTCATCGGTGAAAAGGAAATCCTCACGACTTTCTTTAGTGACCGGGAATTGAGCTATCAGCACATCGTAACGCTCCTCATTGAGTCCTTTTATTGCCTCTTCAAGCTGCACAAGCGGATAGAATTTCACATGCCTGTGTCCGTACGCCGCCACAAGCTTCACTGCATCGTAGCAGAAACCGCCGAGTGTGTCGCTATAGGTGTAGCACGACAGTGGCGAATACTCTATGGCTACGCGTAGCGTGTCGTCTCCTGAAGCATCGCTATAGGAAGCTCCGCCTTTCGTACTGCACTTGTGCAACACTGCCATGAGGGCTATTATCACCACCAACAGCACTATGTAGACCGCCGCATTCCCCTTCTTGGGCATCAAATTACTATCCATAATATAGCAGACTTTTAGTTATCGACATTGTCAATTTTGAAAATCTATAGACACTCCGAGCTGAAACCTGCGCGAATTGAGCGGATAGTGTGGCATAGAGAAACAATTCTTCTTGCCAATCATGCCATCGGTCACATTCGACATCATAATGAAAAATCGTGTCTTTTTCAACTTGAAATCGGCATAAACATTGGCAAAGGGGAAGTTTCCGCACTTTATCTCATGCTGATTATAGAATGCCATAGTGGCAGGATTATAATCGGGGGCATAGTAACTTGTGTAGTAACTGCAATCCACTCCAAAATTCACAAGGAGCACTCGCGCAATAGCAAATTTCAGGTACATATTGGAATAGACCGAAAATTTGGGTAGTGGCAACACGCTCTCCCGGCTCGACGTCTGATAAGTGAGCGAATTGTGCCAATTGAACGGACCTGCCGTGAACCGATGCGACAATGTAGCACTGAACACCTGAATATTGTCGCCTGCCTGCGCCGGACGAGCATCTTCTCCAAAGTATATGTAATTCTGTATATTCTCAACTCCCACATTTATCCTTGCTCCCACAAAAGGTACATCGAGGATACCTCCGAGCCTCACACGGCGCATCTTTCCGAAGGAGTTCTGCCATACATAATGATTGGAGATGTAGTTCTTGAGCAAATAAGGCACTTCCTCGTTCTTGAAATAGCCGTAACCGGTTATCAGCAAGCTATCGCCGCGAAACTTGAATTTAGTCGACACATCACCGCTCACACTGATGTCGCCTGCCACCGAGCCGAGCACACCGAATTGCGCCGTGGCATTGTAGGTGAGTATCGAACCTTTCTGCTTGGTAAGCTGACCGCCCACCCACGCCACATTGTCGGTGTAGATGTGCGGAACAGCCACTTCGGGCATAGGCGTCAATTTGCCCGTTGAGAGCGAACCGGCATCAATGGTATCAGTGACTTGTGTGTATTGGCGAACCTCGTAGGTGGCATAGGCTGCAAGTCCGAATTTGGCATAGCGATGAAAGCCCTCGAGCATAGAGATGCCCACGGTGTTGGTCAATCGCCAGTAGTAAGTCCGGTCGTCGCTACCTCCGAGCCTCAGATAGGTGTTCTTGAAAAATGTGGTATCTTCGCGTGCCGAGCTGTTGAGGAACATGTGCTTATTGGTCTTATACTTCATTGTCCAGATAAAGCTCGTCACCGGAATATAGTTCTTGCTCACTATGGAGTCGGTGCTGTCGCGCTCCACATGATAATATCCCACCTTATATCGGTGGTTCATATAGAATTCATGCCCCCAAATCTGCGAATGTGCATTCGTGAGGTTCACAGGCACGGTCTTATAGTCGACTTTGGTGCTTCCTCCCTGCACCTCGGCAGGGTCGGTGATATAGCGGTCGTCGGTGATTCCGCCATTCTCTTTGTTCAGGAAGTTGTAATTGTTGTAGAAAGCCTGCATCTCATAGCGGTCGCCGATGTATGAGCCGAAAAACCTCCATGTGAAATCTTTAGTGGCTTGGCAATTGTAGTAGCCTTTCGAATAGAGATAATCGAGTGCAGCTCCTATCTGTAGTGATTTGTTAACATTGCCCGAGAACTCGGCTCGAAAGCGGTCTTGCACATTGTCCTTGCTGCCTCCGGTGTTATACGACATCAGCGTCATAGGAATACGCGTGTTATAGTATCGCTGCGTCTTCAGCGAGGGGAGCCATGCTTCAAGGGCATCTTCAAAGAAGAAATCAGACGTTGCCGAGCGGTCGAAGAATATCTGGTTCTGTCCCTCGGCTCCGAGGTTACCGGTAGTGGCGTATGCCTTGCTGACCATAGAGGGCACGGCTTGCAAGTGATAATTGAGCTGCAACGTGTCGATAGTGGACTCATAGCGTTGCCCGAGCGGCTCACTGATAGTCCATGCATACGACGGCGCCAACTTTGGATTGCGCTTTGCCATAACCGCCTCAGGCAGTGCCACAAGCACTATCAGCAAAATATATAATAACCTATTATTCATCTATATTCTATAAATTGAGTGCAAACTTACATAAAAAAACCGACACTCGAAAATTTAGTGCAAAACTTATTCACCCCCTCACTTTCCACAACCGCCGGCACATCACCCCCTTTGGCGAGTGGAGCGAGCACCGTGCAAGAAAATTCAGGTCAGTAGAAACAAAAAAAGGAGCCTCTATGGGGCTCTTTTTGATTTGCAAAGGTATCGGCTCAGCCGATGTAAGTTTCAATAGTTTCTTCCGAAGGATTGATTGCCACAATCTTGCCCTCAGGCGAGATGAGCATCGCACAGTAGCCCTCGTCCAAGCGATAAGCCTTGTAGATTTTCGATGCACTTCCTTCCGAATCGTGAAATTGCGCCCCGACTCTCAGATTGTCGATTTTCACAATCTCACCATAGACAGCCTCCGAGGGGTCGTAATTCACAGCAACAAACGATAATTCCTTGTGATTCCGCGCCACGCGGTCGTAAGTGATGTTGGCTATCCTCGACTCTGCGTCGGTCGACGACCAAAACGACACTAACACGTATTTACCTCTCATGCTCTGCAATTCCACAGCACTTTCATCATTTTCCACCGCAAATCCCGGTGCATTATAGCCTATTCGGCTGTCGGCAGGCGTTTCATAACTCGCCGATGTGAAAATGAAGATTGAGGCAATAATCACAATTGCCAATAATTGTTTCTTCATCTAATTCAATTAAAATCCATAAATAAAGGTAGCGACGGGAACCTCTTCCCACCTTGCACTGCGAGAACATCTCGTGAGTGCTACCTTCGCCGATTTTCGGCATTTAATCTGCAATAGATTTCCTAAAACGCTGCAAAGTTACTACTTTTTTCTCACTTCTCCAAATTTTTAACTTACCTACCGAAATTTTCCACCTAATAATCAGATATTTACACCAAATAAGCAAATCAACAACGTTAATTCCATGATTTATTTTAACTTAAAATGTTAATTTATCGAATTTACCGTGCTCCTTTTGCTCTCAGCCGAACCTTATTCACTACCTTTGCTCTCAACTTACCTCACGCACTACTGCGGGGTTAATTTTTGTTAAAATTACTGCTATCCCTGTAACTTTTCTTCCGTTGGCTTCGTCTAACCGATAAAAAAGCTACAACAACATTAATTATGACTCAACTTAACGGATAATTAGAAAAATGAAGAAATTATCATCTATCATTGCTGTCATTGCAATGAGTGCGGTGCAAGCTGTTGCACAATTCGGAATAAGCGGCTTGGTTGTCGACTCAGCAGGGACCGGTGAGGCTTACGCAACAATTAGAATCTACAATCGCAACGACACCACCAAAGCCGTGAAACTCGGCACTACCGACGTCGACGGCAAGTTCTCTCAGCAATTGTCGCAGGCAGGGAAATACCGTCTTTGCATTTCTTCGGTAGGAAAATCGCCTTTCGACAAGGATTTTGAACTCACCGCCGCAAAGTCTAATCTCGACTTCGGCAAAATCATAATGAAAGATGCAGGCACTACGCTTGGCGAAGTGTTGGTGGTAGCGCAACGTCCGTTAATAAAGACCGAAATCGACCGTATTAGCTACGATATTCAAGCCGACGAAGAGTCTAAGACCAACACAATCTTTGAAATGCTGAAAAAGGTGCCGCGCGTGACGGTTGACGGCGAAGACAACATTAAAATCGATGGAAGCTCCGACTTCAAGATTTTTAAGAACGGGCGTCCTAACAGTAGCTGGTCGAGCAACCCGAAAGAGGTGCTGAAATCTATTCCGGCATCGATGATTAAGCGCATAGAGGTGATAACCGAACCGGGCGCAAAGTATGATGCCGAGGGCGTGAGCGGTATCCTAAATATCGTCACCATGGATAACCAATCGATGCAAGGGGTGCTTGGCAGCATCGGCGCAGGCGTTGAAGACGCAGGAACCGCCAACTCATATATCTATCTCACCACCCAAACCGGCAAACTCACCACTACCTTAAACTACGGCTACAACTATCTATCGAAAACCACATCAAGCTCCGACAACGAGAGCTACAGTTTTTTCAAGAACAATGCCAACGAGCTTTTTGGAAACAATTCATCGAATAACTTCGGCTTTATTCACTATGGAAATATCGAAGCGAGCCTTGACATCGACACACTGAACCTCGTTACTATGTCGTTTGGCGGTTACTACTATAAGCTCAATGTGAATTCTTTCGCTGATACGTGGCTGAATAATCCCGCAGGCGAGAATATCTACAGATATAGCGCACACTACTTTTCGCCCAATTACAGCTACTTCGATTTCAATGGAAAAATCGACTATCAGCACCTCACACAACGCAAGGACGAGGCTCTGACATTCTCATATCTGCTATCGACTACCAACCAGACGCAAAAATGGCAGACCGACTACGACTACACCGAAGGTGCGTTCCCCGTGGCTTATATGCACAAGTTGAGCGACGACCGCCTGAAATTCTATGAGCACACATTCCAATTCGACTGGACTCGCCCATTCTCCGGCGGACACAAACTTGAAACCGGAGCAAAATATATTTTGCGTATCAACAATAGCAAAACTTTTCAGACGCACGATGTGGCGACACTCAACGATACCACCGACTTCCACCACACCACTCACGTAGGCGCTATCTATAGCGAATATGCATTCAATAGTGCCCGATGGGGTGCTCGAGCCGGTCTGCGCTATGAGTTTGCACGCATGGATGCCTCCTACCCCGATGGCTCATTGCCGACTTTCCACAGCACGCTCCACGATGTGGTCCCCACTCTCAGCGCAAGCTATAAATTCAACGATGCCAACACGCTGAAGCTCAATTACGCATCGCGAATAGCTCGCCCGGGCATCGCCTACCTTAACCCGGCAATAATCAGCGACACCTACAGCTTCAAGCAAGGTAATCCTAACCTGAAAAGTGCACGTAGCCACTCCATTTCGCTCGACTACACGCTGATGATTCCGAAATTGGTGCTCAACGCCTCAATTTCTCACCGCTTCTCCAACGGATTAATTCAGAATATAACCGAAGTGCACGACAACACTATCTACAGCACCTATGCCAATTTAGGCAAATTCCGCCGAACAACCATGCGCATCTACGCTCAATGGTCAATCACTCCCTCCACTCAACTTATGGTGAATGGCAATGTTTTCAACGTGCAGTATCGCAACGATGAACAGGGATTGAAGAACAATAAGTGGTGCTTCGAGGTAATGAGCTACCTCACACAACGGCTGCCATGGAAACTGCACTTCTCTGCCTACTTTAATCGTTATGACTGGGGATTCAGCGATGTCTACACACAATATCCGGCGCGCTACTTCTATGGCTTCGGGCTACAGCGTTCATTTCTCAAAGAAGACCGCTTGACGGTGCATTTACACACCAATTGCCCATTCTCAGGAAAGAGCGACGTAGGCGAAACACGAACAGTGAATGGCGATGCCACAGGATTCTCCAAGAGCTTTCAGCGCACTCGCACATTCTTCATGTCGGTATCCTATCGCTTCGGCTCTCTTAAAGCCCAAGTTAAGAAAGTGGCAAAAACAATTGAGAACGACGACCTTCAGGGTCGCAAATAGGCAGCACTCAAGCCTCCTCATAAAGCCCTTGTCGCACAATCACACATTAGCGACAAGGGCTTTTTCGATTTATCGCTAAGCAATTTTCACACAAAGAATTGCATATTCTTCATAACATATATGTATATTTGCAGAGAATATCACATAACAATATTTACCACAGTACGAATTTAAAACAACCGATTATCGTATGGAATTTCTCAGCGACAACAACTTGCTCGGACTCGTCATTGGGTTGAGCACATTCTTGATTATAGGAATCTTTCACCCTATAGTAATTAAAGGCGAATACTATTTCGGCACACGCTGCTGGTGGGCGTTTCTTCTGCTCGGCATAGGCTTCATAGCTCTCTCGTTAATAGTCACACAAGTTCTGTGGTCGGCACTGCTCGGCGTGACAGGTTTTTCTTGCCTGTGGTCTATTCTTGAAATCTTCGAGCAGCAGGAACGTGTGCGAAAAGGCTGGTTTCCACGAAATCCCAAGCGCAAATATCCATTCGACTAAAATAATATAATATTCCACAAATTGTTATAATTTGCATCATACTTATTGCGATTTTTCAGCTAAGCAGCACATTCTCTTAAAATAATGTGCTAATTTTGCAGAAATTTAGGTAGAAAGGCAATCATTTATGGAACAACATATCAATAAATACATTGAGGACTCCATTCGCCAAAACTGGGAAGGGCTGGCTTTGACAGATTTCAAAGGAGTATCCTATCAGTATAAAGACATAGCAAGAAAAATAGCCAAGTTACACATTCTTTTTGAGCACATCGGCATAAAGCCGGGCGATAAGATTGCTCTTTGCGGTCGCAATTCAGCGCAATGGGCTGTGGCAATGTTTGGAGCACTAACTTTCGGTGCTATCCCTGTGCCTATTCTGCATGAATTCAAGCCCGATAATATCCATCACCTCGTGAACCACTGCGAGGCAAGGCTCTTTTTCGTGGACCAAGCAATTTGGGAAAACCTCGACTCTTCGCACTTCGAAAAGCTGATTGGTGTGCTGCAAATAAGCGACTATTCAGTATTGATGTCGAATGATTCGATACTCGACGATGCCCGAAAGCACCTCAACGAACTCTTCGGACGCAAATATCCCGAGCGATTTACACCCGATGATGTGAAATATGCAACCCCCGACCGCAATTCTCTTGCCATAATCAACTACACTTCAGGCTCCATGGGATTTTCTAAAGGCGTTATGGTGCCATACCGCGCAATAGAATCGAATATCCAATACGGCATAGAGCATCTCACATTCCTCAAGCCCGGCGATGGAATGGTGTGTATGTTGCCGCTTGCACACATGTATGGCTTGGTAATAGAGCTGATTCATACTTTCGTGAAAGGTTGCCACATTTATTTCCTCACACGCATACCTTCACCTAAAGTCATCATGGACGCTTTCGCTACCGTGCGTCCCAAGCTCATCATTACAGTGCCGCTGATTATAGAAAAAATCATCAAGACTAAAGTGTTCCCGCTACTCGATAAGCCGCTGATGAAAATCTTGTTGCGAATGCCATTTGTCGACGACCGTCTTCTCGGAAAAATCAAGGAGCGGCTTACAATTACCTTCGGAGGCAATCTGCAACAGCTCATCGTGGGAGGTGCAGCACTCAACAAAGACGTGGAAAAATTCCTTCGTCGCATTGATTTCCCCTATACGGTGGGTTACGGTATGACCGAATGTGCTCCGCTCATCACTTATGCGCCTTGCGACGCTACAAAAGAGCACTCTTGCGGCAAAATCGTGGACCGAATGATGGCACAAATCGACTCGCCCGACCCTGAGAACATAGCAGGAGAGTTGCGCGTGAAAGGCGATAACGTGATGCTCGGATATTTCAAGAACCCCGAAGCCACTAATGCCGCTATGAAAGACGGCTGGCTACTCACCGGCGACCTCTGCACAATCGATAGCGACGGATTCCTATTTATCCGCGGACGTAGCAAAAACATGATTCTCGGTCCCTCAGGACAAAACATCTACCCCGAAGAGATTGAGCAAAAGTTGAATAATCTGCCTTACGTGTGCGAGTCGCTCATCGTGGAGGAGAATCACCGCCTTGTGGCTCTCGTTTATCCCGACATCGACAACGGCACTGCTCAAGGACTATCTTTCAGCGATTTGGAAAAGTTGATGCAAGAGAATATCACTCAGCTCAACAAGGATTTACCGGGCTACTCAAAGATTGCCGACCTCAAAGTGCTCCACGAAGAATTTGAAAAGACACCAAAGCGTTCAATCAAGCGTTTCCTCTATCAGCACTGACAATTTTCTGCGCCTCAAGCGCAGAAAACAAGACGCAAAAAAATTTAATTTTCACATAGCGGGAATCACCCTGCCTTTCACCACAAGTGTGACGGGTTGGGAGGTTCCCGAAAAATACACATAAACGCATTTCATAAACTTGCCTCGCACTCCAATAGGGCTATAAAGCACCTCTATTTCATCTTTTTCGCCGGGCTTTACAGGCTTAGTCGAATGGCGAGCAAGCGTGCACTCGCACGACGTGGCTGTGCGCATCACCACAAGTGGCTTATCGCCGGTATTCTCGAATTCAAACCGGCACGACACCTCACCTGCCGCTTCTTTCACAGCACCGAAATCGTGAGTACGAGTGGTAAACGTCACCCGTAGTGCGTTCTTCTCTCCAATCGGAACTGCCGATACGCTTTGCTCCACGCTATCGGCACCATCACTGCGATTTACGCTTCCACTGCAAGCCGTCAGCATAAGCACCGTCACCATTGCAAGTCCTTTTACTGCCAATTTCCACACCTCTACCGATTTTTCCACCATATATCTCAGCTCCCCAGCCTTATAATCAAAACAATTCATTCACACCCACATAGAACATGACATCGCGCGTAGCTATGCCATAGCCCCAATCGAAGCGCATGTGCGACCTCGAAGTGACTTTCATGCGCAATCCCGCACCGACCTCGGGAAGTGCGGCATCGTAGCGCAACATATTGCGCCCCATGAATGCTACACCGCCCCACACCGCCACGCCGAAGCGATTGATGAGTAACTGCCCTACCGGCGTATTGAAATTGAACATATATCGATACTCCACATGTGCTTTCAGCACCGATTTGTCGCGGAACTGATAGCCATAGTATCCTCTCGACACAAAGCAATCGCCAATAGTGGCATAACGCACCATAGGCACATTGCCGCCAAACACGTTGCTACTTGCCACACCCCACGATAGCGTGTTGCCATAGCCGAAAAGCTGCTGATAATGCCGATAGTCGAGCGTGAAACGTGTGTAATTAAAATCGCCGCCAAGACCCTTCAAGTAGAACAATGCCCGTGCATCAATCGACAGTCCGCTCTTAGGCAAGAGCATATTATCGCGAGTATCGACCGACAAATCCACTCCGGCTCCCACATCAGTCAGCGTGGATTTTGACGCCGTGCCACCTATTGTCGCAAACTCAGGCGTAGCAGCCACATAGCTGCCGGCATTGAGCATAGTTTCATAGCGGAAGTCGGCCACTGCACCCACATACACATCACTCCTTCCGAGTCGCAGTTCCACTTCAGGAGTTATTCCAAGTAGCCTCGACTGATAGCCTGTTACCGCCCTGTCACACTCCAAGCTGCGGTTCACATCATAGCCTATGCCGAAATAATGCTCATTGCGATGACGATAGAACACCTCAGCCGACACTTTCAGCGCATTATGGTTGAAAAAGAGTGTAGGCTGAAACCTCGCATCGAAAGAGAACGGATTGGTAAAGCCGAATTTCACCGATAGCGGCAAGCGGCTCGTGTAGAGCAGTGCATCATTTTGCGTCTTCCACAATCCGCACACACCCACACCGAGCGCAAAGCCATAATCGGGAAGATTGCCCAATGGCGGAGGGAGAAAAATCACTTTAAATCGGCTACTGCCGGCAGTCGATGCCTCTCTGCCTTCAGCCAATCGCCCCATCACCTTGCGGTTAAGGTTATCAATTCTTTCCACCAGCGTAGAGCCTCTATGCTGCACACTATCATTGCCGGAGGTTTGCTCAGCCACCTCCAGTCCGAAGCACCAAGCCCACCCCAACATAAGTGCAGCCAGCATTGCGATTCTTTTCATATCAATTTATAATAATGGACTGCCCGACTATGCAACAAATGCTTACAGGGGCAGTCCAAATGTTATTATCAAAGCCTATGTAGCCTCAACATTTCATTCTATTCGCACTATGGCGATTTATGCGTTTTTCTTTGCACGAATACACGTCCACGCAAACCACGCAATCAGTGCTATGTAGACAACCAACCCGAGAGTCTGCATCAGAGCCTCATCGCCGGCGTAGGGACACGCATATTCAAATCCTGCAAACTTCAAGCCTGCGCTCACCACACCGAGCAGAGCACCACCGGCAATAAATCCCGAAGCTATAAGCGTGCCATGCTCATGACGTGCCTTATTCACTTCTTCATTCTTGGAGCGAGTGGAAACAAACCAGCTTATCAAGCCTCCTATAAGCACCGGAGTGTTGAGCTGAAGCGGAATGAACATACCGAGCGAGAATGCCAGACACGGAACACCGAGCCAATTGAGAAGCACGGCAAGGATTGCTCCCACTATGTAGAGCAACCACGGCGTAGCGCCTCCCATCATCAGCGGTTCTATCACAGCCGCCATTGCATTGGCTTGAGGTGCCACAAGAGCATCTTCGCCTACAAAGCCATACACTTTGTTGAGAATTATCATCACACCGCCCACGGTTGCCGCCGAAACGAGTGTGCCGAGGAATTTCCACGTCTGCTGCTTTGCGGGAGTAGAGCCTAACCAGTAGCCCACCTTCATATCAGTCACCATGCCTCCTGCCATCGACAGTGCAGTGCACACCACGCCGCCAATCACCATCGAAGCTATTATGCCCGCCGAGCCTTTAAGTCCTATCGACACAAATATTCCGGAGGAAATAATGAGCGTCATCAGCGTCATTCCCGACACCGGATTCGACCCTACTATAGCTATCGCATTAGCAGCAACTGTGGTGAACAGGAATGCAATAACCGTGACAACGAGGAATGCCACGATAGTCTGCATAAGATTATGAATCACACCCACATAGAAGAAAATAAACGTCACTGCAAGAGCTGCAAGCAGAGAAAAAGCAAGCAGCTTCATCGATATATCCTTCTGTGTGCGCAAAATATTTTTCACTCCTCCGCTATTGCCCTTCAGCTCCTTACCGGCAAGCCCCACGGCATTCTTGATAATAGGCCACGACTTGATAATGCCTATCACACCCGACATGGCAATACCGCCGATACCTATATAGCGAGCTGCTCCGCTGAAGATTGCCTCCGGCTCCATTGCCGCCAATTCAGGATTCATTCCCATAAGCGGAACAATAATGAACCAAACAAAAGCCGAACCTGCAAAGATTATGAAACTATATTTCAAACCCACAATATAGCCGAGTCCGAGAATTGCGGCACTCGTGTTCACTTTCATCACCATTTTGGCATTACTTGCAATCTCGTTACACCACGGAATAACCTTTGTAGTGAGATTTTCGCTCCAGAAGTTGAATGTGGAAAGCAGGAAATCGTAGATACCGCCCACAGCTCCGGCTATCACAAGCGGCATAGCCTGATTGCCCCCCTTCTCACCCGAGATAAGCACCTGAGTGGTTGCCGTGGCCTCCGGGAAGGGGAATTTTCCATGCTGGTCGGCACAGAAATATTTGCGGAAAGGAATAAAGAAAAGTATTCCGAGCACACCGCCAAGCAAAGAGCTGAGGAACACCTCAAGGAAATTAACCGCTATTTCAGGATATTTAGCCTTCAGTATGTAGAGTGCCGGCAAGGTAAAGATAGCTCCCGCCACCACGATTCCCGAGCATGCGCCAATCGATTGTATTATTACGTTCTCGCCAAGTGCATTATTGCGCTTCGTGGCGCTCGACAAGCCCACGGCGATTATTGCAATGGGAATTGCCGCCTCAAACACCTGTCCGACTTTCAATCCGAGATATGCCGCCGCAGCGCTGAATATCACCGCCATAACAAGTCCCAACGACACCGAATAGGGTGTAACCTCGGGATAATTCTTATCGGGACGCAGCACAGGCACATATTTCTCATCTTTTTTCAATTCCCGAAAGGCATTTTCGGGCAATCCTTTCATTTCCGGATTTTTCTCTTCGTTTTGCATCTGTGTCTAAAATATTTATGATTATTATTACATTCTGCGAATATATCGGCAAAAATACGACAATAATTCCAACTTTCGGCAATTTTTCCTATCAAAAATCACTTTGCGAGGAGCCAATCGGGAGAGAAACGTATGAAATTAAGCACGAAGCCCTGCTTGAAGTCGCCCTCCTCCACAAAGCACCCTATGGTGCCGTCGGGGAGCACTGCCAGCGATGAATACGATGAGCCGCCTTCCACAAGGGTGCGCCTCACGGGCCACGTTTTCCCTTCATCGAAACTTGCCAGCACCGACACGTTTCTACGCTCTTTGTCATCGAAAGGCACACTGTGAAGCAAAAAACTGCGTGAGCCGTGACGATAGCGAATGATATCGCCATTGCACGCCGGCTCTATAATATCGGGCTGAAAATACGTTTCGCCCCACGTCATTCCGCGGTCGTGCGAAATGGAGAAACGCCGTTGCCCCTTCTTAGGATTGCGAATACTCATCAGCACATCACCGCTCTCAAGTTCCACCACCTTTGCCTCATCGCCGGCATAGTCGCCGGGATTCTCCGACACACTCCAAGTGTCGCCACCATCGTCGGAATACACGGCGTAGCAACTTATTTTCCCTCCACGCTCGGGAGTGAGGCGAGTGGGAATCACTATCATAATGCGCCCGTCGGCAAGCTGCAAAGCTGTCCCCGACGAGAAGAATGCTCCAAGCCACTTGCTTCGCACCGTGTCGGTGCATGCCGGACCGTAGATTTGGGGAGTGATGTCGCGCGGATTGCTCCACGACTGTCCGTTATCGTCGCTCACCGATAGCATAAGTCGCTGATAATTCTCGGCACACGACTGCCAAAAGCTGGCTCCAGACATTATGAAGCTGAGAACCTTCCGGGGGCGACGGTCGCGAACCAATGCCGGGTCGCCATATCCGGTTGTCGTATCCTCGCCGGCAATAGTCACGGCATCGCTCCATGTTGCCCCCATGTCGGTACTTCTGCGGCACACCACATCAATATCATTAGGCAAATCCCACAAGCAATTTATGCGCTTATCGGCAGCAGCAATAATCGAGCCGTCGGCAGCCGTCAGAAGTGCCGGAATACGATAAAACTTAGAACCGGCATCACCGGGCTTGAACAGCGACGTTTTGCAATACACACCCTCGGGCACACCTGCCCACGATAATAATGCCATGCACATAGCAATAGCGTTCAACACACATCTTCCGACAATTCTTTCCATGATAATATCCTTTTTATTGTTGTTTGAAGCAAGTATTAATTTACATTTACAAATGTACTACTTTTTTCGAGTATCTCACTATCGTAGTGAATTTTACGATTAACAAAAATGCAAAAAAAGCTGAATTCCATAAATTAGCAACCAAAAAAATTTTGATAATTACTATCATTATTGTAATTTTGTAATGATTTCAAATTTGTATTAACAATATGGTTGATATAGCACTACATCTCAGGAGTCACGGCATACGCCCTTCAATACAGCGAATGGCAATTATGGAATATCTGATGAGCCACCCTACGCATCCCACCGTAGATGTAATTTACTGCGACTTATTGCCATCTATGCCCACTTTGTCGCGCACAACCATTTACAACACGCTTGAGCTGTTCCGCGAAAAAGGAGCTATCAGGGTTTTGAACATTGATAATAAGACTACACGCTACGACGGCGACTTAAGCATTCATGCGCACTTCCTTTGCCGAAAATGCGGCAAAATCTACGATATCGACATTCCCGAAAGTGTGTATATGAAAGTGAAATTAATTCCCAAGCATCACGTCGACCAAACCGAGATAAACTATAGTGGGACATGCTCGGAATGTGAAGCGTTTTTTTAGTAGACAAGATAAAACTTTTATAACTACATTATATTTTTAATTTAATCAATTAAATAATAAAAAACTATGGCAAAGAAATTTATTTGTACAGTATGCGGTTACGTTTACGAAGGTGATGCAGCTCCCGAGAAGTGTCCACAATGCGGTGTTCCTGCAAGCAAATTCAAAGAAGTTGTAGCTACCGACGCTATTGAATTCGTATCCGAGCACGAAATAGGCGTAGCAAAAGGCTGCGATGAGGAAATGATTAAAGACCTCAACGCTCACTTCAACGGTGAGTGCACTGAAGTGGGTATGTATCTTGCAATGTCGCGTCAAGCCGACCGCGAAGGATATCCCGAAATTGCCGAAGCGTTCAAGCGCTACGCTTGGGAAGAGGCTGAACATGCAGCTAAATTCGCTGAGTTGCTTGGCGATGTAGTTTGGGACACCAAGACTAACCTTGAGAAGCGCATGATGGCTGAAGCTGGTGCTAATGCCGACAAGTTCCGCATCGCAAAGCGTGCTAAAGAGCTTAACCTCGACGCTATTCACGACACTGTTCATGAAATGGCAAAAGACGAAGCTCGCCACGGCAAGGGCTTTGAAGGTTTGTTCAACCGCTATTTCAAGAAATAATAGCATAACAGTGCATTAAAGCAATAAGAAGCTGCATAAGGTGAATCCATTATGCAGCTTCTTTTTTCCTGCGACATTCAGGCTACGCCCGTTCACTCACACTCCGAGCGAACATAGTGATGAGCCGCCTTGCAATCGTGCACTGTCTTGTCGACAATCAAGTGGCGATTTGCCATCTGCGAGATGGTAGTCATCTCATGCGACACAAGCAATATCGTGGTGTGCCGAGCATAATCGGCTATTATATCATAAAGATGCGACTCAAAGCGCTTGTCGATATAGGACAACGGCTCATCGAGCACTAACACCGAGGGATTGGAAATCAGAGCACGCCCCAGCAGAGTGCGCTGCAACTGACCGCCCGACAACTCGCCGATAGCCGATTTACGCTTGTCGGTCATTCCCACCACTTCGAGCATTGCATCTACTTTAGCGCGCTCTTCTCCGGAAAAACGATGAAAAATGCCCTTTCCTCCAAGCAATCCGCTCAGCACCACATCTTCCACCGTTATCGGGAACCGACTGTCAATCATATTCTTCTGCGGCAGATAGCCTATTTTGAGGCTTGTCACCAAAGCTCCGCTACTGCGAAAGTTCACTGTGCCCGACGTGGGCTTTATCAGCTGCAAAATCACCTTCAGCAATGTAGTTTTTCCACCGCCGTTAGGACCTGTTATAGCCACAAAATCGCCCTCATCGACCGTCATGTCGACATCACACAGCGCACGATAACCGTTATAATCCACGCTCACGCCGCGCAGCTCTATCATTTTACTTTGAGGTAAGTGCATTTGCTATGTTTCTAATTTCCGCTTCCCATTGGTAATTCATCGGGTTGATAGTCACCATTGTTGCGCCAATCTGCTCATTCACCGTGGCAATCTGCCGGCTATCGAATTCTTTTTGATAGAAGAAAATGTGTGCTCCGCTCTTCCGCGCCTCATCGATTTCAGCCTTCAGGTGTGCCACCGGAGCCTCCTTGCCATTATATTCCATGCTTACCTGGTGCAATGCGTAGTCGCGGGCAAAATAGCTCAGCGAAGGATGCCACACCAAAAATGTGCGCACTGTTACCGACTCGAGCTGCGATGCTATAGCAGAATCAAGTTTCTGAAGTTCGGCAGCCAATTTATCGAAATTTCGGCGATACTCATCGGCGTGCGCCGAGTCAAGTTCCACTACTGCCTCGAGCATGTTTCCTGCAATTATCAAGGCATTTTTTACCGACGTCCAGATGTGAGGGTCCACCTCATGTACATGTCCTTCATGCTCCTCCACATCATGGCTGCCGCGAATCAGCTCCACGCCCTTGGAATTGTCGAAAATCTTCAAATCGGGATTCTCCGACTTAGCTTTCTCCACAATAGCAAGTTCAAAACCTATATTGCCTATGCAGAAATACGCCTCGCTCTTTTCAAGGTTCATCAGGTGCTTTATGCTCGGCTCGTAGACCTCGGGATTACTTCCCTGCGGAAGCAGGCAAAGGACTTTGAAGTGTTTGCCAACAATCCTCTCAAGCAGATAACGCTGTGGCTGAATACTCACTGTTATTATCCGCTCGGTAGAGCTTCGTGCTCCGCACGACGTCAATCCTGATGCTATCACGATAAGCGACATCGCCGCCAAAAGCAACGATGCCGACATATTTTTTATTCTTTTCACCTATTTGGGGTTAGTTGTCTTTTGTTTTTTAACTTATCAGAAGCGATATTTCACGCCAACCATAGTGTCCAATTGTCCGAAATCCTTCATAAGCTGATAGCGCAACTCTGCCGTCAATGCTATACGCTCCGTTAAAGCGACTTCGCCACCGGCACCGAGATTAAACACAAATCGGTCCTGATTATATGTAGTGTTCTCTCCCAAGTCGTATTTCCAGTTGGAATATCCGAGTCCTGCCAATGGATATACATCAAATTTATTCGATACATTAACTACATAATGGAAATCCACATTAACGTCCCATGAGCGCCAATTGGCATTTTCAAAATAATAATTGAACGATGGCTCAACCCTGAAAGCATCGACAAGCTCACACTGGAACTTTGCTCCGATACCCATCTGATTTGCCCACGAAGCATGTGCCATATTTACACCAAATGCCATATCTCCACCTGCGGCATTCGCTGCCGAAGTTATACCAACAGCACATAATAATGTCAAAACAAACTTTTTCATATTCATTTCATTTTAAATAAAACTCTTTTATATTTTATTAATAACAGCCAAATACACCGCTTTGTTCACTTTGCGACAGCATCATCGCCTGTCATTCAGGCTTCAGTCGCCTCATCACTACTCTTATGCGACTGCAACTTCACCTTAAATTCATCGAAGCCTACTCCGTACACGCCATTCACATTGGCTTGAGTGACAAAGGCATTTTTGTCAATCGACTTGACTATGCGGAAAATCGTCACCGACTCTATCTTGCGGCACATCACTATCAGCAACTTCACATCGCGCTTGGTGTACCACCCTGTGCCATGCAACATCGTGCAACCTCGGTGTGCCTCATTATTGATGGCATTGGCTATCTCCTCCCATTTCTCCGAGATTATAGTGAATTGCACTGCCTGTCGGTTGGTGTTGATTACATAATCACACACAAACGACACAATAAGCAGTATCACAAAGCCATACACTATCTTGTCTATGCTGTGAAACAGCAGATAAGAGCTTGAAATGATGAATATATCGGTGTAGAGTATTGTGCGCCCTATGGTCACATTGGTGCGCTTCGACACCATTGCCGCCAATATATCGGTGCCTCCGGTGCTACCATTGTGCACGAATGCCACTCCTACTCCCATGCCGCACATTATGGCGCCGAGTATTATGTTCATGAACGGTTGGTTATCGACAAACGGCTCGGGGAAAAGAGGCTGCATTATTCCAAAGAAAGTACTTATTACCGTGAATCCGAACACCGTGCGGATAACGAACTTCTTGCCTACTACCCTGAACGCCATCATCAGGAGCAAAATATTCAGAGTGTAGTTGGTGATTGCCACCGGTATGCCAAACTTGAAATATACCAACGATGCAACACCGGCAAGTCCGCCACTAACCACTTTCTCCGGCAAAATAAATGCAGTGAACCCGAATGCGTAAAGGGCAAGACCCACCACTATCATTATGTAATCTTTCAGTTCGCCTATTACGTTTTTCCTCGTTTGTGATGTCATATCTTGTAATATTACATAAAAAAATGTTTCTCAGCCGATTACGTCAAATCAATACTTCGCTGCCAAAAAACTGTGCTAAGTTAACTAATTCCTGCGAAACAACAGCTATTTCGAGCAATTTTATTTTATCATAATTGTACAAAAGTCTGCTTAAGCATCGTTAATCATCGTTATTGCTACTTTTCAAGAAATATGGACTAATACACACCGATTATTTTACCTATCTTTGTAAAATGTATCAATCATACAAGGCTTATAACACTATAGCCAGGATTTAATATTATTTTTCACAAAGAACCTACTTATGAAACTCAAAAGAATCGTCACAATAATTACGCTCCTGCTCTCATTGAATTTCAGTGTTGTGGCCTCTGTGCCAATAATCGATGGCGGAAAGCCCGATAAATTTATGACAATAGGTCTACGAGCAGGAATAACAACTTCCAATATCTCCGATAACACGCTGAATATTATGCCTCGCACATCGCAATATAATGTGTTTTGGCGCTCTGGATTCCACATAGGAGTGATGGCAGAAATGGCTATAACCAATTTCTTCTCAATAAAAACCGGCTGCAATTTCCAGACGCGAGCCTACGACGTCACAGCAATGTCGTCTGATAGTAAAACTCAATCGATGAACAGCTCTTACACACACTCCAATTACTATTATTTCAGCATTCCAATCCTATTGTGCCCCACCATCAATCTCGGCGAGAGTGCAAGGCTGAGTCTTGAACTGGGTGCGTATTTAGCTCACGGCATTGGTGGCTCGCGAAAGCGTACTTCATTCGCATACCAGGGGAGTGACGACTCCGACGGGTATTTCGGCTCTAATTTCAGTAAAGGCGACTACTTCGGTCCCAATAGCGATGCTTTGATTCATGTGAAACGTCCCGACTTCGGAATGGTGCTCGGATTGGAGCTTACAGTGCTGAAGCACTACTGCATTGGCGCGCACTATGAAGCCGGACTGAAAAACATAGCTTTGAACACCATTGAAAATCCAAGCCGATTCTCGCTGAAGAACCAAGCATGGAGATTCTCGCTTGGGTATAATTTCTAATCATTTTTTGTGCGCGGCTCCCTGCCGAGAAGTGGCGAAATCACTTCGGCTATAGCCGGCGTTGCCACAAGAACCGACACATTGCGGTCGGTTCGGAAATGCTCTATTTCAGCTCCCGCTTCTTCGGCAATGAGCAATCCTGCACACACGTCCCATTCATGTAGGTTCAGCTCCCAATAGGCATCGAGCAATCCTGCCGCCACATAGCATATATCCACTGCAGCCGCACCGAAGCGCCTGAGTCCTCGCACAAGTGGCAGCACTCGCTCCACATTGTCCATGTTATTATCAGCACTCACATTTTTGTCGACAGGAAAACCGGTCGATACCACCGACTTGTGGATATCGCTCTTTCCACTCACTGCAATAGCTTTCCCATTGAGATAAGCTCCCTCGCCACGCACGGCATGGAAAAGCTCATCTAAATAAGGGGCATAGACCACGCCCACCACAGTAGTGCCTTTGTAGCGAATGCCTATCGACACGCAAAACGTCGGCAACCCCGAGCTGAAATTCGTAGTCCCGTCGAGAGGGTCAATAACCCATTCATAATCGCTCTCGTGCAATTCACTTCCCGACTCTTCCGAAAGAATGGAGTGGTAGGGATAATGCTCATGCACAAAGTCTATTATCGCCTCTTCCGAGAGCTTGTCGGCAACAGTAACAATGTCGCTATCGTTCAGTTTCGTCGTAATCCCCAGATTCGACGTGCGGAAATACTCGAGTTGCACCTTTCCCGCCCGGCGAGCGCAAAAAATGGCATCGAGTAGCAATTGGTCGTTATCCATTTTTTCTAAAATGCTTCTATTCACTTATAGTGATAACCACAATTATGCGTGGATTGTTCTACCGATACCGGAATAGGGCACAAAAATTATTCTTCGGATATCGGTATTTGACGCTTAAAGACCTCTTTGAAGGAGATTAACGATTCTGTGCGCACCGACACAAGATTTTGTAGCTTGTCGTGGATTATCTGCAACAGATGACTGTTGTTGTGCGCATAAAGTTTGATGAAAATATCATATTTTCCTGTAGTGAAATGACACTCCACCACTTCGGGTATCTCTTTGAGTTGCTCCACCACCTCATCGAATTTCGATGGGTCGGTGAGGAAAAATCCTATATATGCACAAGTATCGTAGCCCACCGACGATGGCTCAATAAGCGTTTCCGAGCCTTTCATCACCCCAAGACTGTACATTTTCTGTATGTGCTGATGCACGGCAGCCCCCGATACGTTGCACTCACGGGCTATTTCGAGATAAGGTTTTCTCGCATTCTGCGATAACATCTTCAAAATTCTGTAATCTAAAGAATCTAATTGTGAATTTGCCATGTGACAATATCTATTAATTTTTTTAATTCAAGAAAAAGTATTTACTTTGCTTTTGGCATATAAAGGTAATCATTTTATTTAAATTTCAGCCTTAAACATTTAATAAATTATCAAAAAAGTATGCATAATTTCAAAGAAATACGCTCTAAGTCGACATTTATAACAGAAATAAAGAATCTTTATGAATATTCTTTCCCCGCCGACGAACGCCGCGATTTCAATCTCGTTATCGACTTGTTGGAACAAAACCCCGACTTCGGCATACGTGTTTGCACCGATAGTGAGAATTCGGAGCTACAAGCCTTCGTCAGTCACTGGAATTTCGGCGATTTCCACTACATAGAGCATTTGGCTGTAGCCACGGCAATGCGTGGCAAAGGGATAGGACACAGTGTAATGGAGGATTTCATAGCTCATGTCGGCTCGCGCATAGTGCTCGAAGTGGAGCCTCCCGTCGATGTCTTGACTCGTAAACGCATTTCCTTCTATGAGTCGCTCGGGTTTAAGCTCAATGCCGATTTCAAATATATTCAGCCTCCCTACGCCAAGCATCTGAATGCCATAGAACTGAGGCTTATGACTCGAGGCGATTTTTCCAAAGAGGAGATTGAAGCCGCAGCAAATAAAATAAAGAGCAACGTGTATCCATCGCTCTAAGTTATATTGCCGTTGCCACCTCATATTGTGGCTCTTGATATTCACAGAAAAGACTATGCATCTCCTCGAGCCGTGCCATAGTGCCTGCTCCATAGTGCATCATCTGGCGGCACACCTGCTCATAGCTTCTTGCCTGTGCAATGTGTGATTTTGAGAAAAAGTTATCGGCATAGCACACTATTTTCTCTTCAATAGTGAGCGGAAGCATATCAATAGCCGGCAGCGGCAAGTGTTGTGCTGTAATCTCCTCGGCAGTAAGCCCTGCTCCTATGTGGCGCTCACACACAAGGGCATGACGTGGCAGCCCTTCGGCTTCAAGAATTGCCTTTCCTATCAACCCGTGGCGCAGATAAGGCTCGCTGCCATAGCAGAATATGCCGGGAGCATTAGTCTTGAACACTCCTATATCGTGGAGCATCGCCGCCTCGTAGGCAAAATCCCTGTCAATAGCCACAGCCGACCTGTCGGCGAGTTGCATGGCATACTCGGCTACCTGTCGGCTGTGTGTTATCAATAGGTTGTAGGCATCACTGCCCGTGCTATAGTATTTTTCGATTATCGATATATAATCAATCATCATCAATCTATTATTGAAACCCAATTATGCACATCGGGTTCATCGCCAAGCTGAATGGCTCGCAAGTGATTATAAAGTTGCGTAGTCACCAGTCCGGGCTGTCCGTCTTTAGCTATCACATATTTCTTTCCGGTGTCGATGTCGTGCACCTCGCTGATTGGAGCCGCTACGGCTGCCGTGCCACACTCGGCTGCTTCTTCCACCGTGTCAAGCTCCTCGAGCGGCACAGGACGACATTCCACCTCAAGTCCCATATCCTTGGCTATCTGCTGCAAGCTCATATTGGTAATCGACGGCAGAATCGAACCCGACTTCGGCGTAATATATTTGCCATCTTTTATAGCAAAGAAATTGGCAGGTCCACATTCATCGATATATTTTTTCTCTTTTGGGTCGAGATATAGCACTGCCGAATATCCGCCTTGGCGTGCCAGCTCTCCGGCGGCAAGGCTGGCGGCATAGTTGCCTCCCACTTTCCAGCGTCCGGTGCCACAGGGTGCCGCACGGTCGAACTCACGGTAGATTGCCACCTTTGTAGGCTTGAAACCTTCCTTGAAATAAGGTCCTACGGGCGTAACGAAAATCAAGAACAGATACTCACTTGCAGGCTTCACTCCCACTTGTGCCGATATTCCGATTTCAAGCGGACGGATATATAGCGATGAGCCGCTTCCATAGGGCGGTATAAAACGCTCATTGAGCTTCACTACCTTCTCTACCATCTCGCGGAACTTCTCTTCGGGCAGTGGTGCCATCTTTATTCCTTCAGCACTGCGACGTATGCGCTTGGCATTCTCTTCCAAGCGGAAAATGCGTATCTTGCCGTCTTTCCCCTTGAAGGCTTTTAATCCCTCAAAGATTTCTTGCCCATAGTGCAAGCACGTTGCTGCCATGTGCAGGTTGATATATTCCGATTCCGACACCTCTACTTCGCCCCATTTCCCATCTTTGTATGCACAGCGCACATTAAAATCGGTCTTCATATAACCGAACGACAGATTCGACCAATCCAAACCGTTGTTTTCATTGTTCTTTTCCATATTCACCTTAATTTATGCTCCCGATAGACAACTATAGTGCCACTTTCTGCGTTACATTGCCTATCTTTACTATATAAATACCTCTTGAATTGATTTTTAGCTCCGATGTGCCGGGATTTAGCACTGCCTGCGACACCATCTGCCCCAATATGGTGAACACCTTAACCTGTATTCTGTGGGGCGTGCGAACATAGATTGAGCTGTTGATGCCGTAAATCTCCACTCCATCGCTCTGCCGCGGGTCGTTAAGGCTCGGAACGTTCACCGGCTGTGAACTCTCTCGCCATTGCATCTGGGCAAAAGCATCGGCTATGGGCATAAACAATGCCCACAGCGTCACAGTCATTATGAACAATTTTTTTCTCACTGCTCTAACGTCAATTTTCAGTGCGCCTACTTTTATTCCCTTCAATTGCGCACTATTTAATTGCAAAGTTACACCACACCAAGCGTAAAAGCAAATAAAATATACTTTAATTTCACTTCTCTATTTTCTGCCCTTCACACTATTGAGCCGGCAACGCTCTGTCATCGTCATAACTCCTCTCCAAGTTCATCGTATTTCTGGAAAAGGAAGTCGTTGTATGGAAAACGCTGTGTGTGAATAATTTTTGCTTTCTGATAGAGCATCTGCTTCAATTCATCGATGTTCGTACGCTTTTTAGCCGAAATAAACACGCAATTATCGTGCAATTTTGCCATCCACGTGGCTTTCAGCTCCCCAAGCGGTATATTCTCGCGCGTGCGCGGTGTGAGGTCGTCATCGTCCTTCTTTTTGTAGGTGAATGCATCGATTTTATTGAACACCACTATCATCTCTTTGTTGGCTGCATCGCACACCTCATTCAGTGTCTTGTTCACCACTTCTATCTGCTCCTCAAATTGCGGGTGCGAGATATCCACCAAATGCACAAGTATATCGGCATCGCGCACCTCGTCGAGCGTTGTCTTGAACGACTCTACAAGGTGAGTAGGCAATTTGCGTATAAACCCTACTGTATCGGTCAACAGAAATGGCAGATTCTCTATCACCACCTTTCGACAAGTGGTGTCGAGCGTGGCAAAGAGTTTGTTCTCGGCAAACACTTCACTCTTGCTCAGCAGATTCATCAGCGTGGATTTTCCCACATTCGTGTAGCCTACAAGCGCTATTCGAGTGAGCTTTCCTCGGTTCTGGCGCTGTATTGTCTTCTGCTTGTCGAGCCCGCGCAGACGCTCTTTCAATAGCGATATTTTATCAAGAATTATGCGTCGGTCGGTTTCAATCTGCGTTTCACCCGGACCGCGCATACCGATTCCTCCTCTTTGTCGCTCAAGGTGCGTCCACATTCGCGTCAGCCTCGGTAGCAGATACTGATATTGAGCCAACTCTACCTGCATCTTGGCATTTGCCGTCTGAGCACGCTTGGCGAAAATATCGAGGATAAGACTCGTGCGGTCGAGCACCTTCACTTTCACCTCTTTTTCAATGTTCAATACCTGTTTTGGGGTTAAATCATCATCAAAAATCACCAATCCTATCTCGTTCTCCTCAATATAACGGGCAATTTCCTCCAATTTCCCTTTTCCGACAAATGTCACACGATTTGGCGAGTCGACACGCTGCAAAAATTTCTTTACCGACACGGCTCCTGCTGTATCGGCAAGAAATGCAAGCTCGTCGAGATACTCATTGGCACGCATTTCGTTTTGCGTAGGAGTAATAAGCCCCACAAGCACGGCACGCTCGCTCTCGGCTTCATTGATTATATGGCCTTCAATCATTTTATAATAAACTTTTCTACAAAAATAGTAATTTTACAAGTCATTGTAAAAATGTTGTCGCTAAAATATCATTTTTAGTAAGCAACACTTCAGCTACAAGTTCTGCCATTGAGGCGACAAAGAGGAGCAAGCCTCACTGCAAAGTTGTGATATTACAGCCGAAATCATTGCTTTTGGCACGCTTACATATCTATCAACTTATCCTCACTGAAGTCACCACACAAAGCCCCGAATTTGCTATTGCAATTCGACAAAAACGATGGCGCGCCAAGTTTAGGGCAGGCACGCCATCGTTCTATTAAGTTTTCAGCCTTATCAGCTATTTAGTCTTTAGTCAAGTTTACACGCTTGAAAGCAGTAACCGTGAGTGTTGCGCTCTGCTTCTTCAAGTAAGTGGCAATGTCCATTGTATTGTCCGACACGAACTCTTGCTTGAGCAAGCAGTTCTCCTTGAAGAACTTGTTCAGACGACCCTTTGCAATGTTCTGAATCATTGTCTCATTCAAGTTAGCTGACTTCTCAGCAGTAACTTCGGCAATAATTTTCTTCACAGCCACTACATCGTCGGCTGTAATCCAACCTTTTGCCTGATTCGACTCCATGTGAGCCTCGCTGTCGAAGTGAGCGGGATTGAATCCGGCTTTCTTGATAGCTACCTCTACTGCTTTCTGAACCTGCTCTTGACGAGTCTTTTCAACAGCCACATTATACTCTGAGTCTTTCACCTCTTGCGGCATGCTATCCTCATCGAGTGCCACCGGGTTCATTGCTGCAATCTGCATAGCAACCTCCTTGCCCACATGTGCATCGGCAAGTTTCTCATTGAAAGCGGCGATAGTGGAAAGTTTATTGCCAAAGTGGTTGTAAGCTGTAGCATCTACGCCCTCTACATACTCGTAGGCACCAAGCTCCATCTTTTCACCGGTCTTGCCGATTTCCTCCACTATGAGGTCGGAAATCTTGCGTCCTTCCACTTCTGCTTCTTTGAGCTCATCGAGACTCTTCACCTTTGCCGCCATTGCAGCAGCAAGGATTTTCTTGGTGAGTGCCACAAAACCTTCATTCTTTGCCACGAAGTCGGTCTCACACTTCAAAGCAACGATTGCTGCGAATCCCTCAGCTGCATCGGCGAGCACACAGCCCTCCGAAGCCTCGCGGTCTTCACGCTTGGCTGCAACTGCCTGACCCTTCTTGCGAATAATCTCAATTGCAGCATTCATATCGTTATTTGCCTCAGCTAAAGCTTTCTTGCAGTCCATCAAACCGGCACCGGTCATACTGCGAAGCTTGCTGATATCTGCCATTGTAACTGCCATATCTTTTTTTGTATGGTTTTAATCGTTATTATTTGAGTTATTTCTGTAGCCTTTTGCAGGCTTTTACATGTTTACTCTGCTGCCTCTTCCGTAGCAGGTGCTTCTTCAGCATCAGCAAGTGCTTCAGCCTCTGCCTCTACCTCTGCCGCCTTGCGACGTGCTACGCGAGTGCGCTTGGGCTTCGGAGCCTCTTCGCCTTCGGCTGCATCTTTGTTATCCACCTTCTCTACTTTGCGCTCCTCAAGTCCTTCGAGCATTGCTGCACAAACAGTATCGAGGATAAGCTCTATCGACTTCGATGCATCGTCGTTGGCTGGGATTACGAAATCTACAGGGTTGGGGTCGGAGTTGGTGTCGACGATACCAAACACAGGTATTCCAAGACGATTAGCCTCTGCTACTGCAATGTGCTCTTCCCTCACGTCTACCACGAAAAGAGCTGAAGGAAGGCGATTCAAGTCAGCTATGCTACCAAGTGTCTTCTCAAGTTTTGCACGCTGACGTGTAATCTGGAGTTTCTCACGCTTCGAAAGGTTATCGAATGTGCCATCTTTCGACATCTTGTCGATTGATGCCATCTTCTTCACTGCCTTGCGGATTGTGGGGAAGTTGGTGAGCATACCTCCCGGCCAGCGCTCGATAACGTAAGGCATATTCACTGATGTTGCCTTATCTGCTATCACTTGCTTTGCTTGCTTCTTTGTAGCTACGAAAAGCACTTTCTTTCCCGATTTTGCAATATTCTTAAGAGCTGCAGCTGCTTCATCGAGCTTTGCAGCAGTCTTATACAAATCAATAATGTGGATACCATTGCGCTCCATGAAAATGTAAGGAGCCATTGCAGGATTCCATTTGCGTTTCAAGTGGCCGAAGTGACATCCTGCCTCTAAAAGTTGGTCAAAATTTGGTGTTGCCATTTTAATTCTTGTTTTTGTTTACTTTCTTTTTTTAAAATCAACCTCATGGTAGCCAACTTTGGCTCTTTCAGCCAAATCAAGTCCATGCGGTTTAGATACTAAACTCTATTTTTTCAAGCAATTCTCTCAAACGATAGTAAAATATTAACGCTTGCTGAACTGGAATCTCTTGCGTGCCTTTGGACGACCCGGTTTCTTACGCTCTACTGCACGTGGGTCGCGTGTCACGAAACCTGCTGCACGGAGTGCTGCCTTATCGTCGGCATTGATTTTCACAAGGGCACGTGCTATTGCAAGGCGAAGCGCCTCAGCCTGTCCTTTGTAACCTCCGCCACACAAGTTGACGTTGATTTTATATTTCTCTGCTACCTCAAGAAGATTCAAAGGTTGCTTCACAATAAACTGAAGAATCGAAGACGGAAAATAAACCTCAAGCGCACGCTTGTTGATTGTGATTTCGCCATTTCCCTCTGTTACGAATACTCGGGCGATTGCGGCCTTACGACGACCTACTGCATTAATCTGTTCCATAATCTTCAATCTTATTTAAGTTTATTGATATCAATTACCTTAGGATTCTGAGCCTCATGTGGGTGCTCCGGTCCGTTATACACATGTATGTTCTTCAGCAAAGCTGCTCCAAGACGATTCTTCGGAAGCATTCCCTTCATCACCTTTATGAACAACGGGTGCTTGCCAGGCTTCAAAGCATGCTTCTCCGACTTCAATTGAAGAATTCTCGGTGTTGCCACACGCTGTCCTCCGGGATATCCGGTGTATGACAAATACTTGCGGTCGTCCCACTTATTGCCTGTCAAAACCACTTTATCGGCATTGATAATAATCACATTGTCACCACAGTCAACATGCGGTGTGTAGCATGGTTTATACTTTCCACGCACGATTTTTGCAACTTTTGCGCATAGACGTCCCAAAACTTGGTCGGTAGCATCTATAACTACCCATTCCTTTTGAGCGCTTTCAGCTGTAGCTGAGATTGTCTTGTAACTTAAAGTATCCACTTTATTATTCCTGATTAAATGTTAATTAATTATTTCACCATCACGCATTTAAGCCCGGCCAAAAGCTTTCATGCATTCGTGAAATGTTAAATTTGGATATAATCGGCTTGCAAAGGTACGACTTTTTCTCCAAGCAGCCAAAATTTTCAGTAAATTTATTTACCATTTTTTATCGTAACTCTCAAAATCACTGATTTGTATTATATCTTCATAACTCATTACACAAATTCTTAGCTCGCAGCTGCATAATTTGTTACATCTATCTCTCACATCGCATCACCTCACTATTATTTCTTAAGCACAATTGTTAACATAAATCAAACAAACCACACTCTACCTTAATTAAGGTTAATAAGATGCATTTTTATATCAAAAAACTATGTTGTATAACATAAAAACACTACATTTGCATCAGTTTTTTCATGGTATTAGTTTTTAGGTAACAAAAAACTTTTGTCGAGATGACAAGTGTTCTATGTTTTTAGGTTTATGTTAATGGTATTAGAAGGTTAATTTGACATGCAATCTCTGGCAGCGATGCCGGGGATTATTTTTTTGCACAATCTGTAGTAATAATTCTACCAATGATGTCTAACTTTAAAAACAATTTGAAAACATATTAACAACAATGAATCCTGATGACAAAAATTCACGTTGCTGATTAAATAGAATAAAAGCACTATCTACACCGTGTGCTATATGTTATCAAGCGATGAGCAGGAAGTTGCCGACCTTTTCCAGGAGGTAATGATAAGACTATGGCAAGGCTTAAACTCTTTCGACCACCGTTGCAACATCAAAACGTGGATTTAACGCGTAGCTCTCAGCACCTGCGTATCCTTCGACAAAGAGAAACGTCGCCGCCAAAAAGCTCAGCTTTCTATGACCATCGACCTTTTCAACGACAAGAGTCGCAACACCGAACAAGCTCGCATGCTTCACAGCAGAATCAGCCTTCTTCAACCTATCGACCGAGCTATTGTCCTCCTTTGGCTCGAAGATATTTCCTACTACGAAATCGCTACCATAATCGGTATATCGCCTAAAAATGTGTCCATTCGGCTATTTCGAATTCGTCAACAACTCAAAAATTCCGCTGCAACAAACAACAATAAAAATTCATCATTATGGGAAACGATATTAATTGCTTAGGACTTCAAGAACTACAAAGCCAACTCGCATTTGAACTTTCATGTTGGAATTACGCATTTATCAATATTATATGTTGCATCGATGTATATTTCGACTACAAAATCAATCTCTCTTCCCTATCCGAAGCCGACTATCTGAAGGGAAACCTCATGAGTACCTTAAAAAACTTATGAAAATGAAATCAAAGAGAACAAAGCAAATGATAATTATTATGCCTCTATGCATCTTTTGGTTTGTATGTACAATATTTGAAATAATGCAATCAATGCCAATGACAAGCGACAATTTTCACAAAGGATTCTTCGAAGGCAGCTTGATAGGAGGTATAATAGGAAGCATCTGTGGCATAATATACGCATTTAGATTATATCGCAAAATTCAACACACCAACGATGAAGTAATCTCACAAATCAACAACCTCATTAAAGATGAATAATCCACAACTCTACACTTTGCATACCACATAACTTATCACAAAAATCCTCAAACTTCAATTACTTCAAATAACCCAAAGAACTTCTTGATTGCAATAAAAACGGCAACCGAAACAATATTGCTGTCGCCAACCAACTCCCTAATTTCCACCACATGCGTTTCCTTCATTCACTTCCTGCCACAGCACGTTACCACAACTCATGTACGCCACGGTGCGTTACTGCCACTTGTATTCTGCCACTGCACTTTCCAAACAATTTTGTTCTGCCGATTGTGGGTGACCGCCGATTGTGGCGAGCGGAGCGAGTAACGCCTCGGAGAGGCGTGAATATGGTTAGCACATTGTTGGTAGCGCCGAAGACGTTGCCAA
>CAMEKH010000007.1 GCA_945921235.1 uncultured Prevotellaceae bacterium | reverse complement strand
CCGCCCCCTAAGAGAGCCGAGCAAAAGAATTGCCCGGCTCTCATCATTTTCCCCCTCCCTCATTCCGATCCCTCCCTTCTATATACCGATTCCCCCCCCACATATCGTCAATCCCTTACTATATCTAATTTTTGAAATAACAAAATGTTAGACCCCAAAACGCTTAATAAAACATCATTTCTGCATGCTGTTGGACTCTACAATTTGCACTATTTTGAAAAAATGTGCCATTTTCTGAGAAAATTGTTACTGGTTTTAAGATTATTTTCGTAAATTTGTAGCCTATATTTGAATTAAGCATAACTTAAGCAGGTGTAGATAGTTTATAATAATAAAAAAGATAATAATAAATAAACTATGAAGCTATTACAAGCTAAATTATCAAAGTATCAGGAGCCTCAAAAGGCCAAGGCAGCAGGTATATATCCCTATTTTCGTGCAATATCGAGCGAGCAGGACACTGAAGTGATTATGAATGGTAAGAAGGTGCTGATGTTCGGCTCGAATAGTTACATGGGGTTGACAAATCATCCTAAGGTGAAGGAAGCAGCGATTGAAGCAACGCGTAAATATGGAACGGGTTGTGCCGGTTCGCCATTTCTTAATGGTACACTTGATATACATAAGCAGCTCGAGGCTCGTTTGGCAGAGTTTGTGGGCAAAGAGGACGCAATGATATATTCAACCGGTTTTGAGGTAAATTTGGGTGTTGTATCGTGCGTTACAGGTCGTGAAGATTATGTAATACTTGATGAGCAGGACCATGCTTCTATAATTGAAGGTCGTCGCTTGTCGTTCTCGACTCCGCTAAAATACAAGCACAATGATATGGTGTCGCTTGAGGAGCAGTTGCAGAAGTGTAATCCTGATAAGGTGAAGCTTATTGTTACTGATGGTGTGTTCTCGATGGAAGGTGATGTTGCAAAGTTGCCTAAGATTGTAGAGCTTGCAAAGAAATATGATGCAACAGTGATGGTCGATGAGGCGCATGGTATAGGCGTATTCGGAAAGCAAGGACGAGGCACATGTAATCACTTTGGTGTGACAGATGATGTAGACTTGATAATGGGAACGTTCAGCAAATCTTTTGCGTCGTTGGGAGGATTTATAGCTACCGATAAGGAAATAACCAATTTCCTTCGTCATCATTCGCGTTCATATATATTCACGGCAAGTATCACACCGGCGTCGACAGCAGCAGCGAATGCCGCTCTTGATATTATGCTTAGTGAGCCTGAACGTCAAGAGAACTTGTGGGCACTGACGAATTATGCACTTGAGGGATTCCGCAATATGGGTTGTGAGATAGGACATACGGAAACACCTATTATACCTCTTTACATACGTGATAATTACAAGACGTTCACTATCACGCGTGATTTGCTTGAGGAGGGAATTTTTGTGAATCCTGTGGTGTCGCCGGCTGTAGCGCCACATGACACTCTTATTCGCTTCAGTCTTATGGCTACGCACACTAAGGAGCAGGTGACAACGGCACTTGAGAAGATTCAAAAGGTGTTCCGTCGTTATGAGCTTATCGATTGATAATACATTAGCTTGTGATATAGTTCGGTAGAACATAGCATAAAAAAACGGGGAACTGTGTGGTAAAGAATATTTGCTGCACGGTTTTCTGCTTTTATGAAGCTTATATATGATGGATAATCGGGGGGACGGCGTTTTTTGCATAATGGTTTTCCCAAGAATAATGGGTAATTTTTTGCGGAAACGTTGATTTATAGAAAAGGGACTTTGCCAATCAATCAGGCAAAGTCCCTTTTTCATTAGAGCATAAACTGCTCGTTAGTGGAGGGGAATTGAGCTATAAAGTCGCTATTATAGATGCGGGTAAAAATAAAGTTGTTATTTTACTCGGCATTTTTTGCGACTTTCTTAGTAGTTTTTTTAGCCGCAGGTTTTTTTGCGGTTTTTTTAGCCGGCTCAGCCGGTTTGTCTTCTACCACAGGTTCCATATCGCCCTCTTCGGCTTTGATGATGTTGTTACGCATTAGAGTAACCTCTCGGTTCAGCACTTCAATTTCCTTGGCTTGGTTGCGGATAGTGGTGAGCAGAGCGTTAAGTTCTTCGTTCTCAATAGAGAGAGGATATTGCTCTTCCACACGCACAATGAAGTCGGAAAGCACGTTCATATAGTTCATAAATGCTTGGAACGGAGTTTCGTAGGGGCTATAGTGCGAGTGAACGGCGCCATCGTTGCGGTGCTTAGTGCACATATAGAAGAAGTGGTCAGATGTCTGTAGGTAGTTCCAGTCCTGCTTCAAGCGTCGGTCGTCGCACAGGCGTACGCGCTCAGCGATAGAATATAGTTTCTTGAATGCTTCGTTCTGCAAGTCATTACCGAGCCATGCGCTGGTGTCGCGAGCTTCATCTGCCCAAGACATTGGATAAGGAACTGAAAGTTCGCCCACAGATTTCAGTTTAGATAGAGTTTCGCTTGGAGTCCAGAAAGTGATATCTTTTTCTTTAGCGAAACGAGGAAGCGCCTTCATGAATTCAAAAATACCCGTTTCGCGAGCTTGGAGTTCGCCGAAAGTTTCGTAGTTCATGAATAGGTTCACTATTTGTTCCTCTTGCGGAAGTGCGGCAATCCAGTCGATGTATTTATCGGCAGTGAGAGGATAAGACTCCCACTCGGGGTTGCTGAACAAGAAAGAGATATCGTCGCTAAGCTTAGAGTTTTTGAGCAAGAGTTTTAGCTTAGGAGCAGCAGCCGAGGCGTAGACGTAGTTAGGCGATTTCCAGCCGAGGATATGCTTTGCTCCATCGGTAATAGCGCCTTTGAATCCCATTGCAGCCACCATTGATGCAATGTCATCGCTATAAATCAGCTCGGTGTTTCTAAACACTTTAGGTTTTTGCCCGAAGAGTTGGAAAATCTTTTCATCGTGAGCTTTCACCTGAGCGACGAATTCATCGGGGTCGCCAAGAGAAGCAAGAGAGTGAGCGTAGGTTTCGGAGAGGAATTCCACGCAACCTGTTGCTGCCAGCTCTTTCATAGAGTCGATAAATTCAGGAACGTACTGTTCCAATTGTTCGAGAGCGGTTCCCGTGATAGAGAAAGCTACTTTGAACTTTTTCCCCGACTCCTTAATCATATCGAGAAGCATTGCGTTGGCAGGGAGATAAGAGCGCTGAGCAATGCGAGTGATGATTTCATCGTTAGCGAAATCGTCGTAATAGTAATGGTCGTTACCGATATCAAAGAAGCGATAAGTCTTTAAACGGAACGGCTGATGTATTTGAAAATAAAAACAAATGGCTTTCATTTTATTTGATTAAATTCGTTGGTAATTAAACGTTTGCTTAATAAATTTTTATTTTGTCGCACTTTAGCCGCGACGAGAGTTAGTGACCTATCACTTTATGATAGATGTCGATAACCTTGGCACCTGCTTTTTTCCACTGTATAGTATCGATTTCGGCAAGTCCGCGGTCGCGAAGGTGATTATAAAGAGCCGGATACTTGATAATGGCGTAGATAGAATCAGCCATAGCATTAATGTCCCAATAGTCGATTTTTATCACGTTTTCAAGGATTTCGGCGCAGCCCGACTGCTTAGAGATGATAGAAGGTACACCCATCTGCATAGCTTCAAGAGGCGAAATGCCGAAAGGCTCCGACACCGAAGGCATGATGTAGACATCGCTTGCAGCGAGCATTTCGTAGACTTGACGGCCCTTTAGGAATCCCGTGAAGTGGAAGCGGTCGGCAATGTCGCGGTCGGCGGCAAGACGAATCATTTTTTCCATCATATCGCCGCTACCTGCCATCACGAAGCGCACGTTGTGAGTTTTTTGGAGCACTCTTGAAGCAGCTTCAACGAAGTATTCCGGACCTTTTTGCATAGTGATACGGCCGAGGAATGTCACCACCTTGTCTTTACCTTTCTTCATCTTGATGTTGCGAATTTCCTCGCTGAGAGGTTCCACAGCATTGTGCACGGTAGTAACCTTTTCGGGGTTAATGCCATATTTTTCGATAACCGTCTGGCGAGTGAGGTTGCTCACGGTGATGATGTGGTCGGCATTGTTCATACCGTCCTTCTCGATAGCAAACACCGTGGGGTTCACATTGCCACGGCTACGGTCGAAGTCGGTGGCATGCACATGGATTACGAGGGGCTTTCCGGTGACCTGCTTGGCGTGTATACCGGCAGGGTAGGTAAGCCAATCGTGAGAGTGAATCACATCGCACGGCACGGTGCGGGCAATAACTCCTGCCATGATTGAGTAGTTGTTGATTTCCTCAAGCAGGTTATCGGGATAGCGTCCCGAAAATTCAATACAACCGAGGTCGTTTGTGCCCATGTAGTTGAAGTCGGCATAGATGTGGTCGCGAAGGTCGAAATAGAGCTGTGGGTCCATGACGTTTCCAATGCGGCTTTGCACGTAATCCCAGCTTACATCTCTCCAAGCTACGGGGACAGAGTTGGCGCCGACGATACGAGCGAAGCTACGCTCTTCGTCGCCCCAAGGCTTAGGAATGACGAATGTGATGTCCATATCGCCATTATCATACATTCCCTTTGTCAAACCATAGCTGGCAGTTCCAAGTCCTCCGAGGATATGAGGTGGGAATTCCCACCCGAACATTAAAGCTTTCATATATGGTAATGATGCAATTTATTTCTCAATTATAAGTTTAAATTTTTCAAGAGTCGCAGTACTCTGAGCACACCACCCACATTAGTGGCGAAGCTCACAGCTCCTCGACCGGTGAATGGTGGGTTTCCGTCGTAGAGTTCAGAGAGCGAACCGATGCAACCTTGTGTCATTTCGTCTTCGAAACCTATCATCATGCGCTCAATGAATGACACACCGCTCAAGCCGAAGACTTTGATGTAGGCATCGGCATAGAATCCCATGAGCCAAGGGCGAGCAGGACCCTGATAGTAGGCGTATTCGCGTTCCGACGGGTTTCCGAGATAAATCGGAGAGTATCCGTAGCTCTTCGGGCTTAAAGTTCGCAAACCCTTAGGAGTCAATAGTTCTCGTGTCACTACATCGAGCACCGATTTGCGCTGACGTCGGTCGAGAGGTGAATAGTCAAGACCGGCAGCGATAATCATGTTCGGGCGCACACTAAGGTCGGTGAACAATCCGGTGACATAGTCGTAGAGATAACCGAAGTCGTTCATGAACGTATCGGTGAACGAGTCTTTGCACAGGGTGGCAATGCTTTCCCACTTCATGGTGTTCTCGCGTTCAGCCTCATCGGTAGCAAACAGAGCGTGAGCAAACATCAGCGCATTGTACCAAAGAGCGTTGAACTCAACGAGGAAACCTGTTCGAGCCACAATTGGTGTTCCGTCGGGGTTTGAAGAGTCCATCCACGAAACAGGATAAGTGCGTCCGTTGGTGGAAATAAGACCCGATTCGTTGAACTCGAGATTAGGATGTTTGTTGCTTAAGATATAGCTTATAATCTCCTTGACGAGAGCGCCATAGCGCTTGCGGGTTTCGGTTTCGCCGGCTTCTTTGTAGTATTGCTGAATAGCCCAAATAGCCCATAGCGGGACGTCGGGGAGGTCGATTCCCTGCATCACTGCATCGGCTTTGCCGGTTGCCATAAACTCGAGGAGCGACTTTTGTGCAGTGTCCATAATTTCCTCAAAGTCAGCGCGGTGGTGAACCGACAGGGTGGTACCCGGGAGTGCGATAAACTCGTCGCGTGCACGAATTTTGAACCATGGGTATCCGGCGAGTAGGTATTTACCCTCGGTGCGTTTCACATAGAATTGCTTGGCGCAATTCTTCATGCAGTTATAGAAACTTGTGCGGGGAGTACGCGTTTTAATTTCCTCGTCGTACATTTTTGCAAGGTTACGCGGACTTACTTCTGAGATTCCTGCCGAGAAGATGATGCTTTCACCTTTCTTAATGTTAAGTTGGAAATATCCCGGCACATATAAGTCTTCGCGGTAAGGGATTCCTCGTTCTTGGTCCTTGATGTACTCGATGCCTTTGTACCAATTAGGCTGGAAAATGAATTCCGGCTTGTGGCTACACTGCATGTAGAGGGTAGGATATCCGGTGTACATACAAGTGGCAATACCATTTTTCACCTCTGTGTAATCGCGATTTGCCACGCCATTTTCCATGCACAGGTCGTTGGCATTTCGGAAGGCGAGGAAAGGACGGAATTGCAGAGTCGTCTGCGAGTGGGCATCGACGAGCGTGTAGCGGATAAGGATTCGGTTCTCGTGCGAAATGAAGATTTTCTCTTTAGTGAGAATCACGCCGCCCACGCGGTATGTGGTTCGAGGCACTGTTTCGCAGTCGTATTCGCGGATATACTTATGCCCGTTGGGGCTAAAGCATGAACCATTGTACTTGTGAAGCCCCAGATTGAATGGAGCGCCGTGCTGAATCACGGTTTCATCGAGTGAAGAAAGCAAAACGTGATTGTCGTCATCCATCTCGGGGATAGGAATTACGAGCAATCCGTGCTGCTTGCGAGTGTTGCACCCGACAATAGTTGTACAATGATAGGCTCCTGACTGATTGGTGCGCAACATCTCCTTGGGGAGAGATTGCTCCAGATTAATCATCAGGCTTTTATCAAATTTTAAATAGCTCATTATGAGTGATTTTAGGTTATTAGTATGGTAAAAATAGAAACTTAATTGTTTCGATACGAATTTACGGCTATTACCTACAAAAAACAAATAAAAAAATGTGTTTTTGAACTATTTTGTTGGAGAAAGAGCGTTTTAGGATATTAAATTTTGTTAAAACGCTTAGTTTGTTAAATGTTTAATTCGGAGCGAATAGTGTTCACAAAATCCCAAAAGCCATTTTCGATAGGAGCGAAGAGTGATTTGCGGTCGTCGGGCGACGAGTCGGGCAGGAAAATTCTGATGCCCGATTTGTGGCATTTTATGTGAATGTCGGCAGGCATCATTACGGGTTCTCCGTCGATGTGCATTATGTCGGGGCTTGGGCGGTGGATTATTAATTCGGGAGTGCGAAAAGATTGAATGTTAGTATCTTGGTCGATGTGGCGAGTGAAAAGCAACACTCCCATCAAAGCAGTGTCGAGCGGAGTGAACGGCAGAATCACAGTCACATCGATAAGTCCGTCGTTCATACTTGCTTGAGGTGTTATGAAAGCGTTGTTGCCATATTGCGAAGCGTTTCCGCAGGCAATAACGAAAGCCTTTTCGGTGATAACCTTGTCGGCAGTTTCGATGCTGTAGATTTGGCTTCGATATTTTAGATATTCCACAAGAGTTTTTTGAATGTAGCTCAATGGACCCCGTTTCTTAGCTTCGGCGAATTTGCGGCTGACGTGAGCGTCGAAGCCTACGCCGCAGGTGCAGAAGAACGGACGTTCGTTGGCAGTGCAATAGTCGAGGGCGCTGATGTTGTCCTTATTGATTACATCCAAAGCCTTGTCGATGTTGAGCGAGATGCCGAGGTGTCGAGCCAATCCGTTGCCCGAGCCACAAGGAATGATGCCGAGGGCGGTGTGCGAGTCGCGCAGGGCAGCCGCCACCTCATTAATAGTGCCATCGCCACCCACAGCAATAACGCCGTAGAAATCGTTGTCGATAGCTTCCTGAGTGAGGGTAGTGGCGTGTGAGGCATGCTGTGTGAACCTCACGGTTACATCGAATTTAGAGCTGTCGATACAACGAGCAATTATTTCGGGGAAGTATTCCTTCTTCGAAGTGCCCGAAATAGGGTTTATGACTGCCAATATTTTCTTTTTCTCAGCCAATTTTTTGCGTTTTGAGTGAGTACGGACTACAAAAATAGTAAAAAATAGTGGGATAATAAACTTTAATGACTAATTTCGTTGTTGTAAAAGAGAAAACGACCGTGAAAATAACACGGAAAGAGGAAAAATAATAAAAATAAAGAAGATATGATAAAAAGGAGTTCGGGATTTCTTGTCAACACCTTTGTGTTTTTGGCAGGATTGTTGTTGACCTTGCTTTACGATGAAGCCCGGTTGATGGAAAGTGTGGTGATAGTGGCAGGGGTTATGTTTCTTGTGCCCTCGGTGATAGCACTTGTGCTGATGATGGCTCAGGCATCGAAGACGGTAGCAGGGGAGTATGCCGATGAGCCTCGAGCAGGCATAGGAAATGGCGGAGTGCTGCCGTTGCTTGGAGGCATCTGCTTCGGGTTGTCGCTCATTCTTCGTCCGTTGCTGTTTGTGGAGATTTTGTCGTATATATTTGCTGCCGTGCTATTGCTTGGCGGAGTGTATCACATAGTGGTACTATTTATTACGTCGCGCAAGGTGGGGGTGTCGTTGTGGCTCTATCTATTGCCGCTACTTGTGGCAGTGGCAGGCTTTGTGCTGCTAATTACCGACGTGCGCACGGTGGAGAAGTGGGTGAATCTCATTACCGGCATTTCGCTGATGTGCATTTCGCTTGCATCGCTGCTTGAATATATAGATTCACGCCGCAAGTCGCGAAGAGAAACTTCGGTCGGAGCGGCGTGAAGATATGCGGTTAAGCCGTGAAAAAGGCAGTGGCTTATTTCAGCTTGTTGAGGATAGATGCAGGCACGGCATCGCGGTGAACGTAGATGCCGAGTGTTTTGGCAAGGAAATAAGGCATCGACACATAGAAGTAACCATTGTAGATTTGGTTAGTGTCCCATGAATTTTTTACCTTGTAATATTTATTGCCCTTTTGGTCGACAGCCGAGCCAACGATAACCATACCATGGTCGTCGGTAGTTTCTTGGTTGTCGAACATCTCTTGTCGCAATTCCTGAGTCACTTTCATTTCTTCGCACGGACCTTTGATTTTGTATTTCATGTTTTCGCGCTCGGAGTCCGACACCTGAACCCATTTGGATAGTTCAGTTCCGTCGAGGTCTTTTTCTTCGCGAGCCTTAGGTAGCACGGCATATCCCTTGCGCCACTTGAATCCTTTCTCGCTCACGTCGGCAGCCCAGCCAACGGAGTAGCCGTTGTCGATGGCATTGTCCACGATTTTTTGAAGTTCATCGAGTTTTACATTCTCATGCGTACCCCAAATCCAGTTGTCGGCAACTTCAAGGGCAAAAGGCTTGTAGAATGGGTGGTGAGTGAACGACGTGAAAGCCATGTAGGCATTTAGGGTGAGTCCGAGCGATTGCTCAAAGCTCTTGGCAGTGTAATTCTTTCCCTCGAATTTGAAATTTTCGGGAAGTTTGCCGAAGTAAGCATCAAGAATGCCTAAATAACCTTCGAACCAAGATTTCGATAGCTTTTTGTTTGGCACGGTTACGATAGCTCGTAGATAAGCATTCAAGGCTTTAGATAATTCTTTGTGATTGTGCTTTTCTTCGCCGTATTCAATTCCTTTATAAGCCTCTTCAGGCATAGCACCGAAGTGGCTCATCACATAAGGAACATCGAGGAAACTACCGCCCTCGGCAAAATTTATTTGACCATTCATTCGAATGAATTTCTTGGCTTTCTCTTCGTAGCATTTGCGCACAATGTACATCTCGGAGAGGTCGTATTCTTTGCCTGTGATTCGCAGCAATTCATTTTCCAAGAAAGAATTTGCCGAGAAGCACCAGCAGGTGCCCGATTTGTTCTGGTCCTTGACCGAGGTGCATTTCACAACTTTCACATCGGTGAACTTAAACCCTGTGCTGTCGGGGATTATCACACCATCGTCGGCGGCACTTACCGATAATCCAACGAATGTAGCCAAAAGCAGGCTAAATAGATATTTAAATTTCATTATCATAATAAATAGTTAAAATTATAGTGCAAATTTACGGAATAATTCTCAAAAAACGGTATTTTTGTAGTTATAAATAAATAAAGAAATAAGGTAAAGGAATAATGAGGTGGATAGAACTTTCGGGCGATTTGGGGGAGCAGATGATGCGATATGCCTACGCTTTAGCACATCGCACGGGCGATGATATTGTGGGTGTAGTATCGCATAACGATGCATTGAAAGAAATTTTCCCTGCTTTGCCCGAGTGTGTTGAGCGGAGAAGTAGATTTGTGGACCGCATTCTTGGCAAGCGATGTGATGAAGTAAAGCCACACGAGTGGAGAAATTATTCCTGCGTGGAATCACTTGGAAATAGCGTGCATGAATATTTTGCAATAAACAGCGATTTGCTCCCCGATGAGTATGCATCATTGATAGAAAAACTAAGTCGGCGAGATACGGTGGCAGTGCATGTGCAGTCGCCAACAAAAAAATCGTGCACATGTACGCCCGATTACTATAATTGGGCTATTGCGGGAATGCGGACGTGGCTTGAGAATCCCCGATTTGTGGTGGTGACCGACGATGAGCGCACGGCACGTCGCTATCTGCAATTTGCCGATGCCGAAGTGGAGTGGGTGAGCTTGCCTACGCGGCAACATCGATTAATATTTGCGGCATTGAGCCACGCAAGCCACAACATACTGTGCAATACTTATCAGAGCTGGTGGGGAGCATGGCTGAACAAAAATGAGGATAAGATTGTTGTAATTCCTAAAAAATGGCAAAATGACGATGATTGTAGCCGCATGATGCCGCTTTATTGGACTATTGTGCCGGTAAATTAAAATTATTTTGAGAAAAACGCAGAAAATTGTATTTTTGCACTTGCAAAGAAATATTTAAGTTAACAACACAAAAAACACGAAGAAAAAAGATGAAAAAGATTTTATGCGTTATGCTGAGCGGAGTATTGTTGCTCGGTTCTACAGGTTGTAACATGAATAACACAGGTAAAGGTGCCCTGATTGGTGCCGGAAGCGGTGCAGCTGCCGGAGCAGGACTTGGAGCAATATTCGGTGGAGGCAAAGGTGCCGCTATAGGTGCTGCCATAGGAACCGCTGTGGGAGCCGGAGCCGGAACGCTCATTGGCCGCAAGATGGACAAGCAGAAGCAGCAACTTGCTCAAATTGAAGGTGCGAAGGTGGAAACCGTGACCGACCAAAACAATCTTCAAGCCATCAAAGTGACTTTCGATGAGGGTATTCTTTTCAAGACCGGGAAGAGCAATCTGAGCACTGCTTCGCAGAATGCTCTAAATGATTTTGCTACTTCTTTGCTTGAGAATCCTCAAACTGATGTAACAATCAATGGTCATACCGACAGCACCGGTAGCCGTGCAATCAATGAGAAACTCTCTAAAGAGCGTGCTCAGGCAGTGGCAAACTACCTCATAGGCAAGGGCGTTCCATCGGCACGTATGACTACCAACGGATTGGCTTATGATTGCCCGATAGCTTCAAACGACACACCGGAGGGACGTGCACAGAACCGCCGTGTGGAAATCTACATTACAGCTAATGCCCAGATGGTGCAGGATGCCGAAAATGGCACTTTGAAATAAGATAACTAATTGAGAAAAATCATTGAATCCTCGAGAATGAACCTCGGGGCGAAATAATGGAGATGGTGTGTTAAAAAACATGATTTTTAATACACCATCTCATTTGCTATCAGCACTCGCAAAATACAGATAAGGAACGCGCTCTAAATAAGGTAGAACAAAGTAAAGAGTTTTTGACACTGCTTGTCTGTTTTTAATATGTAGATTTTGCCAAATATTGATTTTATCATTAATTTTGTCATAACGTATTAATTTGAGAAAGATATGAGAAAGTGTGTTAATACCGCCGTAGTGCTGGCTATGGCATGTTCATTGGCTATGACGTCGTGCGATTCGATGAGCAATACGTCCAAAGGGTTTATAGCCGGTTCGGTGGGAGGCACAGTGCTTGGAGCCGGACTTGGCGCATTGGTCGGAGGTGACTATGGTGCCGATGTGGGCGCAAATCTCGGAATGATGGTTGGAGGTGTGGCAGGTGCTTCTGCCGGAGCAGAGAAAGATGAGAAAGAGGCAAAGGCGGCTCAGCGTGCGGCAGTGGCAGAATTGGCAAATGATGATAACACCTATTTCGACGATTCCACAGGACTTTACTACACGAAAGTTTCAGAAGATAATTCCATACTATTCGATTCGCGCAGTTGCGAACTAAATGGGGCAGCGTGCAAGCAGATATTGAAAATCACGGCACTTCTCAATAAAACTCCTTTTGCCGGAATAGTGATTTATGGAAGCACCGACGATACAGAGAGCCGCGACTACAGCATGGAGCTGTCGCAGGAGCGAGCCGATGTGGTGGCAGAGTATTTTCAAGCTATAGGTTTCAATGCAAAGCTGATTTCAGCGGTAGGACTTGGCAGTGAGTATCCAATTGCCGATAATTCCACTTTCGATGGTCGTGCAAAAAACAGGTGTGTGGAAGTTTACATTATTAATACCGATAAATAATAATTACACTATAAAACAATGAAAACATTCTCTATGATTAAGTCGATTGCTGTGGCTTTAGCCGCATTGTGCACATCGTTTGCAGCCATATCAGCCGATAAGGAAGTAAAGCCCATGAAATACGTCAATGCACTTGAATTGAAATTGATAAACAAGGGGTTTGACAATTCGCTCACGCCATATACACGTATTCCCGCATATCTGAAGGATAGCGTGCGGCACGACTTGTGGGAGCGTTCGCGTTGTAGCAGCGGAATAGCTGTGCGCTTTGCTACCAATTCCACACGCGTGGGAGTGCGCTACAATCTGCTTTGGAACACACACATGGCACACATGGCCGATACAGGGCTTAAGGGAACCGACCTCTATCGCCTCAGTGACGATGGAGTGTGGCAATATGTCAATACAAACCGCCCCTCGAAGTCGGATTCAATACAATCGAAAGTGTATGTAGAGAATCTTGCCGGCGATATGCGCGAATATATGATTTATCTGCCGCTCTACGATGGCATCAATTGGCTTGAAGTGGGAGTTGACGCCGATGCCGAGATTTCAAAGCCTCGTGTCGATAATCCTCGAGCTTCGAGGAAGATTGTTTTCTATGGGACAAGCATAATGCAGGGTGGGTGCGCCTCGCGCACCGGAATGGTGTCGACGAGCATCATACAGCGCGAGCTGAATTGCGAGTGTGTGAACATCGGCATAAGCGGTGAGGGAAAGATGGATTATTGCATGGCTCGAGCCATGGCTACTATCCCCGGGGTGAGTGCGTTTGTCATTGACCCGGTGCCCAATTGCACAAAGATGATGTGCGACACGTTGACGTATAATTTCGTGAAAATTCTGCGCACTATGCGCCCTGAGGTGCCTATAGTGATGGTTGAAGGACCGCTGTATCCCTACTCGCGCTTCGATTCCTTCTTTGCCGGTTATCTGCCGGAGAAAAATGAGGCATTCCGCAAGAATTATGAGCTACTGCGCAAGGATAATCCTCGCAATATATACTATGTGACGTGTGAAGACCTCGATGGTCCCGACCATGAGGGAACCGTCGATGGTATTCACCTCACCGACCTTGGTTTTCGCCATTATGCCGACCGCTTGATACCGGTATTAAAGCCGCTTATTGAATAAAGACGGCGTCATGGGGGAATGTATTGATTAGATATTGGAAAGTCAATTGAAGATGGGAGAATCGCAGCAACTTAAGGAATTAAGAAGTCGGCACTACTTGCAAAATTTGATTGAAGAGGGTGAACACGTTCATCAGGATTTCAAATTTCAGATTTCCGATGCAAGGAAAATAGCTCGAAGCATATCGGCATTTGCCAATAACGAAGGCGGGCATTTACTTGTGGGTGTGAAAGATAATGGCAAGATAGCCGGGATAAGCAGCGAGGAGGAAATATACATGGTAGAGCAAGCCGCCGAGATGTATTGCCGCCCATCGCAGCAGGTGAAGTGCACGGTGTATCGTGTGGAGGGGAAAGCTGTGCTGAAAGTCGACATTCAGAAGAGCGAAACTCCACCGGTAATGGCGCAGGACGATGCCAAGCATTGGCGAGCCTACTATCGTGTGGCTGATGAAAATGTGCTGGCAAGTGCGCTACATGTGAAGATATGGAGGCGCTCAGGCTGTGAAACGCCAACTTCGTTTGCTATGACCGAGAGCGAGCGCACACTGATAGCATATATCGACGCAAATGGTTCTATCACTTTGCACGAATACATGAAATTGGCACATATCACCAAAGCTACAGCCGAGGAGTCGGTGGTGAATTTGTGTGCTACGGGTGTGCTGAAGCTGAAATACAATAACGGGCAGTGCCTGATTACATCGTCGCAATGCGAGCCTTGACGTAATCAACTATTATGCGAGCCACGGTGTCGGTCGACAACTTGGAAGAGTCAATCGACAAATCGTAGGAAGCTGCATCACCCCAAGTCTTGTCGGTGTAGAAATTGTAGTAGCTTGCACGAATCTTATCCTTTTTATCCGCTGTTTCCCGAGCCTTTTCAGCCGAGTCGATGTCGGTTCGGTTCATAATCCTCAATATTCTCTTCTCGATGGAGGAGTGAATGAACACACTAATCAGTCCGGGGTGATTGCGTAGCACATAGTCGGCACTGCGTCCCACAATAACGCACGATGAGCGACCGGCAAGCTCCTTCATCACGGCACTCTGAGCGGCGTAAATCCTTTCATCGGAGACCGGAGAATTGCCAATGAAGAAAGAGCCGGAATTTAGTCCGAGATTGAACGACCACAGATTGGAAAAGAACGAGGGCGAGCGTTCATCGGCAGCTTCGAAAATTTCAGGTTTCACGCCCGAAGCCTTGGCAGCCTCGGTGAGAAGCTCCTTGTCGTAGTATTTCACATTGAGAGCATCGGCAACGAGTCGCCCGATTTCCCTGCCACCGCTACCATATTGGCGGCCGATGGTGATAACAAAATTAATATTATGCGATTCCATATATATGGGGTGTCTGAAAATAGTTTTGTCGAAAAAATTATTTCCAAATATACTAAAGATTGTTGGCAATAGCAATAATGTTTGGGCAAAAAATTGTATATTTGCCAATCATTTTGAAAAAAGATTTCATTCACATAAATTACATGCGATGAACGAAGACTTGAAAAAGAAACTAAGCAGAGATTCCAACGGGTTGTTGACCTATGAGTATATAGCCAACAATATAGATAATGTTGATGAAATTATGCCCGAATTGGTGCAAAATATGATAAACGTTGACAGCACGGGGCAATTTGTGGCGAGCACGGCAAGATATCTGCATGCTATTGATGCCGAGAAGTATGCCGATTCGATTGATACTTTGGTGAAAGCCGCAATCGACAAGGACCGTGAGCGTTGCTATCTTCCCGACCTGATAGCAGCATTGTGGGGTGCCGACTACAAAGAACATGCCGAAGAACTCAGTGCGAGTGATGATAATTTCAGGCGCATCTACAAGCGCCTTTATCCTGCTATGGGAATATAATGGATAAAGATGCTGAAAATCGGTGAATGATTATGAAAAAGGCTCTATTAATATTTGTGGTGTCGGTGCTTGCCGTGGCTTCGTGCGGCTCGGCTGGAGGAAGAGAACGTGAAGGCGACACTACTAATGTGGAACAACAGAATAATGACAATTCAATGAATGCAAAAGCTGAAAATCGCACAAAAGTGCTTATGAATACGTCGCTTGGCGAAATAGTGATAGAACTTTATGATGAAACGCCCAAGCATCGCGACAACATGGTGAAATTAGTGAAAGAGGGCTACTACGATGGCGTGCTTTTTCACCGTGTGATAAAGGATTTTATGATTCAAACCGGCGACCCGAAGTCGAAGAATGCCACTGCCGGACAGCGGCTCGGCACCGGTGACCCGGGTTATACGATTGAGGCGGAAATCGTGTATCCGCAATTCTTCCATAAGCGCGGAGCACTTGCTGCCGCCCGCACCGGCGACAATGTGAATCCCGAGCGTCGTTCGTCGGGTTCGCAATTCTACATTGTCACCGGGCGTCGATTCACCGAGGGCACGCTGCAAATGATGGAAGAGCGCATGAATGAGCAGAAGAAGCAATCTGTATTTGAGTCGCTTGCCGCTCCACATCGCAAAGATGTTATGAAGATGCGTATGGCAGGTGATACTGCCGGAGTTATGAAGCTCCAAAACGAGCTTATAGCACTCACCGAGCAGGAAGTGGCAAAGAATCCTGTGAAATTCACGCAGGCACAAGTAGAAGCCTATTCCACACTTGGCGGGGCACCGCACCTCGATGGGCAGTACACGGTGTTTGGCGAAGTAGTGAAAGGAATGGACGTGGTCGACAAGATAGAAAATGTGGAAACCGGAGATGCCGATCGTCCTACCACCGATGTGAAGGTGATTTCGATGAAAATAATGGAGTAATACCATAAGTTGCATATAAGTGTATTAGGAAAAAACGCTGATGATTGAGGTAAATACTCATACCCTTGCTAACGGATTGCGCTTGTTGCACTATCACGACGCCGCCACGAGAATGGTGGCGTTGAATCTGCTTTATGATGTAGGAGCGCGCGACGAAGAACCCGGAATGACTGGCTTTGCACATCTATTCGAGCATCTTATGTTCGGAGGTTCGGAGCATATTCCCGATTTCGACACTCCACTGCAGATGGCAGGCGGAGAGAGCAATGCCTGGACAAGCGATGATGTGACCAACTTTTACGACATTATTCCGGCTCACAATGTAGAAACGGCGTTTTGGCTTGAGAGCGACCGCATGAACCGACTTGCCTTTTCGCAGAAGAGCCTTGAAGCACAGAAGAATGTGGTGATAGAAGAATTCAAGCAGCGTTGCTTGAACGTACCCTACGGCGATGTGTCGCACATAGTGCGAGCTGCCGCATTCAGGAAGCACCCCTACCGATGGCCTGTAGTAGGGGAGAAGATAGAGGACATAGAGAATGTTACAATGGATTCCGTTCGCGATTTTTTCTATAGTCACTATGCTCCGAATAATGCCATAGTGTGCGTGTCGGGCAATATAGCGTTTGATTATGCGGTAGAACTGTGTGAGAAGTGGATGTCGCACATTCCATATAGGGAAATCAAGGCGAGGAATCTTCCCGTTGAGCCCTCACAAACCGAGCAGCGACTTGTAGCCGTGAGGCGTGACTCGCCGCAGAATCTCATAGTGAAGGCTTACAAGATGTGTGGACGCTTGCATGCCGACTATCATGCAAGTGACATCATAAGCGATATTCTTGCAAATGGCAATTCAGCTCGGTTTTTTCGCAATGTGCTGATGAAGACCGATGCATTCACCGATATTGACGCATCGATATGGGGATCGATTGACCCCGGATTGCTCGTGGTGCGCGGGCATTTGTGCGATGGGGTGAGTTTTGAGGAAGCAAATGATATTGTTGAAGCCGAGTTGCAGACTCTCGTCGATGAAGGTGTGAGCCAATATGAAGTAGAGAAATTCGTCAATAAATTTGAGTCGAAGGAGTGCTTCGAGAATGTGAGTTATGCTGAGATGGCATCGAAATTGTGCTATCATGAGCTATTGGGCAAGGCATCTGATATCAATAAAGAACTTGAGCACTATCGAAATCTCACGGCTTCAGATATCAACAGAGTAGCAGACCGAATATTCCGCCGGGAGAACGAAACCCGCCTTTATTATGGTCCGTCGGTGAAGGAATAGAGAATTAGAAATGAAATTCATCGGTGTGAAATAGAGCAAAAGGTTTCGTGAAACTTACGTCTTTGTTTTATAGCGAAAGGGCAAAAGTTTCTTAGCGAGAAAGTGATGATAGTGCGAGATATATTACCAAAAATATCTTTGAATAATGAATAAAAATTAGTAACTTCGCAGGATAAAAGTGGAGTCAATAAATAGTTGCATTTAGCAATAGCAGAGATGCTTTGGCGGCATTTTTTCAAACGAGAAACAATTTTATTTTAATTGATAATTTGATTATGGGTAAAGAAAAGAAATTCTTGACGTGCGATGGTAATCAAGCTGCGGCTCATGTGAGCTATATGTTCACTGAAGTAGCTGCAATCTACCCGATTACTCCGTCGTCGACAATGGCAGAACACGTAGATGAGTGGGCTGCTGCCGGAAGAAAGAACATCTTTGGAGAGACAGTGTTGGTTCAGGAGATGCAATCGGAGGGTGGAGCAGCCGGAGCGGTTCACGGCTCGCTTCAAGCAGGTGCGTTGACCACTACCTATACTGCATCACAAGGTCTGCTCCTTATGATTCCTAACATGTATAAGATTGCCGGAGAGCTGTTGCCATGCGTGTTCCATGTGTCGGCACGTACGTTGGCATCGCATGCGTTGTGTATCTTCGGTGACCATCAAGACGTGCTTTCTACTCGCCAGACAGGCTTTGCAATGCTTTGCGAAGGCTCTGTACAGGAGGTGATGGACTTGGCAGGTGTAGCACACTTGTCGACTATTAAGGCGAAAGTTCCGTTTGTGAACTTTTTCGACGGATTCCGCACATCACATGAGATTCAGAAAATCGAAGCAATAGAGCAAGAAGACCTTGCCCCGCTTATCGACCAAGAGGCGTTGTCGGATTTCCGTCGTCGTGCCATCAGTCCTGAGCACCCGGTTACTCGCGGAACAGCAGAGAACCCCGATGTATTCTTCCAGCATCGTGAATCGTGCAACAATTATTATGATGCCGTTCCCGGAATTGTAGAGGAATATATGAATAAGATAGCTGAAATCACAGGTCGTCAGTATCATCTGTTCGACTACTATGGCGCAGCCGATGCCGACCGTGTGATTATCGCTATGGGTTCGGTTACTGAGGCAATCCGTGAAACAATTGACCACCTCACTGCTCAAGGCGAGAAAGTGGGATTGGTGTCGGTGCATCTATATCGTCCGTTCTCGGCAAAGCACTTCCTTGCAGCCGTTCCGGCAACAGCAAAGCGCATTGCCGTGCTCGACCGCACAAAAGAACCGGGAGCAAACGGCGAGCCTCTGTATCTCGACGTAAAAGAATGCTTCTATGGCAAGGAGAATGCTCCGGTAATAGTGGGCGGACGCTTCGGACTTGGCTCTAAGGACACTACGCCGGCACAAATTCTCTCAGTATATGAGAATTTGGCATTGCCGATGCCTAAAGACCACTTCACTCTCGGTATCAACGATGACGTGACATTCACTTCACTTCCGCTGAAGGAAGAGGTGGCTCTCGGTGGTGCAGGCATGTTCCAGGCTAAGTTCTACGGACTTGGTGCCGATGGTACTGTGGGAGCAAACAAGAACTCGGTGAAGATTATCGGTGATAACACTAATAAATATTGCCAAGCATATTTCGCCTACGACTCTAAGAAGTCGGGCGGTTTCACTTGCTCGCATCTGCGCTTCGGTGATGAGCCTATCCGCTCTACATATTTGGTGACTACGCCTAACTTTGTGGCATGCCACGTGCAGGCATATTTGAATATGTATGATGTGACTCGCGGATTGCAGAAGAATGGTACATTCCTTCTCAACACCATTTGGGAGGGCGATGAGCTTGCTGCCAACTTGCCTAACAAGGTTAAAAAATATTTTGCCGACAATAATATCACCGTATATTATATCAACGCTACAAAGATAGCACAGGAAATCGGTCTTGGCAATCGCACCAACACAATTCTTCAATCGGCATTCTTCCGCATCACCGAGGTTATCCCCGTTGACCTTGCAGTAGAGCAGATGAAGAAATTCATCGTGAAGTCCTACGGAAAGAAGGGTGAAGATGTGGTGAACAAGAACTATGCAGCAGTCGACCGCGGCGGTGAATACAATAAACTTACTGTAGACCCTGCATGGTCGTCGCTTGAGGTGGCTACGACTGCAATTGACGATGCACCCGAATTTATCCAAGAGATTGTGCGTCCAATCAATGCTCAAGATGGCGACTTGCTTCCGGTATCGGCATTTACGAAGAATCCCGATGGAACATGGGAGCAGGGAACAGCAAAATATGAGAAACGCGGTGTTTCGGCATTCGTTCCCGAATGGAATTCAGAGAATTGTATTCAGTGTAACAAGTGCGCTTACGTTTGTCCTCACGCTGCAATTCGTCCGTTTGTGATGACTGCTGATGAGCTTGCTGCATCGCCTTTCAAGGACGGCGGTTCGCTTCCGGCAATTGGCAAGTCGTTTGCCGGCATGGCATTTGTGCAAGTGGTCGATGACCTCGACTGTCTTGGTTGCGGCAACTGCGTTGACGTCTGCCCGGGCAAGAAGGGTGTTAAGGCTCTTGAGATGAAGCCGCTTCAAACTGAAGTTGGAGCACAAGCTAAGTGGGATTATTGCATTAACCATGTGACAAGCAAGCAGAAACTTGTAGACGTGAAAGCTAATGTGAAGAACTCACAGTTCGCTACTCCTATGTTTGAATTCTCGGGCGCATGCTCGGGTTGCGGTGAAACGCCTTATGTGAAGCTGATTTCTCAACTCTTCGGCGACCGTGAGATGGTGGCAAATGCAACAGGCTGTAGCTCAATCTATTCAGGCTCAGTTCCTTCTACTCCTTACACTACCAACGAGAGAGGTCAAGGTCCGGCATGGGCTAATTCACTCTTTGAGGATTTCTGCGAATTCGGTTTGGGTATGGTTCTTGCCAATGAGAAGATGCGTGCACGTCTGGAGACGGTGATTCGTCAGGCTTCGATGTGCGATTGCGCTCCTGCCGAAACAAAAGAGCTGTTCAACCAATGGCTCGAAAATAAGGACGATGCCGATAAGAGCCGTGAGCTTGCCGATAAGATTATCGACCTTGTGAAAGATTGCGATAAGCCCGAGGCTAAGAAGATTATGGAACTCAGCCACTATTTGGTAAAACGCTCGCAGTGGATTATCGGTGGTGACGGAGCTTCCTATGATATCGGTTTCGGAGGTCTTGACCATGTGCTTGCTTCGGGCAAGAATGTAAATATCCTTGTGCTCGACACTGAGGTTTACTCGAACACCGGAGGTCAGGCTTCGAAGGCTACTCCGCTCGGAGCAATTGCCAAATTTGCTGCATCGGGTAAGCGTATTCGCAAGAAAGACCTTGGCTTGATTGCATCGACTTATGGATATGTATATGCAGCTCAAGTGGCTATGGGTGCCGACAATGCTCAAACTCTCAAGGCTATCCGCGAGGCTGAGGCTTACGATGGTCCTTCTATTATCATCGCTTATGCTCCTTGTATCAACCACGGCTTGAAAGCCGGTATGGGTAAGGCTCAGGCTGAAGAGGCTAAGGCTGTGGAATGTGGATACTGGCACTTGTGGCGCTACAATCCCGAGCTTGAAAAGGAAGGAAAGAATCCGTTCACTCTCGATAGTAAAGAGCCGAATTGGGACAACTTCGAGAACTTCCTCAAAGGCGAGGTTCGCTATGCATCAGTGATGAAGCAATATCCTGCTGAGGCTGAAGAATTGTTCCGTGCAGCTAAGGAGAATGCTCAATGGCGCTATAATAACTATCGTCGCCTTGCTCGTCAGCAGTGGGGTCAGGACCCTGATGCTGTGAAGTAAGCACTGAAATTGATTTAGGCTGAAGATATTTCAGTTATTATAAAAGCAAAGAGGTTGTGAGGCATTTTCACAACCTCTTCGCATTTTTTTGTATTGCACAATAGCGGATTTTGTGGCGATAGCAGAATATCAGTGGGAGAGCGATAATTGAAACGTCATTTGAATTCATTAAGAGAATTAATAGTGAGTTTATTAGGGTGGAGTAGAATTTTGGCGTTTGACAATAAGGTATTGTAGGGCACAATAGTTATTTAGTTTGGGTAGGCGTAAAGTTTAGTAATGCGAAAGAGAAAAAATTCTTATCGACGACGCCTCTTCGATTGGCTCTAAAGAGTTTGATTTTCCGGCAGGTTGCAGTAAGACAAAATCGCTACCACAATCACGCCTCTCAGAGGCGATGCCCGCTCCACTCGCCGGTAGACGGCAGAATATTGTGTTAATGCTTGCTGTTTAAACAAAATAAATAGGGGCGGAGGCTATGCTTGAATCATCAAGACATAGCCTCCGCCGATTTTCTATGAATAGTTATTTGCTACAATGAATCGTTGTGCAACTTTTTATTTTTTTGCAACACCATTCATTACTACAATAACTTGATTATCCAATTTCACGTTCTTTTTCAAGAAAGCATTGAATTCTTTGAGGGTAATGTTGTTCAAAATGTCACCAAGTCCGGTGTAAGTGTCGGCACCTATAGCTCGGTAAGAGAGAATGTTCAACCAGAATGAGTTTTCACGCAAGTTATCTTGATATTGCTTCAGTGCAGCCTCTTTTACCTTCTGGAAATCTTCGGCTTTTGCGCCCTTCTTGATGACATTTGTCAGCTCTTTTAGTGCACGCTCTGTGAGATGCTTGCTCTGCTCGATATTAGTGTCGAATTGGAATAGGAATGTATATTCACCCGTAGAATAAGCGATTTGTGAATTAGTTCCTACGCCGTAGGTGCCACCCTCTTCCTCGCGAATGCTACGAGTGTAGACGATGTCCATAACCTCCGACAGCAAGCTAATCATAGTGCGGTTCTTCACATTGAAATCGATATTGCCCGAGATGTTGCATCGAACTGAAACTTTAGGATTCTCCATAGGCAATTCAAATGAGTTGTTCACTTTTCCTTTAGCGGTGGGGAAACGATAAGAGTAAGTTTCGCGAACACCATTGTCGGGGAGCGAAGCGATGTATTTCTCAATGAACGGACGTATAGAATCCAAGTCGAAGCTACCAACGAAGTTGAAAGTGAAGTCGCCGGCATTAGCCACGCGTTCACGATAGAGTTTCAAGCAGTTATCGTAGTTTACCGCCTTTACAGCGTCGACCGACGGTGTAAGTTTGAGCGGATTGTGCAGATAAATTGTAGAGTTGATAGAATCGTGGAATACTATGCGAGGGTTGTTCTTGATGTTAGCAAGTTGTGAAACGAGAGTGTTTCGCATAGCTTCAAAAGTGCTATCGTCCTTACGCAAGTCGGTAAACATGAGGTAAGTCATCTGGAACATAGTTTCGAGGTCCTTCTTGACGCTGTTGCCTTCGAAGAATTCGCTATCGTCAGACATAGAGAAGTTTACGTTAACCTGCTTACCTGCGAGGTATTTTCTGAGGTCTTTCGCCGTGTAGCTACCGAGAGCACTGTTATTCACAGCGTCTTCGAGCATCATAATGTCGGGAGAACATTGTCCTTTGTAGCTCCAGTAACCACCCTTGCTGCGAGCCTGCATCATTATTTCATCGTTCTTGAAAGTAGTAGGCTTAAGTAGCACTGTAGCGCCGTTAGAGAGTTTCATAGTCACGATACCGGTAGCCTCATCGGTCGATTCACTCTCGATTTTACCCGGAACAGGCTCATTGGCAAGTAAAGGCTCGGTAGAAACGTTGTCTTTATAAGCCTCCACGTCTTGAGAGAATATGGTCTTGAAATTCTGCTCGATTTCTTCTTTAGTGGGATAAACGGCACCTTCTTTCTTCGGGCCATTGATGATAAGGCTCACGTTGTCTTCCGAAATCACAGATTTAGCATATTCGTTGACAGCTTCAAGCGGAATGCTTGGGAGAATGGCTTGGATAATTTGGTATTCGGCTTCAATACCCGGAATATAACCGCCATCGGTGAAGTGATTGATATATTCTTGAGCGAAAGCAATGTTTTTGCGTTTGTTGCGCTCATTGAAAGATTTTTCATATTGCGAAAGCAGCTCGGCTTTAGCGCGGTCAAGCTCTGTGAGTGTGAATCCGTGCAAGTTCACGCGCTGAGCTTCGGTGAGAATCTGCTTGTAAGTGTCGAGCACTTTGCCTTCCTTGGCGACACCGAGGAAAGTGTAGGCATCTTTAGTTGCAGCAACGAAGAAATTACCATCGTAATTGTAGGCATACGCCCAAGGAGCATCGGGCGATTGAGTAATTTCGTTGAAGCGGTCGTTAAGCATAGTGTTAGCCAAGCTGGTGATAGTCTTTTGGAGCATATATCCCAAAGTGTTCTTCGCTTCGCGCGGAGTAGTGGGGTGCTGGAAGAATAAGTAAAGAATAGAGTTGGTGCTTTCGGGGTCGGTATAAAGAGCATAATCTATGCCTTTGTGGTCGGGCACGGGGAAATATTCGCGTTTTGCGGCATTTTCAGGCATTTTTATAGGAGAGAACAAGTCTTTCACTTTCTGCTCCATTTTAGCAGCGTCGAAATCGCCGATAACGATGATACCTTGTTGGTCGGGGCGATACCAGCGGTGATAGTAGTCGCGTAGTTCTTGCGGCTTGAAGTTCATCACCACGTCCATAGTTCCAATAGGCATGCGGTAGGCATATTTGCTGTCTTTGAAGATAATAGGCAACACTGCTTCAAAGAGGCGCATAGAAGCATCGCCGCGAGTGCGCCATTCTTCGTGAATCACACCGCGCTCAGCGTCGATTTCTTTCTCTTCGAGTGAAATTGCGCACGCCCAGTCGTGGAGCACGAGCAGAGCCGAGTCGAGCACCGTTTCGCGCTCGGTGGGTACATTTGAGAGGCGATAGACAGTTTCGTCGAAGCCGGTGTAGGCATTGATATCGCCACCGAAAGTCAATCCGATGTTTTGGAAATACTCAAGCATAGCTTTGCCCGGATAGTGCTCAAGTCCGTTGAAAGCCATGTGCTCGAGGAAGTGAGCGAGACCGCGCTGATTGTCTTCTTCGAGAATAGAGCCTACTTTTTGTGCAATGTGAAATTCTGCACGGTTTTTAGGCTCTTCGTTGTGACGAATGTAGTAGGTTAATCCGTTAGGAAGAACTCCGAAACGTACGTCTTTGTCGATAGGGAGTTGTTGCATCATCATATCTTCGGGCGATTGAGCCACAGCCGGCATAGCTATGAAGAAAGCGATGAGCAATGAAAACAGAATAGTTACTTTTTTCATTTCTACTGTTTTTTTTGAATGTTTGTTTATATTTTGTTTATTTTGTTGATTTGCGAAAAATTTTTTTCGTTAGACGTTGGTATGCGATGAAATGTTACATACATATCAATATTTAACTCAAATTTAACATAGTTCTCGCGTTTATAGATGTTAAACGGCAGAGTAATAGCTTTTAAACTTACAAATGTATAAAAAAAAGTTGAGTTTCAGGGGTTAAAAGCAAAAAAAGTGGCATATCTCGAATTGAGAATATGCCACTTTTGTGGTTATAACTATCGGAAATTACTCAGAAACAACTTCAAAAGGAATTTCGACGGAAACTTCTTTGTGGAACTTGATTGTAGCTTTGTAGCTGCCAACTTCCTTGATAGAATCTTTGATGTAGATTAACTTGCGGTCAACGTTGTGTCCGAGTTTTTCAAGAGCTTCAGCGATTTGAATGTTGTTGACAGAGCCGAAAATAGTTCCGGTAGAACTTGTCTTGGCACCGATTGTGAGAGTAACGCCTTCCAAAGCGGCGGCAGCAGCCTCGGCATCGGCCTTGATTTGTGCAAGTTTGTGAGCGCGTTGCTTCTGGTCTTCAGCCAATTGCTTGAGAGCTGAAGGAGTGGCGATGACAGCTTTCTTCTGCGGGATAAGGTAGTTACGACCGTAACCGCTCTTAACATCAACTACATCGTCCTTGTAACCAAGGTTTGCTATATCTTCTTTTAATATTAATTTCATAAAACTTTCCTCCTGATTCTTTAATTATTTCATTAAGTCGGTGACGTAGGGAAGAAGAGCGAGGTGGCGGGCACGCTTCACTGCCTGTGCTACTCTTCTTTGGAACTTAAGAGAAGTTCCTGTGATGCGACGAGGAAGGATTTTTCCCTGCTCGTTGAGGAATTTCTTGAGGAACTCAGGGTCTTTATAGTCGATATATTTGATACCGCTTCTTTTGAAACGGCAATATTTCTTCTTTTTAACGTCCACTGAAAGCGGAGTAAGATATCTGATTTCTGATTGTGTCTGTGCCATAATTAATCCTCCTTAACCTCTTCGTTAGTAGTGTTGACTTTAGCGCCTTTAAGGCTTCTTCTCTTGGCTGCATATTCGGCAGCATATTTGTCCAGACGGAAAGTGAGGAATCGAAGAACTTTCTCATCGCGACGGAAAGCGATTTCAAGTTTCTTGATTACTTTAGGCTCTGCATCGAATTCAATCAATGTGTAGAATCCTGTCGATTTGTGCTGGATAGGATAAGCGAGCTTGCGCAAACCCCAGTTCTCCTCGTTGACGATAGATGAGCCGTTCTCGGTGAGAACTGCTTTGAATTTATCTACCGTTTCCTTCATCTGTGCATCAGACAAAACGGGAGTCAAAATGAAAACGGTTTCGTAATGATTCATATTAAAAAATTTAGTTATAAAATATAAGTGCTTGAAAAAGCGGTGCAAATATACTGACTTTTTGCATAATATGCAAGAGTTGAGGGCATCGGAGCGTCACTTTTGAGAATTTTTTGTAAATTTGTGCTGTAAATTTATAATTAACTATCGTGTTACGCTTTGTTTTGTCGATTATGGCAGTGTTTTCATGCGTGTGTGCGCAGGGTGTTTCGGAAAATGCTTATAGCGCAATTGTGGTGCCCGACAGGGTTTATTCTTACGACAGAATGGTCGATGATTTGGAGAAGCTGAAGTCGCGCTACTCCCTAATAATGACCGGCGGGCACATTGGCACCTCGGTGGAGGGGCGCAAGATTCCGGCCGTGAGGCTCGGGCGAGGTAGCCACAAGATTCTGGTGTGTGCCGCACTTCACGCCCGAGAGCATATTACTACCAATTACCTGATGTATTTTCTCGAAAAATATGCCGAGGCCTACGCTTCGCATAAAGCTGTAGGCGATTTTGATGTGCAGCGACTGCTCGATAATGCATCGTTCTATGTGGTGCCTATGGTGAATCCAGATGGAGTGAACATAGTGCAGTGTGGCATGGAGGCATCGGCACATTGCGATACGTTGCGGAAAATGTGCTTTCGCAATTATGAAGAGCCTGTGCATCGCTCATGGAAAGCCAATGCCAACGGGGTGGATATTAATCGCAATTTCGACTTCGGGTGGGAAAATTGTCTCACTGACAGCCTTCCGGCATCGAGCGGATTCAAAGGATTCCGTCCTTTAAGTGAGCCGGAGTCGAAAGCACTTGCCGATTTTGCCAAGCGGATAAAGCCTGAGGCTGTGGTTGCAATGCACACTCAGGGTGAAATGCTATATTTGTCGACCCCCGATGACAAGGCAAAACGCATTGCCGATAGGGTGATACGTTCCACGAAGTTTGCTCCGCAACCTATCGATGAGCCATACGGCTCTTTTCAGGATTTTGTCGACCATCATTTCGGCGTGTTCTATGCTTGTGTGGAATTATGTCCCTACATAGGTCCTCGTCCTTTCGATGAGAGTCGTTTTTATGAGATTTGGGAGCCTGCTCAATATGTGCTGCCCATAGTTGCCGACACGCTTATCGGTGACGATGCGCATGGCGACAAAAAAGTGGGCAAAAATTTAAGGAACGCGCTCTAATCTTCTTGTGGCTTTGTCCGCTCTATTTGGCGCTTTGCAATTTCGATTTTTTTCGAGAGAAGCAATTTTGCTTTTTCGGCGTCAAGTCCGGCTCTAATAGCGGTAGAATACTTGAACGACTTAGCAATGGCATGCTTTAAGCTCGGTGACAGCGGCATGGAGAATGTGGATTTTCCCACGAATGAAAGTGTGATGTCGGCATCGGCATTTGCGGCAATGAAGCGGCAGAAGTCGGCACATTCATCGTAGTGGAAAGTCACCATTTCGTTTGTCACGCCATTGTCGCTAAATCGATAATTTTGGTATTTGTCGTAGGGGATAGCAGCCGTTTCGGCAGCCTCACCGCCTTTAATCGAAGCCCTCAGTCGGTTATGCTCCACGGCGTGTCCGTTGAGGAGTGAAACGATGTAGAGGTTGCCACCATCGTCGATTCGAGGCTCAATATCGGTTCGGTTGATAAGTTCCTTTCCTGATATTGATTTTAAAATCCTATAACCTTCGACCATATCGGGCGTTTTCACTGTGGTAAAATCCGCACCTATTTCCTGCACTATAGGAGCATTATCGGCAATCACCTGTTCGGCTTCACTGAGCTGAGCGGTGAATGATTTTTCCATAGTCAATGCTTTGAGGTGCATAGCCTCTTTCACAATGTCGGTTTCGGCGGGAAATGACTTGCAAAGAGAGTCGATAATTACTATCGAGCTATCGAAGAGAGCTGTTTCACTGAGATTGCGAGCCTCTTCGAGCATGGCGAGAGCTTCGGGAGAGCCTTTCCCCGAGTTTCCGCAAGAGCCTGAGGCGATGAGGGTGGCTAAGGCAACCACCGAAAAGTGCTTAATTGCTACGTTGAACATCTTTTACTCCTTTAATGTTTTTAATTTTGCTGATAAGATTGTCGAGGGCTTGAGTGTCGGCGATACCTATCACGAGGTAGCCTTGGAAAAGACCGTCGTGCGAGTCGATAGAGATGTTTCGCAGCGAGGTGTCCTTCTCTTTAGTAATCACAGAGGTAATGTTTGTGACTATGCCGATGTCGTCGTGTCCGAGAATGCGCAGAGTGACGGCATATTGCGAGCCCATTTTGCCCGACCAAGCCGCATTGATGCGACGATAGGGATAACGCTTGATGAGGTGTACGGCATTGCCGCAATCGGCGCGGTGAATCTTAATTGCCCCGTCGCTTGCAATGAATCCCACAATTTCATCGCCGAAAATCGGGTTACAGCATTTCGATAGCTTGTAGTTTATACCCTTGATATTTTCGCCGATAATCAAAGTATCGGAGGTTTGCGATGTTTCCTCCTTGGTGTGCTGAAGAATGAAATTCTCGGCAGTTTCGGGGTGGCTTGCCTCGCTCTCCTTGTTTTCAAAGGCTATGTAAGCATCGATGACGTTGTTTGGGTTGAGAATGTCTTTCGATATATCATAGTAGAAGTCGTTCACGTTTTTATAACCCGATTTCTTGATAACTTTCATCAGCGTGGCTTCATCGACGTCGATTTTTTTGTTTTTAAAGCGGCGTTGCATCAGCTCCTTCCCGAGGTCGGCTGACTTGGCTTTCAGCTCATTGACCGATTGCTTGATTTTGTTCTTGGCTTTAGAAGTGACCACAATGTTCAGCCAGTCGAGTTTCGGAGTCTGAGTGGAAGAAGTGAGCACTTCAATGGTGTCGCCACTTTTCAGCTTATAAGTGATTTTTTGGTTTTTCCCGTCGACTTTTCCGCCAATGCAGCTGCTGCCCACTTTCGAGTGAATGTGGAATGCAAAATCGAGCAGGGTAGCACCTGCGGGGAGCTTATAGAGGTCGCCCTTAGGAGTGAATACAAACACCTCCTTGTCGTAGATGTGCATTGAGGCATTTTTCATGAGTTCGGCAGGGCCGTTGCCCGATTCAAGCATATCGCGCACATTGTTCATCCACTCGTCGAGACCACCTTCGCTTTTTATTCCTTTGTATTTCCAGTGAGCGGCAAGACCGCGCTCGGCAATTTCGTCCATGCGTCGGGTGCGAATTTGCACCTCCACCCATTTGTTGCCTGGACCATTCACTGTGATGTGCAACGACTCGTAACCGTTTGATTTAGGAATAGTAAGCCAATCTTTAAGGCGCGAAGTATTTGCAGTGTACATTGCGGTGACTATTGAGTAGGCATTCCAGCATTCAGCCTTTTCGCGCTCCAAAGGAGTGTCGAGAATGATTCTAATGGCAAAAAGGTCGAAAATGTCGTTCACATCGGCATTTTGCTTCACCATTTTGTTCCAAATAGAGCTGATAGACTTAGTGCGCCCCTTGATGTCGAATTTCAAACCTTCCTTTTCGAGAGCTGCTTTCACCGGAGCAATGAAGTCGGCGATATATTTGTCGCGTTCCACTTTTGTCTCATTCAGCTTTTGGGCAATCTGAGTGAAAGTTTCGCGGTTGGTGTACTTGAAAGAGAGGTCCTCAAGTTCAGATTTGATTTTATAAAGCCCCAGCCTGTGGGCAAGCGGTGCGTAGAGATATTTAGCCTCGTTGGCGATGTCGTGCACGAATTTCTCATTAGGGTGATGATTAATGGCACGCATAATAGCCAATCGGTCGACAATCATAATGATGATAACTCGAATATCCTCGGCAAATGTCAGCAACAGCTTGTGGAAATTGTCGCTTTCCACAGCCGCCTGTTTTTTGTAGAGGCTCGACACTTTCATAAGCCCGTTGATGAGGTTGGCAGTGTCGTCGCCGAAAATTTCGCGCAATTTTTGTTCGGGAATAAACTCCGAGCGGCACAGATTATAAAGCATAATTGCGATAATCATGTTACGGTCGGCACCGATATTCTCGGTGAGGAGGAGAGCGGTGTTCAAGTTGCGAATAGTAGGGTTTATGCCATATTTGTCGCGGTTGTAGTGATTTTGCTTGATGCCTTCTTTTATAATTGCGTGTACATTGTTGATGTCGGCAGAAGAAAGCTGACCGAGATTTTTGCGAATCAGCTCTTTGCATAAACTTGTCACAATACTCTTTTCCTGAATGTTGAAATATCCTTCACTCATCATAGTATAGTTGTCTTGTTATAAAAATCAGGTTCAAAATTAGTAATAATTTATTCAAATATAAAGTAGAGAGAAAAAAATAATTATAACCTTCACCAAAAATTGTCCGTTTGCCACTTTATTCTCCGGGTCTTTTAAGGAAGCAAGTGCGCTGAGTGTGCTGATGTTTTTTGTGAGGAAATATTTGGAAGTGTGATTATAAAAGAGTAAATTTGAAACATAATTATGAACTAATGAACTAATGAACAAATAAACTTTCTAAATATTCGATGATATGTTGAAACCAGAAGATTTAAAGGAGATTGCCGCCAAAGGCATCTCTGAACAGGCACTGGAGGAGCAGTTGAATCGCTTTAAGACCGGTTTCCCTTACTTGAAAATTAAGTCGGTAGCCACTGTAGGCGATGGCATTATGAAACTTGATGCGGCTGAGGAAACATCGTGTGAGGAAGCATGGAATGAATTCCTAAGCGGAGGTGGCAAAGTGGAAAAATTCGTGCCGGCATCGGGTGCGGCGAGCCGTATGTTCAAAAATCTGTTTGAATTTGTGACAGCGGGTAAAGAAGAGCCTACCACCGATTTTATGAAGTCGTTTTTTGCCGGGATTGAGAATTTTGCCTTTTTCAAGGCACTCGATGCAGCATGTGTGGCAACTTATGGAAAAGGGGTGAAAGCCCTGATAGCCGATGGCAAGTGTGTGGAAGTGGTGAAATGCCTTATTACAGCCGATGGAATGAACTATGGCGGCATGCCAAAGGGCTTGCTCCAATTCCATAAAGTAGGAGATGAGGTGCACACACCGCTTGAGGAACATCTTGAAGAGGGAGCGCAATATGCCACCGACAAAGGTAAGAACGTGAATATACACTTCACGGTATCGCCCGAGCATCGCAGCGCATTTGAGGCACTGATAGAGGAGAAAGCTCCGGCAATGGAGGCAAAGTGGGGAGTGAAATATTCGGTGTCGTTATCGGAGCAAAAGTCATCGACCGACACTGTGGCAGTGACTATGGACAACGAGCCTTATCGCGAGAACGGCACGTTGCTGTTCCGTCCGGCAGGTCATGGGGCACTGATAGAGAATCTCAATGACATTGATGCCGATGTGGTGTTTGTGAAGAATATCGACAATGTGGTTCCGGCAGGTTTGCGAGCCGACACTGTGAAATACAAGAAAGTGATAGGCGGCTATCTTGTGAAAGTGCAGAAGCAGATAAAGAAATATGTGGAGATGCTTCGCAGCGGCAAGTACACTATTGATGATTTGAGAATTATGGTGAAATTCTTGCACGACACGCTGAATATTCGCAATGAGTCGACAAAGAATCTCGATGATTCGGAACTCGCAATTTATGTGCTTGGCAAGTTGAATCGCCCTATTCGTGTGTGCGGAGTGGTAAAGAACGACGGGGAACCCGGTGGAGGTCCGTATATAGCCTATAATGCCGATGGCACTACTTCGCCACAGATTCTTGAGAGTGCGCAATTCGACAAGAGTAAACCCGAGTCGGTGGAACTTATTAAGAGCGGCAGTCATTTCAATCCTGTAGATTTGGTATGCTACATTAAGGACGTCGATGGCAATAAATTCGACCTTAAGAAATATGTGGATAAAGATACCGGATTGATTTCAGAGAAATCGAAGTCGGGAGTTACAATCAAGGCACTTGAGTTGCCGGGATTGTGGAATGGCTCGATGAGCGACTGGAACACGGTGTTTGTGGAAGTGCCAATAACTACATTTAATCCGGTGAAGACTGTTAACGACTTGTTGCGCAAGCAACATCAAGGATAAAAGATGCTTATGCGCAAGAAGATAACGATATTGCTCACGGTGTGTGCCATAGTTGCATTTGCGGCAGTGGAGATGTGTGGTGTGCCACCGTCGGCTAAAGTCAATAGTGTGGCGAAGGCTGAGTCGGGCAAGGTGCGAGAGCTTAGCCAGACGGAATTCAAGGCAAAAGTGAGCGATTACACGCAAAAAGCGTGGTCTTTTAAAGGGAAGCGTCCGGCGATAGTCGATTTCACTGCCACATGGTGTGGACCGTGCAGGCGTCTGGCTCCCATTCTTGACGAGCTTGCAGTGACTTACAGCGGGAAAATAGATTTCTATAAAGTCGATGTCGACAAATGCCAAGAATTGTCGGCAGCTTATGGCGTAAGCTCTGTGCCGATGGTGCTTTTCTGTCCGATGGAGGGCAAGCCGACGGTAATAACGGGACTTTATCCTAAAGATGAATATTTGAAATTAATTGACTATTTGTTCAAGTTATGACATACCGATAGTCGATTATCGTGCGATAGTTTGAAATACTGCATAAAAGAAACAGGGCGGTGCACCGATTTTAAGTGCACCGCCCGTTTTTTTATGCTTTTTTTACCTCCGATGGCGTAATGATGATTTTTTTAGCTTTATAAAGGAACCCGAGAGTCTTTTTAAAGTCTTTTTTGCTGCAATTGAACACGGCTCGAATCATTTCGGGAGAAGAAGAGTCGGTGATTTGCATAGAGCCGCCATTGGCCTTTATGTAGTCCATGATAACATCGGCAAGCCCCTTCACTCGCTTCACTTCACGGTCGCCGAGCTTCAAGTCGATTTTTCCATCGGGGCGCACATTCTTGATGAAAGCCGTGTAGTGCTCGCCGATGTTGATATCTTGATAAATTTCATCGTGGTAAATCATTCCCGAGAAGAGATTGTCGACAATTACCTTAAATCCCAAGTCGGTGCGTTTCACAACGAGAATATCGGCTTTTTTGCGGAATTTATATTCAGGAATTTTATTGTCGAGGAACTTATCGAGTTTAGCCGAAGCCACAATACGCTTGCTTTCGTCGTCGACGTACACATATACGATATATGAGCGACCGGCAATCATTCGCATTCTCTGTTCACGGAAAGGCACAAGCAAATCCTTCATAAGACCCCAGTCGAGAAATGCACCGATGCTATTCACCGCTTTCACTCTCAGCAATGCAAATTCGCCCACTTGAGCGTAGGGCGTTTCGGTAGTAGCAATAGGGCGGTCCTCCGAGTCATTGTAGACAAATACATCGATAGTGTCGCCGATATTCATATCGGCGGTAATGTAACGATTAGGTAGCAACACTTCGTTGCCGTTTTCGTCGATGAGATAAAAACCCTGCTCAGTTCGGCGGGCTATTTCAAGGCTGTTGATTTTGCCTATTCCGGTCATTGAGATATTATGGATTTAATATTACGGTCGGTTGGAATTGATAAATTACAGCGACCGCAAAAATGAGTAAAAAAGGTATGCCCGCAAAAAGAGGGCACACCTTGTTATTTGAAGATTATTTACAATCGGATTATTCACCCTTGATAGCAGCAACACCCGGGAGAACTTTACCTTCGATAGCCTCGAGGAGTGCACCACCACCGGTTGAAACGTAAGACACCTTATCGGCAACGCCAAATTTGTTCACGCAAGCCACAGAGTCGCCTCCACCTACGAGCGAGAAGGCTCCATTGGCAGTAGCTTCAACGATTGCATCGGCAATAGCGCGAGAGCCTGCGGTGAAGTTGTCGAACTCAAATACTCCGGCAGGACCATTCCAGAGGATAGTCTTTGCTCCTCTGATAGCATCGGCAAAAGCCTTGCGGGTTTCAGGACCGGCATCAAGACCTTCCCAACCATCAGGAATGTTGTTTGCAGGAACGATTTGAGTGTGTGCATCGTTGCTGAAATCATCGGCAGCCACGCAATCAGTGCCAAGCACAAGGTTCACACCTTTAGCCTTAGCTTTAGCGATGATGTCGAGAGCAAGCTGTAGCTTATCCTCTTCGCAAATAGATTTACCGACATTGCCACCTTGAGCTTTAGCGAAAGTATAAGTCATACCACCGCAAAGGATAAGGTTGTCGACCTTGTCCATAAGGTTCTCAATGATACCGATTTTTGTAGAAACCTTAGAGCCACCCATAATAGCAGTGAACGGACGCTTGATGTTGCTGAGAATGTTGTCGACGGCTTTCACTTCTTTTTCCATCAAGTAGCCGAGCATCTTGCTGTCGGCATCGAAATAGTCGGCTATAACAGCAGTTGAGGCATGCTTGCGGTGAGCAGTACCGAAAGCGTCGTTAACATATACATCGGCATAGCTTGCAAGCGTTTTTGCAAACTCTTTTTGGCGAGCCTTCATTTCTTTCTTGGCTTCATCGTAAGCCGGGTCGGTTTTTTCGATACCTACGGGCTTGCCCTCTTCTTCGGGATAGAAACGGAGGTTCTCAAGTAGCAACACTTCGCCCGGTTTCAAAGCAGCGGCAGCGTCGGCAGCTTTAGCGCAGTCGGGAGCGAATTGAACCGGAGCACCAAGCTTCTCAGCTACGGCGTCGGCGATTTGACCGAGCGACATTTTGGGGTTAACTTTACCTTTAGGCTTGCCCATGTGCGACATGATGATAAGGGCACCACCATCGGCAAGGATTTTCTTCAAAGTGGGGAGTGCACCGCGGATACGGGTATCGTCGGTGATTTTCCCGTTTTCATCTAAAGGTACGTTGAAGTCTACGCGGACGATTGCTTTTTTGCCAGCAAAATTAAAATTATCAATGTTTTGCATATCAATAAAAATTAGAATGATATATAAATTTTTGATTATGTAATTACATTTATGCAAATATAGTGCAATTTTTTATATTACGCCCTTTTCAGCGAGGAGTTTTTCCATTTCTTGCTGTAATTCGCGAGCTTTTTGGCCTGCAACTTCGGCAAAATCGCTGTCATTAGAGGCGTGAATGATACCTCGCGATGAGTTGACGAGCAAACCACATTCATCGGTCATGCCATATTTAGCCACTTCGCTCAGGCTTCCGCCTTGCGCTCCCACGCCCGGTACGAGCAGGAAGTGGTGTGGAACGATGCGACGCACATCGGCAAACATTTTACCCTGTGTGGCACCAACCACAAACATTGTGTTACCCTCATTTCCCCACGATGCGGCACGGCGCATCACGGTTTCAAAAAGCGGTGTTCCGGTGGCGTCGGTAGTCAGCTGGAAGTCGTGAGAGCCTTTGTTTGACGTCAAACCGAGCACAATCACCCATTTGCCGTCGAAGCCGAGGAAAGGAGTCACGCTGTCCTCACCCATATAAGGAGCTACCGTCACGGCATCGATATTCATCACCTCGAAGAAGCTGTGGGCATACATTCGCGAGGTGTTACCAATGTCGCCGCGCTTGGCATCGGCGATAATGAAAATCTCGGGATATTTTTCTTGAATGTATTTTACCGTGAGTTCAAACATTTCATAGCCTTTTGTTCCCAAAGCTTCATAGAAAGCGAGGTTAGGTTTATAGGCTACGGCATATTGAGCCGTAGCATCAATAATCGCTTTGTTAAAGTTGAGAAGGTCACCCTTGAG
>CAMEKH010000006.1 GCA_945921235.1 uncultured Prevotellaceae bacterium | reverse complement strand
TTTCAATTATTTTTGGTGATATAATATCACATTACTTCAAGTTTTCTCTCACTGAATCGAGAAATTCTTTCATTTTCACAGAATCTCTTTCAACCACAATCTCACGTAACGCTGACAGCTTGGCTTGAATCTTATCCAATTGTTCGGGAGTATGTGGATTAAAGAGAATTTCTTGTAACAAATAGTCATCTTCCGACATAAGCCCCCGAGCAATCGCCATGTGCCTTTTAAAAGTTGTGCCCGGAGCATCTTGATGCTTCATAACACTTCCAAAAACGAGAGTGCTTGCAAATGGGATAGAAAGAGAAAAAGCAATAGTTTCATCGTGCTCTTTAAAAGAATATTCACACACATTCAAGTGCAATCGATTATATAAATCGCGAAAAAACACTTTCCCGAGATGGTCGCTTTCGGTAATAATTATTGCGTTCTCACTCGACAAATTGCTCAATGAAGCAAATGTAGGTCCAAACATAGGGTGAGTGCTGACAAACGGGTGTCCACAATTGCCATAAAATTCAGGCAATCCGGTTTTCACCGATGCTATATCGGATAAAATACATTTATCAGGCAAATACGGCATAATTTTTTTAAATGCATCGATAGTGTATTTCACCGTAACAGCGTTTATCATGAGTTCAGGCTGGAAATCAACGACTTCTTCGTATGACGAAAACCGCTGCGCATTGAAAGTGAAACGAAGACGCTGCTTATCTACATCAAGCACAGCAACCTCATGGTCAAAACTGAGAAGGTCGCAGAAAAATGACCCCATTTTGCCTGCGCCAAGAATCAGAATCTTCATAATAGCTTACTTTATCCTATTATTAAAGACCTCTATTTGCTGACGCACTGATTCTTCATGAATCGACACAAGCACATCTTTCATGAAATCGCCACTCATTCCCATCTCTTCGGCAAGTTTTATTCGCGACTTCAATATATCACCATATCGGTCGGTTTGCACAATCTGCATGCTGTGTTCTTTCTTATATTGACCTATTTCCCTCGACACACGCATACGCTTATTGAGTATTTCAAGCAATTCATTGTCAATTTGGTCAATCTGTTGGCGCAAAAGTGTGAGATTCTCCGTAGTCTGTTTGGTGTCGCGAATAACAAGCATATTTAATATATAATTAAGGACATCGGGCGTAACTTGCTGACTCTTATCGCTCCATGCGCAATCAGGGTCGCAATGCGACTCAATAATCAAGCCATCAAATCCCATATCCATTGCTTGCTGCGCAATAGGAGCAACAAGTTCTCGTTTCCCTCCTATATGCGAAGGGTCGCACAAAATAGGCAAATTAGGCATACGCCTGCTAAGTTCAATTGGAATGTGCCATTGTGGCATATTGCGATACAAATGCTTCCCATAAGAGCTAAAACCGCGATGAATAGCTCCAAGTTTCCTTATTCCGGCATTGTATATTCGCTGCATTGCTCCAATCCACAATTCAAGGTCGGGATTTACCGGATTCTTAACGAGCACCACCGTATCGGCTCCAACGAGAGCATCTGCTATTTCCTGCATTGCAAACGGGTTTGCCGATGTGCGCGCTCCAATCCACAAAATGTCTACACCTGCGGCCAAAGCGGCTTCTACATGAGCTTTATTGGCAACTTCTGTAGCCACATACATTCCCGTTTCAGCTTTTACTTTTTTCAGCCAATCCAGTCCTTCAATTCCCACGCCCTCAAAGCCACCGGGCTTAGTACGAGGTTTCCAAATTCCGGCTCTGAATATTTTCACGCCATTTGCCGCCAACTCTTTAGCAGTAGTCAGCACCTGTTCTTCCGTTTCGGCACTACATGGACCGGCTATTATCAATGGTTTCTTATCACTTAAACCGGGCAAAATAATTGACTCTAAATTTTCCATATCTATAATATTACTATGTTTTATCAAAATTAATTCAATTACCAATATATGCTTTAATTCTCTCCAAAGCCTCATTCATTCTCTGCTTGGTTGCACAAAGTGATATGCGAATATATCGCTCGCCATTCGAGCCGAAAATAAAACCCGGAGTAATGAAAACTTTAGCTCCATAGAGAATTTTATCGGCAAGTACTTCCGAACTATTTTCCGATTCGGGAATTTTCCCCCACAAAAATAGCCCGCTCTGTTCCGAATCGAATGTACAGCCTAATACGTTCATTATCTCCTCAGCTATCAATCGGCGACAACGATATGTAGCATTAACTTCTTCATACCATTCCTTGCCACAATTCAGAGCCTTCGCAGCAGCGAGCATCATAGGCTTGAATTGCCCCGAATCAATATTTGATTTCACTTTGAGTATCCAGCTCACAAAGGTGGGATTCGACGCAAGCATACCGATACGCCAACCTGCCATATTGTGCGATTTGCTCAGCGAATTCATCTCTATTGCAATATCTTTCGCGTCTTGCACTTTAAGAATACTAATCGGCGAATCATTCAATATAAAGCTATAGGGATTATCGTTGACAATTACAATGTTATGCTTCTTGCCAAAATCGACAATTTTCTCATATAGTTCCATCGATGCTTTCTTGCCGGTAGGCATATGGGGATAATTAACCCACATCAACTTTATACGCTCAAGAGGCATTTTCTCCAATTCATCGAAATCGGGTTCCCACTGCGACTCCTCAGTAAGAGAATAATTGAAAATCTCAGCACCCACAAGCCTGCTTACCGAAGTATATGTAGGATATCCTGGATTAGGAACAAGCACTCCATCTCCGGGGTTCAAAAATGCTAATGAGATGTGTAGAATACCCTCCTTTGAACCTATCAATGGCTGAATCTCAGTGGTTGAATCTAAATCCACATCATAGCAAGTCTTATACCATACTGAAAACGCCTTCCTTAATTCCGGAATCCCCACATAGGGCTGATAGCCATGTACATCGGGTTTACTCGCTTCCGCACACAATGTGCCCACAACATCGGAGTGGGGCGGTCGGTCGGGACCACCAATACCCAATGAAATAATATCTTCGCCTTTTGCGTTCAATTGAGCTATTTCCCTTAATTTTTTAGAGAAATAGTATTCTTTAACATTGTTAACCCTTTGTGCCGGAAAAATATTAAGCTCCTGTTTCATTTTTGAATTCTGCATATTCACCTAAGATTTTGAAATCGTTGATTAAAGGACGCACAGCATCAATTGACTGCCGGTATCGAGTGTAATCATCGAAAGTAAGATTTATATAGAATCTATATTCCCATTCACGTCCTATAATTGGGAGTGACTGTATTTTAGATAAGTTTATGTCATAGAAAGAAAAAATCGTGAGAATCTTCGACAAACTGCCATGAGTGTGAGGCAACGTAAATACGAGCGAAGCCTTGTTCTTTACTTTGTTGCCAAGAATAGCCGGTGCCTCCACAGGGTCGGCAATAACAAGGAAACGTGTAAAATTACGTTTATTAGTCTGAATTCCCTCTTCAAGTATATTCAATCCGTATAATTCGGCGGCATATTTTCCACACACTGCAGCATGCCCCATAAGATGTTTCTCCGAAATTTCTTTTGCACTTCCTGCCGTATCATTCTTTTCAACCATTTTCAGATTGCTGTGCCTGAGCAGATATTGCTCACACTGCATCAAAGCCATAGGGTGAGAATTAACTTCGGTAAGTTCCTCTATTGTCTGTCCGGGCAAAGCCGCAAGCACATGCGATATGTGCATTTTATATTCACCTACAATAATATGATTACTCTGCCGCAATAATTCATGATTCTGGAGAAGGCTACCTGCTATAGTATTTTCAATAGCGACAATTCCAAGCATTGATGCATCAGTTTTCAGAAGGTCAAACATACTTATAAACGTGTCGCACGGAATTGTTTCAACTTCATCGTCAGTGAAGAAACTTCTCGCAGCAGCATCGTGGAAGCAACCGGGTTCGCCTTGTATTGCAATTCTTTTGTTTGCCATTAATTATCTATATTAAAAAATCCCGTCATTTTCATTTGACGGGATTTTATATTGTTAATCATTCATTCCAAAATCAACTATAGCATAAAATCTCGCCTCTTATTCCTTAAAATAAAAGTAAAAGCAAAAATAATATGCATAAAAATTTTTCATTTGAAATCCGTTTTATGTCGCAAAGATATATTATTTCATTCAAATTCCAAACTAAAATCAATAATTTTTGCACCATATAAGGAAAATTGTAAGCAAATATCACAAAAATGCGACAATTCAACGCGGCTCGGACTGTGAATCAGATTCTCTCACTTTAACTCGGCATTCTCCCACAGCTCCACCGCACGACATCGTCACTACGGCATTACCTACAGCCTTTGTAAATATTCTGCCACGTGGGTCAACATCTACAATAGCTTTATCCGACGTTTCCCAAACAGGTTGTATGAGATTTTCATCTTTAAAATCGCCACCGATATAATCCATTGCAAACGATAATTGAATAGTATCGTCCACTATTGTTTCCACAGAGGCAGGATGCAGAATTATCGATTTCACTGAAAACGCCTTATTGCATGCAATCAGCACAACCGCTAAAAATGCAAGCCAAATAATTATATGTCTATTTGTTCTCATACTTTTTTCAACTAAAAAATTCAATCGCACTTCATTTTTTATTAATGCAAAATTATTTCAAAATCGGCTTTTCTGCAAACAAATAGCAAAAATAACAAAAGCAGTTTATGAATCCGCTCGATTTTTCTCATAAATTTACGCCATGATATTGCCGCTTGTGCAGAATTTTAATAATTTTGTCGAAAGAATAAAACATCGATAGAATGATTAAATATATTAAAGATTTCATTTTAAAGGAAAATATTGAATTAGGTTCAATGTATTCTTTACTAAAATTAAGTCCTGCCGATGGTATTATGCCTGATATGATTCCCGGACAGTTTGTGCAGGTCGACATAAAAGGCTCAAAGAATACATTTCTACGTCGCCCAATCTCAATTAATTTTGTTGACAAAGAGATGAATCTGCTTTGGCTTCTTGTGCGACGTGCGGGCGAAGGCACTTCCACACTCATAAGCGCACCCGCAGGAGAAGCTATTAATCTGATTTTGCCATTAGGTAATGGCTTCTCCCTTGATAACGGGAAAATGCTTCTGATAGGAGGTGGAGTAGGGGTGGCACCTCTGCTCTATTTAGGCAAAATATTGAGTGAAAAAGATAGTAACGTATCGTTCCTGCTTGGAGCGCGTAGCAAGCAAGACCTTCTTGAATTAGAAGAATTTAAGAAATATGGTGAGGTTTTCGTGTCGACAGAAGATGGGTCTATGGGAGAAAAGGGATTTGTAACGACTCACTCAATATTGAATGATAAATTCGACCTTATTCAGTGCTGTGGACCTCTACCTATGATGAAAGCAGTGGCAAAAATTGCAAGATTGCATAATACTCAGTGCGAAGTATCGCTTGAGAATGTTATGGCATGCGGCATTGGGGCATGTCTGTGTTGCGTGGAAGACACCACCGAAGGCAATGTGTGTGTATGTAAAGAAGGTCCGGTATTTAATATAGACAAGTTGAAATGGTAGATTTAAGCGTAAAAATAGGACAGCTTGAGCTGAAAAATCCGGTGTTGACAGCATCGGGAACATTTGGTTATGGAGAGGAATTCAGTGACTTCATTGACTTGAACAGACTCGGAGGATTCATTGTAAAAGGGACCACGCTAAATCCGCGAGAGGGTAACCCTTATCCAAGAATGGTTGAAACACCATCGGGTATGCTGAATGCGGTGGGACTTCAAAACAAGGGCGTTGATTATTTTATTCAGCATATTTACCCGAGAATAAAGGATGTGAATTCGCAAATAATAGTCAACGTGTCGGGAGCTTCAATTCCCGATTATGTAGCAGTGTGTGAGAAATTGCAACCACTCAACAAAATAGCTGCGGTGGAAATCAATATATCATGTCCGAACGTGAAACAGGGCGGAATGGCTTTCGGGACTACCTGTGCAGGTGCTGCAAGCGTCACGAAGGAGGTTCGCAAGGCTTTCAACCGCACTATGATTGTGAAACTTTCGCCTAACGTAACCGATATTACCGAAATTGCAAGCGCAGCTGAGGCCGAAGGTGCCGATGCAGTGTCATTAACAAACACATTCCTCGGAATGGCAATTAACACTGAAACAAGGCGACCATATCTCTCTACTATCACGGGAGGATTATCCGGAGCATGCATACGCCCAATAGCCGTACGTATGGTGTGGCAAGTTGCAAATACTGTAAAAATACCCGTAGTAGGCTTAGGCGGCATAATGAACGGTCGTGATGCTATTGAATTTATTCTTGCTGGAGCTACTGCCATACAAGTAGGTACAGCAAATTTCATAGACCCGTCAGTTACGGTAAAAATTATTGATTACATTGAAAATTACATGCAACGCCATGGGATTGCCTCAATGCAAGAATTAATCGGCGGTATGTTAAAATAGGAAAGGTGAAATCAATAATAGTATCAAGGCTTTGAATACAGTTGGTCCTCGGGAGAAAACTTGAGATGCCCATCATCGACCATACGAGTTACAATGTTTATTATTTCTTCTCTATTAAACGACAATGTGTCGATAAATTCATAAATCGAACGAGGTTTCAACGACACCATATACTGAATGCCGGCAATTATATCATCAACAGATGCTATATTTGCGGCATTCTTCTTTTTATTTATACAAACATCGCAATTACCGCAATCCTGCACTTCTTTTTCTCCGAAATAAGTACGCAACATCGTTTCCCGACATTTAGAATCGGAATAAGCATATTCTATCATCTTATTTATGCGATGTTCCATAATTGCCATGCGGTCTTCATAGGCACTACGTGGTATGACAACATATTTAGGTTCTTCACGAGATGTCGTATAAATAATGTAAGGAGTACGCTTTTGAGGCACATAGTGAAGAATATGTAATTTTGTGAGCTGAAGAAGCGACTTATATATCAATTCTTGTGAAAGACCGTATCTTCGAGCAATTACAGCCTCATTTATAAATACATAGTCGGAAAATAATCCGGTGTAGGTGCGAAGTAATGCTTGCAATACCTTATCAATATCGGGATTACTTCCCGGGATATGATATAATTCACCCTTATCCACCAAAATCATCACACGCGACTGAGTGTCAATCTCCTCAATGAACTCCAAATAGCCCGAGCGCGTAAGAATTTTTAAAGCATTTGACGCCGGCAACAGTTGATAATTAAATGTTTTACAGAATAAATCGAAATTGAAATCATAAACGTTATTATACCCTTCGCCCACAGCTATATCAAGGAAATTACCTACTCGCTCATATACATTCCTTATAAAATATTTATCGGGAAAAGACTCGCTTATCCTTCTACGTAGCGTTCGCGAATCTACATCAGACACAAGTAGCACGGCAAAAGCTCTTCGCCTATCACGCCCGGCACGTCCGGCTTCTTGGTAATACTCTTCCAAGGAATTAGGTACATCGGCATGAATTACCGTGCGGACATCGGGCTTATCGATTCCCATGCCGAAAGCATTAGTGGCAACAATTACCCTCGTTTCTCCCGTTTTCCACTTATTTTGCTTATCATTCTTATCCTCATTATCAAGTCCGGCATGATAATAATCGGCAGAAATGCCATTAAAATTCAATTCATCGGCAATTAATTTTGTCTTTTTTCTACTTCTTACATACACAATACTTGACCCCGGGACTCTTTTCAGCACATGCACTAATTCCGCATACTTATCTTCGCATTGCCTCACGACATAGGATATATTCTTGCGCTCAAAACTTTTGGCATAGACATTCTGTGCTTTAAACTCAAGCTTTTGCATTATATCCGAAACGACATCGGGTGTAGCAGTTGCAGTCAATGCCAGCACAGGAGCATCAGGAAACAGCCTGCGAATAGCGGAAATTCTTAGATATGAGGGGCGGAAATCATATCCCCACTGTGAAATGCAATGAGCTTCATCGACAACAATAAGCCTGACATTCATGAATCTTAATTTATCGATAAATGCATCAGATGATAATCGCTCGGGCGAAACATATAGGAATTTATATGCACCATATATACATTTATCTTCAGCTTTACGCCTCTCAGCCAACGTAAGCCCTGAATGCAGGAATGTTGCTTTAATTTTTCGCTTAATCAAGTTATCCACTTGGTCCTTCATAAGCGATATTATGGGAGTGACCACAAGTGCCATGCCATCGAGCATCATGGTAGGGACTTGAAATGTAATTGATTTTCCACCACCTGTGGGCATCAACCCAAGTGTATCACGCCCCTCAAGAACCGAATTAATAATATCTTCCTGAAGGTCACGAAATTCGGGATACCCCCAATACTTCTGAAGGACATCATGAATCGACATATTCGTCGCTGCAATTAATCTTCCTGACTTTCTTCGCTTATTTTAATACCCTTTATCAATAGCTGAATTGAGCCATTACCTTGATGCTTATTTTCCTCAATGGTATAGCATATCTCAAATGGTTTGTGAGCTTTAATATACTCAAAACATTCAGCTTGATTGAAAGCTATTCCATTGAGAACAGCCTCCGACTTGCTATCAACAAGCTCCAACTTAATATGCTCCATATTCTTACCAACGAGCTTACTCGTACCGAAATCATACACATTTTTAGTGGAGAATATCGGTTTTTGATTCGAAGGTCCGAAGGGATTGAATGCACGAAGCCAATTAACAAAATCGGTATTAATCTCATCAAAGCCCAATTCACTATCGATTGATATGAGTTGTGATAATTGCTCAGGTTTTATGTTATCAATAACATATTGTTCGAATCGCTTTGTAAATTCAGGAATATTTTCCTCTTTCAAAGACAACCCCACAGCATAGGTATGTCCACCGAAATTCTCAAGCAAATCGCGAGTGGACTCAATGGCTTTATAGATATCAAATCCATGCACCGAACGCGAAGAACCTGTAGCCAAGCCATTGGAAAGCGTCAAAACCACAGCCGGCTTATAGTATATTTCGGTCAAGCGCGATGCTACTATCCCAATAATACCTTTATGCCAATCTTTATTGTATATAACAATAGGTTTCCGACTCGAGGCTATTTCTCCACGATTTTCCAAAATAGCATTTGCCTCTTCTGTAATACGCTTATCCAGCTCCTTGCGGTCTTTATTGTATTGGTCTATATTCTTGCCCTTACGATATGCATCGGTAGCATCTTTCGTCACCAAAAGTTCCACAGCTTCCATTCCCGATTGCATTCTGCCCGAAGCATTTATTCGCGGACCAATCTTGAAAATCACATCGCTTATGGTAATCTCCTTATTTGCCAAGCCACAAATCTTGATTATGCTACGCAATCCCATATTCGGATTAGAATTAAGGCGCTTGATTCCATAATATGCCATTATGCGGTTCTCACCAACAATTGGCACAATATCGGCGGCAATGCTCACTGCAACAAGGTCGAGCAAATTCTCAAGTTCGTATGAATTAGTAAGCCCATTGCTCTGTGCGAAAGCTTGCATAAACTTATAGCCTACGCCACAGCCCGATAGATGCTTGAAAGGGTAGGGATTCCCTTCTAACTTCGGATTAAGTATTGCAACGGCTTCTGGTAATGTGTCATCGGGGACGTGGTGGTCGCAAATAATAAAATCTATGCCATTTCGCTTGGCATATTCTATCTCTTCCACCGCTTTTATTCCGCAATCAAGGACAATAATGAGCGACACGCCTATACTTACGGCATAATCAATGCTCTTCGCTGAAATACCATACCCCTCCTCATAGCGAGTGGGAATATAATATTCGATATTTGAGTAATAATTCTGAAGATAACGATAGACCAATGCTACCGAAGTAATACCGTCCACGTCGTAATCGCCGTAGACCATAATCTTTTCTTTTCTACCCAAGGCCTTATTAAGCCTATTTACAGCCTTATCCATATCTTGCATAATAAAAGGATTATGCAAGTCGGACAATGAGGGATTGAAAAACTTCTTGGCTTCTTCCTCTGAAGTAATCCCACGTAGTGCAAGTAGCCTACTAATCGTCTTGCTGTTTGGGAACAGGCTCGACAAATTGTCTGCTATGGATTTTTGTTCGGATGTAAAGGGTAAGTAATTCCATTTACTTATCATTTATGTTGTTTTTTTATTATCGAGATAAACATTTTGCCCTCCGGCAAAATGCCATAGCGCCACCGCATTCAAGTGCTTCTACATTCATTTTGCGGCTGCCTTATCATGTAGAATTTTAATAGGAGAGATTACACATCTACAAATGGCATTTATCGCATTACTAAATATTGCTTTTTAACCTTGCGCAATATTTAACGCAAATATAGTGATAGTTTTGCGAAAAAACTATCACTAATAAATTTTTTTTATTATTTAAACAAAGATTATGATGTGTGCAGACAATGAATGTCATTTTATTTGGGCAAATGCACATCTATTTGCGGGAATGGGAAGTTAAGTCCATTCTTCGGGAACTCCTTATAAATGCGTTCATTAACATTAAAATACACATCCCAATAGAATTCAGAGCGGGTCCATGCTCGTATCACAATATTCACGCTACTGTCGGCAAGTTCACCAAGAGCTACATAGGGAGTGCAATCCAATTTTTCGATTTTCTGTTCTAAATTTTTCGCTTGAAGTTTTTGCCATTCAAGAGCCTTCTCTTTCCAATTGCTACGATGGCGGAACAATTTCTTAATAAATGATGTCTTAGGCTCTTCTGCTATTTCCTTCGATGTTTCAGCAGGCTCCATATTGTCGCTAATATTTCGCATTTTCCTATCGTCCTCTCGATATTTCTTTACTATGCGCGAATCGGAGTCTAATATTGACATAGCCACTTTGCGAGCCAAATCCACATCATCGCCATAAGATATACCTATTTTCCATTCCAACCGACGATATTCCTCTTTTGAATAATTATTTATAGTTCCTGTCGATAGTTGACCATTGGGTATTATAATAGATTTATTATCGACGGTATTTATTATAGTGCTGAAAATTTGTATTTCTTTAACCGTACCGGTAAAACCTCCGAATTCAATATAATCACCGATTTTATATGGCTTTATGAAAAGAATCAGCACTCCTCCGGCAAAATTCTGCAAAGTACCGCTCAATGCCATACCAATTGCGACTCCTGCCGAAGCAAATATTGCTATGAACGAACTCGTTTCAATTCCCAGGATACCGATTACCGAAACTACAAGGATAAAAAGCAGAGAAATTTTTAGCAGGCTCAGCACAAATGTTCCCAATGAACGGTCGAACTCGCGCTTTATCATAATAGCCTGCACAATCTTATATAATCGATTTATGAGGCATTTGCCAATGTAGAACACTAATGCTGCAATAATAATTCTTATGCCAAGTGTTATGGCGCCATCAATCATCTTAGCTATGAAATCATCAAACGACCAAGAGCCTATGGCATTCTTTATCGATTCAGCTTTTTTCGCCGCAATAGTATCATTCCCTAATTTTTCAATTTGTAACAATAACGTGTTGAGTATCATAATATTTCTAATTATTGAGTACATCTTTATACCAATCAAGGGTAAGGTAATATTCTTCATTTGCAATAGAACCTTGTCCCATAATATATGTAGACAAACCGGAGTAGTTCTCCGAATCAATAAATAATGAGCCGAAAATGGCAGGAGTGCACGCCTTGTATATCACAGCATCGCCGAGAGCTTCATTGAACTTTTCCTTTAAAGACTCATTAGTGGCAATCAAATTGGTATATTGCCCAAAATCATAAAAGAATCGTGGCTGAAAGCGATTATAATACTGCAAACCTGCAACTGAAGTAAGAGGTAGCGCCGAAGAATGTATCTCCTTGCACACTGACGCCAATTTATCGAGCTTCGAACAATCTATTAAAGAAATCGTAAGAGTGCGGCTATCTCCACTAAGACTGTTATAATAATCGAATGTATTACGGCAGGCTTGAAGCAAATCAGGCTCTTCTTCAAAAAAGCATGGTATATTTTTATCATATTGCATTCCATTAGCAGGAAGTTCTGCCGGACTGCCCACAAAATAATCTATCTTCTTGCGTAGCTGATATGCCACTTCTATGGCTCCCATATAGCATGCATCGGCATAGATAAAAGAAAAAGTATGCTCAGGCAGAGCATCGGCAAGTGAATCAATATGCATCTTGGCACCATTGTCTTCACCGAAATCTCTTGGATTTGCAACCGATTTATATAATGATGTAGCCCACCCATCTGAATGTGACCACAATATTAGCCCATAATCCTTAGCCGGAGCCAAAGTCTTTATGTCATTAATAACTTCCGAGAAACGCTGTTTAGTCACTGAAGCATGCAAAGTAGGAGTGTAATTCTTCAGAACCACATCTACTGCCTTGTCTCCCTCATTTTTTATTTCAATCAATTGAGGCACTTGATTATAAACCACACGATAAACCAAAAATCGACAATCGCCACCTTTGTAATTTCCCATTGCGGTCCTCATCTCTTCCATATCAAGTTCGTCAAATCCTTTTGCACCGAGAGAATTGGTTGCAACCATATAGACAAGCACAGTTCGCCTACATTCCGGAATAATAATTTCCGGTTCTTCATTATTACTATTGCTACAAGATGTAATAAAAACTATTGTAACAATGCTTAATATTGATTTTATAAATATGTTCATATCATTTTATCTAAATAAGACACAAAATTAGCTAAATAACAAGAATGATGCAACGCGGAAAGCCAAATAGTAATTACTTTTGTAAGAATTTTTGAATTTTTACAAATATGAAACGTTGCTTTATCACAATATCAATATGCCTTTTTAGCTTAGCAATGTATGCTCAAAGGTATTATGAATATATCGATTCGGCTGAATTCTATATTGGAGCAAAGGAATGGTCAAAAGCCGAGTATTTCACAAAAAAAGCCTTAGAAGCCGAGCCTGACAACAGTAATAACTCGCTATTACTATCGAATCTTGCCACTATTCAGCGATATCAAGGGAAGACGGCTGAAGCTGTGAAAAACTATTCCATTGCACTCTATATGACTCCAAACGCAGTCACTTTATTAAAAAACAGAGCATCGCTCTATCTTGAATTAGACAGCGTAGACTTGGCTTATCAAGACTACGACAAAATAATATCACTTGATAATAAAGAAATTGAATCACTCTACAATCACGCCATGATAGCCATTGGCAAGAAGAAATTCGGGATATGCAAAGATGACCTTGAGCGAATAAAAGCCATTAGTCCCAAATCGTTTTATGCAATCAATGGATATGCCGTGTATGATATGATTCGAGGCAATTACACACAGGCAGTTGATGGATTCGGCAAAATCATCAAAGCACGCCCGTCAATTGATGCATACATTAATAGGGCTGAATGCTATTTGGCAATGAAGCAGCTTAATAATGCCGAAAAAGATATACACACAGCTCTTCAGCTCGATGACAAAAGAGGTTCGCTATATCTGCTTAAAGCCAAATTAGACAAAATGCGCTACGATGAAATGTCGGTTAAAAAAGATTTGGAATTGGCTGAAAAATATGGAATTGACAAAGATGAGATTAAAAAATTCTTAAAACAATAATTTTTTTTGCTGCTCCTTTATTTGCCTATGTGGCATATTTTCCCTACATTTGTAGTATGATTTCTATAGTTGACCACATTGAATATTTACTTAGAGCGCATGATTGCGTCATTCTCCCGGGATGGGGTGCATTTATTGCACAACATTCTCCGGCTTGTAATGACGGGCAAAACTTTATGCCACCAAAAAGGCGCTACAGCTTCAATGGTGCGTTGACTTTCAGCGACGGAATTATCGAAAATTCCATTATGCGTAGTCGCAAATGTTCCTACAATTCAGCAAGCGAAGATATAAAAAACGTTGTAACCTCGCTTAAACATCAAATTGATTTAAGTGGTGAAGTGGCAATGGGGCGCATAGGCCTATTCCACAAGAACAACGATGGAGAATTAATGTTTACACCTTTCGAGCAGCAATCAGCCGCTTGTGAGTTCTACGGATTAGCTCCATTTAAAATGAGGACATTAGAAGAACTTGCTTATGAGAATAAGCCGCTTGTAGAAGAATCTGCTAATGGAATCGATGTTTCTGCGCCTGAATACTATGACAATGAAAATGATGATAATATAGCGTGGTTCCATCGCATAAACAAAGACTTTATGCGAATAGCGGCCTCTATCATTTTGCTTATAGTCCTTACGTTTGTATTGACTACACCTATATCTGTAAATTCGCCGGTGGATTTTGCGGGTATGAATGACTCGTTCAAGTTAAAAGCCAATAATGCCATATCTTTAACAAGCGACAGTGTTTCATCACAAAAACCGCTATCGGCAGATAGCAACACACTTGAAATGCCTCAACATACTGCTATTGCAAATGACGAGATAGCTGAACCCATTTCGTCACGCTTTCAAGAAGGGAGATTATACCTGATAGTGGCATCAGGTAGCTCAATGAAAGAGGCTGAAAAATTCGTGAATCAACACAAAGGCACAGAATTAAGAATCTATCGATTCAATGACCGATATAGAGTATATGCGGCTTCAGGCAAAAACTATGACGAAATGATTGCATACCAGAAAGATTTACAGCCTGAATTTAAAGAATCATGGATTTGCCGCCGATAACACCGATACAATTCTTTTTGTTTTTTAAGGCAATAAAGTGCTAAATAAATCAAATTTTCATAGCTTATTAAGTGTAAATGCAAATATTCTTGTAATTTTGTAATTTATATGAACACTCACAATAAATATTATATATTTATAAAGCAAGTTATTTATGTGATTGTTGATTGAAATTGCAGATTTATAAAACTTCAACCAGTGAATAAAAGAAAACAAATTGCCATATTAGGCAGCACAGGGTCAATCGGGCGACAGACGTTGGATATCTTATCGGAATATCCTGATTTATTTGCACCGTATCTTCTGACAGCAAATACAAGCGTCGACCTGTTGATTGAGCAAGCATTAAAATATAAGCCCAAATTCGCCATAATTTCCGACAAACGATTCTTTGAAAAACTAAGCAATGCACTGTCGGGAACAAATGTGCAAGTAGCATGTGGTAGCAAAGCAATAGCCGATGCCGTTACAGCAAGTGAAATTGATATCGTAGTAACTGCAATGGTAGGATACAGCGGTCTTGAACCTACTATTCAAGCAATAAAATCCGGCAAAGATATAGCACTTGCAAATAAAGAAACGCTGGTAGTTGCCGGTGAATTAATCACAAAACTGCTAAAAAGTTCAAGCTCACGATTATTCCCGGTTGACTCAGAACATGGAGCAATCTATCAATGCCTTGTTGGGGAGAATCATGAATTCATTAACAAATTGATTCTTACTGCATCAGGAGGTCCATTTCGCACATGGAGTAAAAATGACTTGGGAAAGGCGACCAAAAATGACGCATTGCAGCACCCGAATTGGAATATGGGAGCAAAAATCACCATAGATTCAGCGACTATGATGAACAAAGGATTCGAGGTAATGGAAGCAAAATGGCTTTTTGATGTAGATGCCGATAGAATAGAGGTAGTCGTACACCCGCAATCCATTATTCATTCTATGGTGGAATTTGTAGATGGGTCCGTAAAGGCGCAACTCGGATTGCCCGATATGCATCTGCCAATACGCTATGCACTTGGACTTCCCGACAAGCGATTGGCATCTGATTGCCCCAAACTGCGTATTGAAGATTATGCCAACCTCACTTTTGAGCGCCCCGACATCGATAAGTTCCCGATGCTTGGAATAGCTTACGAAGCCATAAAAATGGGTGGAAATATACCTTGTGCATTAAATGCAGCAAATGAAATTGCAGTAGCGGCATTTCTTAATGATGACATTAGATTTATTGACATTCCGATAATAGCCGAACGTGCAATTCATTCCACTTCAATCATTGCTCAACCATCGTATGAAGATTATGTTTCTACAAATAAAGAAGTAAGGGAATTTACCTTGTCAACAATTTATAAAAACTAATTCAAAAATAAATAATGGAAACATTTTTAATGAAAGCAGCGCAACTCATTGCAGCATTTGCTATACTCGTATTAATACATGAATTCGGACACTATTTATTTTCAAGAATTTTTGGTGTAAAAGTTGAGAAATTCTATCTGTTTTTCAATCCATGGTTCACTATCTACAAATACAAGCCTAAGAAACCGGCACCGGCTAATAATGAAGAAGAAAAAATGACATGGCGTGACACAGAATATGGTATTGGTTGGCTTCCTCTTGGCGGCTATTGCAAAATAGCCGGTATGATAGACGAATCGATGGACAAAGAACAGATGAAACAGCCTGCAAAGCCATGGGAGTTCCGCTCAAAGCCTGCTTGGCAAAGGCTACTTATTATGATAGGCGGCGTGCTATTCAACTTTTTACTTGCTATAATAATCTACACCGGTATAGTATATTCATGGGGAGAAAAATACATTCCTTTCCGGAATGCTACCGAGGGAATGATGTATAGTGAAGCTGCTCATAAAATAGGATTTATTGATGGCGACATACCTCTATTTGCCGATGGGAAAGAGCTTAATTATTATAGCGGCGAAGAACTGATGAAAATGCTTGACTCTAAAACAATGACAGTGCTTCGCAATAAAAAAGATACTGTCAACATCAATATCCCCGAGGGTTTTATCTTCACGGCAAATAAAGAGGCTGAAAATGGCTCTATGTTTATGGCTTATCGTCTTCCCGTTGTAGTATCCGACATCCAACCCGGAATGGGCGCCGACAAAGCCGGTATGGAGAAAAACGACAGCATTATTAGCATCAACGGCATTCCCACACCATCATTCGATATTTTTAAATCAGAACTTGACAAAAATGCCGGCAAAGACGTAAAAATGACCTTTATGCGTAAAGGTAAAGCCGTAGAAACCACTATAGCGGTTGATGGTGCCGGGAAAATAGGAATTATGCTCACACAACTTACCGACATATACACAACCATCACTCACGAATACTCACTATTGGCATCAATACCTCGAGGTATAGAACTTGGCGTTGACAAACTGACAAGTTATGTAGGTCAAATGAAATATGTATTCACGTCGGAAGGCGCAAAAAACCTTGGAGGATTCGGAGCTATAGGCAACATATTCCCCGAAGAATGGAATTGGGAACAATTTTGGTCGATTACGGCATTCTTATCGGTGATTCTTGCATTCATGAACATATTACCCATTCCGGCACTCGACGGTGGACACGTATTGTTCCTGCTTTATGAAATAATTACTCGACGCCAACCAAGTGAAAAATTCCTTGAATATGCCCAAATGGCAGGCATGGCTTTTCTTTTTGCCTTGCTCCTTTTCGCAAACGGAAATGATATCTATCGTTTCTTCTTCAAATAATCAATAGGAATAATGGAATATAAAAAAATAATATTACATAAAGGAAAAGAGGAATCACTGATGAGATTCCACCCATGGGTGTTCTCGGGAGCTATTTCGCAGATTGACGAGAACATAGAAGAGGGCGATTGCGTGTCGGTATATTCGCACTCCGGAAAGCAGATAGGTAATGGGCATTTCCAAATAGGTAGTATTGCTGTGCGTATGCTGACATGGGGCGATGATGCCATCGACGATGATTTCTACTATGAGCGACTCAAAGCTGCTTACGATGTGAGGCAACGACTGAATTTGCTAAGAAGCGACAATAATGCTTTCCGCTTGGTACATGGTGAAGGTGATTTTCTGCCCGGACTCGTAATAGATATTTACGGTTCTACAGCAGTATTACAGGCTCATTCTCCCGGTATGCATTTTGCACATAGCAAGATTGCATCGGCTTTGACGCGTCTTCCCGGCAACTTAATAAAAAATGTGTATTATAAATCGGAAACAACACTGCCATATAAAGCGCAACTTGAAGCACAAAATGGTTACATCGTAGGCGCATACGACACCAACATAGCTATAGAGAACGGACTTAAATTTCACGTCGATTGGCTGAAAGGTCAAAAAACCGGTTTCTTTGTTGACCAACGAGATAATCGCTCGCTACTGGAAAAATATGCTAAGGACCGAAAAGTACTTAATATGTTTTGCTACACCGGCGGTTTCTCTTTTTATGCTATGAGAGGTGGAGCCAAACTCGTCCATTCAGTAGATAGTTCAGAAAAAGCCATACAACTAACGAATAGTAATGTTGAACTGAACTTCAGTAATGACAATAGACATAAAGCATTCGCTGAAGATGCATTTAAGTTCCTTTCCCATATAGGCAACGACGACTATGACCTTATTATACTTGACCCTCCGGCATTTGCAAAGCACAAAAGCGCACTAAAGAATGCGCTGATAGGCTATCGTAAATTAAATTCAAGAGCTTTTGAGAAAATTGAAAAAGGTGGAATCCTATTCACTTTTTCATGCTCACAAGCAGTTAGTAAGGAGCAATTCCGATTGGCGGTGTTCAGCGCAGCAGCACAAGCACGCCGAAAAGTGAGAATTTTGCATCAACTCACTCAGCCCGCCGACCACCCCATAAACATCTATCACCCCGAAGGTGAATACCTGAAAGGGCTTGTTCTATATGTAGAATAAAAATGATAATTTTTTGCAAATATAAATTATGAATAAATTTTTAATTTCAGCCACAGCATTAGCAATGGCGTCAACAAGTTTTATGACATCAGCTAAAGAAAAATTTAATTATAATGTCGATAGATTTGCCGATATTGCAGTTCTTCGCTACCAAGTCCCCGGATTTGAAGACCTTAGTCTTAGGCAAAAAGAGTTAGTTTATTATCTTAATGAAGCGGCACTTCAAGGCCGTGACATTCTTTTCGACCAAAATGGTAAATACAATCTTGCCATTCGAACTACTCTTGAAAAAATATACACAAACTTCAGTGGTGACAAATCATCGAAAGATTTTAAAGGGCTTGAAAAATACTTAAAGTTGGTGTGGTTTGCTAATGGTATTCACCACCACTATTCTATGGATAAATTCACCCCTGAATTCAGCCAAAGTTTTTTCGACGCTCAAGTAAAAAAATTAGGCAAGCACTCCCTACCACTTGAGAAAGGGCAGAGCGTTGAAGAATTCCTCAAGATAATCGATGATGTAATCTTTAATCCGGCAGTGATGTCGAAGCGTGTCAATCAAGCCGATGGTGTTGACCTTATTTTGACATCAGCCAACAACCTATATGATGGCGTCACTCAAAAAGAAGTGGAAGATTACTACAATAAATTGAAAGACCCGAACGATAACACCCCGATATCCTACGGACTTAACTCGCGTCTTGTGAAAGAGAACGGAGTAATCGCCGAACAAGTATATAGAATCGGCGGACTATATTCTGCTGCAATAGAAAAAATTGTTTATTGGCTTAAAAAAGCCGAGGGCGTAGCCGAAAACGACAATATGAAAGCATATATAGGTAAATTAATTGAATTCTATACAACCGGAGATTTGAAAACATTCGATGATTATTCTATTCTCTGGGCTGAAGACACTAAGAGTGACATCGATTTCATCAATGGTTTCATCGAATCCTATGGCGACCCTCTCGGCATGACAGGCGCTTGGGAGAGTATGGTCAACTTCAAAAACAAGAAGTCGTCTATTCGCACTCAAATCATAAGCGATAATGCACAGTGGTTTGAAGATAATTCACCTGTTGATGCTCGATTCAAGAAAGATAAAGTGAAAGGCGTATCTGCAAAAGTTATTACAGCTGCTATTTTGGCAGGCGATTGCTATCCTGCTACTCCCATTGGCATTAATCTACCAAATGCCAACTGGATACGTGCCGCACATGGCTCAAAATCGGTGACACTTGAAAACATCACCTCTGCTTATGGGAAAGCAGAAGAGGGCAATGGTTTCTACGAAGAATTTGCTTATTCGCCGAAAGAAGTGGAATTGATGAAAAAATATCTCTCGATTGCCGATAACCTTCACACTGATTTGCATGAGTGTCTTGGACATGGCTCAGGAAAACTGCTTCCGGGAGTAGACCCTGATGCCCTGAAAGAACATGGTTCTACGCTCGAGGAAACTCGTGCCGACTTATTTGCTCTTTATTATCTTGCCGACCCGAAATTAGTGGAATTAGGCATCTTCAGTAGCCCTGAAACTTATAAAGCCGAATACTATAAATACGTAATGAATGGCTTAATGACTCAACTTACGCGCATCGAGCCCGGAAAAGACATTGAAGAAGCGCACATGCGCAACCGCCACATCATAACACAATGGGCATACGAGAAGGGGAAAAAGGACAATGTGATTGAATTCGTTAAACGCGATGGGAAAACATTCGTTAAAATTAATGATTACTCAAAATTGCGTAACCTCTTTGGTCAGCTTCTCGCAGAAATTCAGAGAATAAAGTCGGAGGGTGATTACGAAAGCGGTAAAAAGCTCGTTGAGCAATATGGCGTGAAATTCGATTCCGATATGCATAAAGAATTGCTCAGGCGTTATAGCAAGCTCAATATAGCTCCGTATAAAGGATTCGTAAATCCGGTATACACCGCAATAACCGACAATAGTGGTAATATAAAGGACATAAAGATTGATTACAGCGAAAATTACGTTGACCAAATGCTACGTTATTCCAAAGATTATTCACCACTGACGAAATAAAAATTCACATCATTTTAAAATTCCCCTATAAAGTGCGCAAAGGAATAAATGCTCCGATGCGCACTTATAATTAAATAACACTATGGAATTAAAGGATATAAAGCAACAATTTTTCACCTATCGCAATGGAATGCTTGCCGACTTGCTAAGAAGCTCAGGCGATGCTCATAAGGTAATTTTTGGGCTAAATCTTCCTCAAATCATTGAGATAGCACGCATAGCAGGCAAAGATGCTACACTTGCCGAACAATTATGGAACAATATCAACACAAGAGAAAGCCGATTAATTGCTCCAATGATATATCCTATAGAGTGCTTTTCGATTGAAAAAGCTCACGAATGGATTAATTCAATAGAAAGCACTGAAGTTGCCGATATCCTTTGCCACAAGTTACTACGTTACTGCAATTATGCCGAGGAGTTATATATATCGTATTCCAACTCACCAAGCGATATTCTTAGATACTTAGCACTTCGTTTGGCTCAAAATCTTTTAGTTCTTGATATCAATATTAACCGTGCCACACTTTACAGAATTGCCAATTCCGAAATAAATCGAAACGTAGCAATCACAAAGACATTAGCACTTGAATTAGCTGAATCTTAGAGGAATAGGGCTGACAAGAAGCTACATATCTCATCTTAATGATTCAATATGCAATCGAATAGCGATTACCCGGGGCAACTAATATTGCACCCTTAAATTCCAGGTCGAGAAGCATACTCATTAGCTGCGACATCGGAATCCCGAGAGCCGAACCTATCGTGTTGATATGAGAATCGGAATGCGAACGAAGAAAATCTATCACAGGTTGCTCTTCAGCAGTGATTTCAGGAAACAAGCTCTTTTGACGTACTACAGTTTCACTTCCAAACATATCCCATCGCATATATTTCATCAAATCTTCACATTTCGTTATCATAGAAGCTATGTTGCGAATAATCAGATTGTTGCAACCGGCTGAATATATGTCGGAAATTTTTCCCGGCACGGCAAACACATCGCGATTATACCCCGAAGCCAATCCGGCAGTGACTATTGCACCACCTTTCTCTGCCGATTCCACCACAATCGTACAATCGGAAAGTCCGGCAATTATTCTATTGCGCGCAAGGAAATTTGCACGCGACATAACAGCATGCGATGGATAATCTGTTACAAGCATTCCTCCTTCATTCAGAATCTTTATGGCATCATTTCTATGCTGACATGGATAAATTGTGTTCAACCCATGCGCAAGCACGGCAATAGTGGGCACTCCATTGGCAAGAGCAGCCCTATGTGCCGCAATGTCAATTCCATATGCAAGACCACTGACAATCACCGTATCCACAAGCATATCGGCAATATCGCTGATTAGTGTATCACAAAAATGGACACCGTAGGGGGTAGCATGACGAGTTCCAACCACACTTATCATCTTTCCGGCATTCAAGCAGCCTATATCACCTTTATGATAAAGCAACAATGGCGCATCTTGCGCATCACGAAGTCGAGTGGGATATTCATCATCAGTAAAATAGGTCACCCCAATATCATTTTTCTCAATAAAATCAATCTCTTTCTCAGCATTTGAAATAAGTTTCAACCTATAATCTTTATCAATTATACGATTTTTAACCTGCAAAGTAGCTGCCAGGTCTTTTTCCGTCATTTCAAAAAAGCTCTCTTCCGATGGAATTATATCAAGAATCTTATTCGCAAGGTCATAACCCATACCTCGCACCGATGCAAATGCAATTTTATATTTAAGCTCCACTTCAGCCATTATTTTAAATACTGCTTGAAAGCATTCGCAAGAACATCACCACGTGTCAACTTTCCGTTTTCCACACACACGCAGCTCACAACGGCACGAACCGATAATTTCCCCGTAGCTTTATTATAGATATCCTGATGAAAAATAAAGCGAACCCCTTTCATTTCCACCCACAACTTACTTTCCATAACATCTCCGCTACGCAAAGGTATCTTATAATCAACTTCTATTCTGTTTAACACAGGGATAATACCGCTCTCTTGCATTCGTTTAAAGGAGAATCCTGCCATATCGCAAAATTCATGGCGAGTGTGCTCAAGATAATGCAAATAATTAGCATTGTTTACAATGCCCTCACTATCCAATTCATAATCTCTCACCTTTAAAGTCAGTGAGAATATATATTCGTTCATATTATTTCCTTTTTGAGTAAACTTAAAACATATTGCAAATTTACTAATTTTTACTCAATCAGTACACACTCTTAATGCTCGTAGATAAAATTATTATGCTACGCTATTCACAATAATTTTGTGATTTCATATTTCATTAGTATCTTTGATAGAAATTTCTATTCATAATGAAAGTATTAGGATATTTTTTAATCTGTTGTGCCATATTTCAATTTTCTTTCAACGCATTTGCGTGCACATCGGCAATAGTATCGGGCAATAGAACAATCAATGGTCGTCCTCTACTTTGGAAAAACAGGGATACCGGTGAAGAAGATAATAAAATAGAACGCATTGAGGCTACTGATAGCACCTATGAATATATTGCTATCTTCAATGCAAGTGACTCTTTATGCCGAGAAGCATGGATGGGGTATAACTCTCAAGGATTTGCAGTGATGAACACGGCTTCATATAATATCAAAGATGATAACTTTGGTGAAATGGACAAAGAAGGCTTGCTAATGACAAAAGCACTGCAACGCTGCCGCACTATCGATGATTTTCAGGCATTGCTACGCTCTTTGCCCAAGCCACTCGGTGTAGAAGCAAATTTTGGAGTAATCGATGCAAAGGGCGATGGAGCTTATTTTGAAACCAACAACTATGAGTTTGTGAGATTCGACTTGAAAGATTCGCCCAATGGAGTACTTACACGAAGTAATTATTCATATAGTGGACGTGAAGGCGAAGGGTATGGCTACATTCGTGAACAAAATGCAATTGATTTAATAGAAGAACATATCACTAACAATAACTTCACACCTGCCGTTTTCACCGAGAAGTTGTCACGCACATTTTATCATAGTAAACTCAACACAGACTTTACTCATAGCGATGCCGAATGGATTATCGACCAAGATTTTATTCCGCGACGTACATCTACGGCAACAATAGTAATTGAAGGTGTGGCTCAAGGCGAGAGTCCATATCTCACCATGATGTGGGTTGGCTTGGGATATCCTCCATGTTCCTCAATAAGAGCAGTGTGGCTTGGTGAGGGTGGCGTTCCCAAAGAGCTGTGCGGCATTGGGGTAGGAGGACATTCTCCTTTATGCGATTTAACCGTGAAAAAGAAACATGAGGTATTTTCATTAAAAAGAGGTAGTGGGAAATACTATTTAAATCTGCAATTACTTTATAACAGACACGGCAACGGATATTGTCAGAAAGCATTAGTAGAAAATGTTTTCAGATATGAACAAGGATATGCCGAACGAGAAAAAAGAGCAAAGAATTTCTTCACAATACATTAATATCGATTTAAAACAAACAATTTTTCTATGTGGACCAACGGTTTACTTACAATAGGTATGCTAATCATATCTAACATTTTTATGACATTTGCATGGTATGGTCATCTTAAGTTGCAAGCATCGGGTATTAGCTCTAATTGGCCTCTATGGTGCGTAATTCTATTCTCATGGGGTATTGCATTAGCCGAATATTCATTCCAGGTTCCCGCCAACCGAATAGGATTTATCGGTAATGGTGGGCCATTCACGCTTATGCAACTAAAAATAATGCAAGAAGCAATTACTCTGATTGTATTTACGCTTTTCACAGTGGTCTTTTTTCGCGGGGAATCACTTCAATGGAATCATTTTGCCGCATTCATATGCCTAATTCTTGCTGTATACTTCGTTTTTATGAAATAGCTCAATGAATTTACATCCGTGCAACATATCAAGTGGTAAATATTTCGGGTTGCTTTTCCAGCTGTATATCCGGCGCATGTGGTATTTATATGCGTTTCCTGCAATAGCTTTGATTATTGCAGCTATATGCATTACCGACATTCGCTTTATCTTTCTATCATTGATATATGTTTTCCTCATTTCTCCCATGCTCTTTTGCCTATCCTTAATCAATTATGGACTTACGAAAGAAAGCCGCTACTCGATTCTTCGGAGTCGGAAGATTATTGATGAACGAGGAATTGAATTTATTTTCATAGACGATGAAGGCAACGACACTTCAAAAGATTTATTGGAGTGGGAGAGAATAAAAAGCATAATGGGCTCACAAGATAATCTTATTGTGATATTAAAAAACAGCCGATTACACTTTATCGCTATTCCCTACGATTCATTTCACAACAAAGAAGAATTGACATTATTTATAGAAATGGCAAGAAATGCAAAAATTATAGTAAGCTAAACATAATTTTTTCTGCTCTTTTCGTAACAAACTGATGACAATACACAAAAATGCACTTTTTTGACACAATTTTTTTACGATTACTAATAGTCATATTACTAAATTTGCAATATAGAAAAATTATACATAGGTATACAGTTTATAATGGAGATTAATCAAGTTTAGTCTATTTCATATTATTGTTAGTAATTAGTTAAAGTATGTAGAAAAGGTTGTTTTTAGTTTTTATGTTATAGGGAGAATGAATGCGAGGGGCATTCATTCTCCTTTATTACCGCCGAAAATGGAACTTAACGGGGTCCCCATATATCAGGTTAGTTTATTTGAATTTATTGCCGAAAATGCGTAATTTTGCAACGTTATGATATATCCCGCTAATTTTGAAAATAAAGTCGATTTCGCTTCAATTAGGAATATTCTAAAGGACAAATGCTTATGTCCCCTTGGCGAGAAAAAATGCGATGAGATGCATTTTTCATCGAATTACGAATCGGTGTGCACAATGCTTGAACAGACAAATGAGTTTAAGCACATCATTGAAAGCGGAGTGGAATTTCCCATAAATTACTACTTCGACCTCACGCAGCAACTTGAAGGCATAAGAGCTGAAGGCTCGTTTCTTAATGAACAGGAGTTGTACAACCTCAAACGGTCATTGTCGACAATTTCCGATATTGTAAAATTTTTTAAGCCTAACGAATCCGATAATGATGAGCAATTATATCCTCAATTAACGGCTGTAGTGGCTTCAATGCTTTCTTTTCCGGCAATTGTCGACAATATAGATGGCATACTCGATAAATTCGGTAACATCAAGGACAACGCATCGCCGGAATTACTTGCAATTAAACGCCGCATACTATCGACAACATCGAGCATCAACGGCATTCTTCGCAAAATACTCAATTCCGGACGTTCTGAAGGATATTTAGATAAAGATGCCACACCTTCAATTCGCGATGGGCGGCTTGTAATACCTGTGTCGCCTATGAATAAACGCAAAATTAAAGGTATAGTACATGATGAATCATCAACCGGTAAGACCATTTTCATAGAGCCGGCTGAAATTGTCGAAGCTAATAATACCATAAGAGAACTTGAAGGCGAGATGCATCGTGAAATCATGCGCATACTTCTATCGGTTGCCACACTTATTCGTCCTCATATTGATGACTTGATACAATCCTACAATACTTTAGGACTGATTGATTTCATTCGCGCCAAGGCACTCTTTGCCACAGAAATAGGGGCAGAGCTACCAATAATTGAGCAAACGGCTCAAATAGAATGGTATCATGCAGTGCACCCACTCCTTTTCCTCACACTCAAAGCTCAAGGAAAAGCTGTGGTTCCACTCAATATAACCCTCGACAGCAAAAACAGGATTCTAATTATCTCGGGACCTAATGCAGGTGGAAAATCCGTGTGCTTGAAAACGGTAAGCGTGGTGCAATATATGGCACAGTGCGGATTACTTCCTCCTGTATATAGTAATTCTCACATAGGAATTTTTCGTAATATATTTGTGGATATAGGTGATGAACAATCTATTGAGAATGACCTTAGCACTTATAGTTCACACTTGATGAATATGAAATTTTTCATCAATAATGGCGGACCTGAAACGCTCATTCTTATTGACGAATTCGGAGGTGGCACTGAGCCTCAAATAGGAGGGGCAATTGCTCAAGCTATTCTTGCCCGATTAAACGCAAAGCATATTTTCGGAGTAATTACTACTCACTATCAAAACCTGAAACACTTTGCCGATGTTAACGATGGCATAGTGAATGGTGCTATGTTATACGACCGTCAGCATTTGCAACCTTTATTCCAATTGTCGATAGGTTATCCGGGAAGTTCCTTTGCAGTGGAAATTGCCCGCAAAATAGGGTTGCCTCATGACGTTATATCAGATGCTGAGCAGATTGTGGGTAGTGACTACATAAACATGGACAAATATCTGCTCGACATAGCCCGTGACCGTAAATATTGGGAAGGTAAACGCCGGGAGATTCATTCAAAAGAGAAGAAACTTGCATCGCTTATTGAAAAATATGAATCGGAAGTTGAACGACTGTCAGGCGAGCAACGAGAAATAATCAAAGCTGCTAAAGCCGAAGCTAAAGAGATTTTGGCTCGAAGCAATGCAAGCATTGAGAGAACTATTCATGAAATTAAAAAAGCTCAAGCTGAAAAAGAGAAAACCAAGGAGATACGCCGACAATTAGATGAATTTAAGGAACGTCTTGAAACAGCTGAAGATAATATATCTATTAAGCGCAATCCTGAACTTAAGCACAAGAAGAATAGGAAAATCTCTGCCGCACAACCTGTGGATAAGACACAACAGAGCATAGCCGTCGATGACTATGTGTATGTCGACAATGGAAATTCAAAATGCCTTGTTCTCGAAGTCAATGAAAAATATGCTATGGTGGCTATTGGTGAATTCAAATCGAAAATAGCACTAAGTCGCCTCACATTCGTGTCGCATCGCACAGAAAACGACAGAAAGGTTTCTTTCATAAGCACATCAACGTCGAATGATATGCGTCAACGCCAATTGAACTTTAAGCAAGATATCGATGTGAGAGGAATGCGCGCTGATGAAGCAATTCAGGCAGTAACATATTTCATTGATGATGCACTGCAATTCAATGCAAAAACAGTGCGCATACTGCATGGCACAGGCAATGGAATATTGCGCACTCGTATTAGAGAGTATTTAAACACAGTGTCGGGAGTAAAATCCTATCGTGATGAACACGTGCAACTGGGAGGAGCCGGCATTACCGTTATTGACCTTGCATAAGCGATTATTTGAAAAAATAGAAAAAGGCGGTACTTATTAAGTTTCCGCCTTTTTCAGTGTGTAGTGAATCCGGGAATCGAACCCGGGTCTCCACCGTGAGAGGGTGGCGTGCTAGGCCACTACACTAAATCACCATTTTTCTGTTTTGCGTTGCAAAGTTACAATGTTTTTTTTAATTTTGCAATACATGAAGCAAAAAAATTGCATTCCACAATAAAATATTTATATAGAAAATTTATGGCACTACACAATGACATCGGCAAAATGGGTGAGCAAATAGCCGCTAAATACCTTATAACTAAAGGATATATTATAAGAAACGTCAATTGGAGAATTAATAGGCTTGAAATAGATATTGTAGCTGAAAAAAACAATAGAATAATTATTGTAGAAGTAAAAACGCGTTCTTCCGATAAATTCGGCAGTCCGCTCGATGCGATTACTCGAGAAAAAATATCATACCTCGTGAGAGCTGCAAAAGCATATCTTAATTCCTACAGACTTTCTCACGAGGTACAATTTGATGTTATTACTATTATCGGCAATGATATCAACAATATAAAAATAGAGCATATTGAAGATGCATTCCGTGCTCCTCTACGCACCTACCGATAGAGTGTCACTCCAAAGAAAGGTCAAGTCGAGTCAAGACCACTACCACATCACCTTTCTCATCAATTAATTTAATCTCACTTGAAGAAGTCTTCTCACAGAAATAAGTTTCTTCAAGAGCTACCAAAAGCGCAGTTTCGGTTTTCATATCAGCACACATTTTCCTTGTCGAAACAAGTTGTTGGAATTGAATGGCACGGTCTTTTGTAGTATCTATGTAAATATCACCATTTACAATATTACAGCCGGTAGAGCCATGAATCTTTTGTTGCTCGGTATCAATCACAAGTCTCACATTTTTATCAATAGTAGGAGAGCCATGAATTTCTTTCACAGTCCATGCTCCATTCACGAAATCAAGATTTTGCCTACGCAGCGTCATCACCGTATGCCCCTTGGCATTAATAAGATGCAAAAATGTTATTTTATTCTTTTCAAGCAACTTAAAAGAAACCACCTCACCGAGAGCTTTCATCACGGCACGCTCCGATGTAGCCTGACATGCCATCATCGTAGTTATAAGATTACCCAACGACACCTTATTCGCTTCAGCATTAAAATCACCATTTACATAATTACAGCCATTATTGCCATATAATCTATGTGTTTTGAAATCGAAGTTAAGATATGCCCGGTCTTGAGCTGTTACCTTTTTCCCATTAACAGTGATAATATTCCATTCTCCTCCCAACTGCTTCTTAATATCATTTACACCCACATACGTGAGATTTGACCTATTGCCGGAATTGTTTTTTTTATCTTCATGGTCATAATCCACCTCAGTGCGCGAATAATCCTTTTTAGAAACATTATTTACAGCTTTATTCGTATTACAACTTTCCAAAACGACTAATACTAACAAGAAAAATAAAACTTTAATAATCTTAATTATATCCATATTTTATCATTTAAAAATTATCTCCCAAATTTCGGAATTTTAATTTGAATAATAGCAGTAAATATTCTTGAAATTACAGAAATGCAATTAATTAATGTTAAACACATCATTATGACTTACATCAGCACACTTATAATTCTTATCTTTGTAATTTATAGATTATTTTTATTATTATAAAAACATATATAGCCTTATTATGGTATATATCGACATAATCAAAATATTTGTTAGCCGAGCAATTGTGTACACATTATTTGCTTTGACTCCATTGTTCGTTCATTCACAGATTAACACCGAACAAGTAATGAACATTGGGCGTAATGCTTTGTATTTCGAAGATTATCTTCTCTCAATCCAATATTTCAATCAAGTAGTAAAATCAAAACCTTACTTGGCTGAACCTTATTTTTATCGGGCAATAGCAAAATTGGAACTTGAGGATTACAAAGGTGCTGAAGAAGATTGCTCTCTCGCCATTGAGCGAAATCCGTTTATTGTCGATGCTTATCAGGTGAGAGGAATAGCGCGACAGACGTTAAAAGACACGAAAGGAGCTATAGCCGATTACGAAATAGGGCTTAAATATTTGCCGGAGCACAAAGCCTTCTTAATGAATAAAGCAGTGTGTGAGGAGTCGTTGAAAGAATATGACAAGGCTGAAAAATCCTACGATAAATTACTAAAACTATATCCTAAATTCGACAACGCTTATCTTGGTCGTGCTCAGCTAAAAATGGCTAAAGGAGATACTGTCAATGCTGAAACCGATATTAATAAGTGCCTCGAATTGACCAAAAGCAACTCAAATGCCTACGTTATGAGAGCTGAAATTAATATGAAATTTAAAAAGGACTTTAAAGCCGCTCTCACCGATATGGACGAAGCCATAAAACTTGAACCCAATTATGCCGGTTATTTCATTAATCGTGCATATATGAAATATAATCTCGATGATTATTTCGGCGCTATGGCCGATTTCAACTATGCTGTGAGCATTGACCCCACAAATGTCACCGCACACTTTAATCGCGGACTGATACTCACCGAGGTTAGCGAAAACAATAAGGCTATAGAGGATTTCAGCTATGTTTTGCGTAGCGAACCCGACAATTTCATGGCACGATACAACAGAGCATTGCTTTATTATAAAATAGGGCAGTATAAAAATGCAATCAGCGACTTTGATATTGTGCTGGCAAAATATCCCGACTTCGAAGCCGGGTTATATGCTCGAAGTGAGTGTAAGCGTAAAATAGGTGATATGGCAGGTGGCGAACGCGACTATAATCGCTCTCGCGAACTTTATAAGAAAAAAAAGAAAATAACCGAAACCGGCAATGCTGATGACGAAGAAGCTACTGAACAGGTGGAAAGCACATCGGCGGTAATGAATAAGTTCAACACTTTACTTACAGTTGAAACCGATAATGAGATTAAGCCTAAATATGAGAACCGAACCCGGGGAAGAATCCAAGATAATAACGTAAAAATCGACCCTGAACAAATGTTCTTTTTGTCTTACTATATGAAAGACGATAAACTGCGCAACAACACCAATTATATCAAAGAAATTACTGACTTGAATACTTCACGTCTGCTTCCATTCACCCTTGTCCTGACAAATGCACCTACAAGGCTCTACGAAGACCAAATAAAGAAGCATTTCAATTCTATTGAATATTATAATGGGGTTCTTTCCACCTCCAATGCTCGTTCTATCGACTACTTTGCCCGTGCAATGGATTTTATGATGGTGAGAAATCCGGAACAAGCAATTGCTGACTTCAATAAAGCCATTGAATCAAGCCCTGAATTTGCTCTTTCTTATTTGGGACGTTCTTATGCAAAATATATGCAACTGCAATTAGAGCAGCAGAGCGGCAATGAGGCTGAGTCCAATTCTACGACAATTAAAAAGCCCAACACGGGCGAATCAATTCTCAAAGAGAAAAAAACTAACCATGTGATGGGCGAAATAATTGATGATTTGAATAAAGTTATTTCACTTTCTCCACGCAATGTATATGCAATGTTCAATAAAGGGAATGCATACCTTATAATGCAAAACTACACAGCAGCTATAAGTTGCTACGATGAAGCGCTTGAGATAAAGCCCGATTTCGGCGAAGCATATTACAACAGAGGACTTATGTATCTGCGCTTAGGTAATAAGGAAAAAGGTGTTGCCGATTTAAGCAAAGCCGGTGAACTTGGCATTCTCCCTTCCTACAATGTGCTAAAACGCATGACACGATAAGCACATACACTCATAATGCCTATTATCGAGCTGCATATTGCGAAAGTCCGGCAATATGCTGATAAGCGTAAACACCCTCTTGCGATAGTTCCACATTCTTGAATGAACCGTCGGGAGTAATCATTCTTACATGACAATCATCGACGAATTCCATAAATTTCAGTGTCTTACCATCGGCAGTTACCGACCACGAATTATCTGCCTCACTGAAATCAAATCTCACAATCTCCTTGCTCTTCAAATTAGTAATTGTGTATCCTGCCATATCACGTTTCACTTCATAACGAGCATCTTTACCATCTATTACTTTGGTCTCTGCTCTTATAGGGCTACGTCCTGACCAAAATTCAATACTATTCAATACAAGTAAATCGGATATTGTAGTTATTTCATAAACAGGAAGAATCCAAAATGCAAAAAACACGAGTTCATTCACAAATTTATTACCTACTTGCTTATTCCATGCAAGGACCTTGTTTGACAACTGAAAACTTCCTATACAAGAAGTAAACATCATTGAACCGGCTAAAGTTAGGACTAAGGCTACTGATAAATAATTCTTTTTCATAATAATTTACTTGTTTAGTTTAATAATATAATAGATTAACTTTCATCTTATATTTTCTTGAATATTTCATACTGATGCAAGACTTTTTTCACATAAGCCACCGTCTGTCGACCTCTAAAATACCCAAATTTGCACACATCATCATTATAGTAATCGGGATTCGACTTCCATAGTATAGCATCTTCCACGTTTCCAAACCACACGTATGGATTTTTGCCATACTTCCCGGCCAAAGCAATAGCATCAACCACATGCCCAATGCCTGAATTATAGGCTGCTATAATGAATTTTATGCGCTCACTGTCATCTTTTATGCGCTTCGACAAATAGTTGTCAAGGTCTTTTATTGATGCTACTGCAGTCATTACATTCTTCTCGGGATTAACCAATTCCATAGGATTAACTCCATATGCCCTTGCGGTGCCGGGCATAATCTGCATCAATCCTCGCGCTCCAGCCCACGACACTGCCGTAGTATCATATCTCGATTCTATCCAAGCCTGAGCAGCAAGTATTTTCCAATCCCAATCAATCGAGCCTGCATAGTGCTTGAAGATTTCATCAAATGGCGATAATTGCCGTAATTTCTTTCCGCGCCTATTTCCCGGAATATAATATTCGGTGTTGTTTTCAGCTATTTCAGATTTACTCATTTCAAAATAGCGCTTCAACACTTTTTTATACTCCTGCCGACTTTTTGCCAATCGGCTCCAAGCATTAACTGAATCGGCAAGCCACTTATCTTCAAGCCTTACAGCCCACGAAGCTCTTTGCGGAAAACTCACCGACATCGATATGTCAATATTACTATAGTATGTGCTATTGAGTTTGGCAATATCGCTGTCGACAATAGTATATGGAATTTTGCCCTCCGAAACAAGGCTAATCAAATCCTCGGTTATCAACGAATCTTCTCTGATTTTATGGATTTTTATTCCTCCACCTATTTCATTGTCAAGATTAAGTAACCTCGACTCATATTTCGAGCCACTTTCCACATAAATCTCTTTACCGACAAGTTGTGTAACGTCACTAATAATATTATCGCCCTTGCGCTGCACAAGAACTTGATGCGTTATATTATCAGTTCCGCAATTCCTAACCTTATTCTTGTATTCAGCCGTGACAGGCACTTCATAGGCAATAATATCTATCTCGCCCGAATCAAGCAATTCAATCATTGATTCCATGTTGCGTGCCACAACAAACTCCAATTTCAGTTTCTTGTCCTTAGCGAAATTTGAAATACGTTCGTATTCATATCCCATTGTATCTCCACGGAATATAAACAATGAAGTAGGACTGTACAAAGTTCCCACCCGCAAAGTATCGGGCAGTCGATAGCTTTTTTCATCATCGGTCATGCGGTTCCCGCATGCAACAACCTGCATCAAACCTATCGCAACTAATATACAGACCACATAATATTCGAGCAGACGCATCGTAAATCTAAATTAAATACGAGCAATAATATCTCGATAATCTCCAAAAAGCGATTAATATTCAAATACGCCGAATTCCGATTTTATAGTCAACTTATTACTATCGGAATCCTCCACACGACCTACAATTCTTGCATCAATGTCGAAAGAACGAGCAATGTCTATTACAGCTTGAGCATTCTCAGCCGATACATAAATTTCCATTCTATGCCCCATATTGAACACCTTGTACATCTCTTTCCAATCTGTCCCCGACTGCTCGTGGATTAGTTTGAAAAGCGGTGGAATAGGGAAGAGGTTATCCTTAATCACATGCTTATTCTCGACAAAATGCATAATTTTCGTTTGTGCACCCCCCGAACAATGCACCATGCCATGCACGGCACTCCGCATCTCATCAAGAAGACGCTTTATCACAGGAGCATAAGTTCGCGTAGGTGACAACACTAATTTTCCGGCATTACAATCCACTCCCTCTACTGCATCTGTCAAACTAACATTTCCTGAATATACAAGTTCATCAGGCACATTTTTATCGAAAGTTTCAGGGTACTTCAAAGCAAGATATTTAGAGAAAACATCATGACGAGCCGAAGTCAAGCCATTACTTCCCATTCCACCATTATATTCAGTTTCATAGGAAGCCTTTCCCGACGAAGCCAATCCCACAATCACATCTCCACCTTTGATATTTGCATTGTCAATTACATCAGCACGTTTCATTCGGCAAGTTACTGTGCTATCCACTATAATCGTCCGCACCAAATCGCCCACATCGGCTGTTTCGCCACCCGTTGAAATTATATTTACGCCAAGTTTACGCAAATCGGTAAGCAGCTCTTCCGTTCCATTTATAATAGCGGCAATAACATCACCGGGAATCAACATCTTATTCCTACCTATCGTCGACGACAAGAGTATATTATCCGTAGCCCCTACACAAAGTAAATCATCAATATTCATAATCAGAGCATCTTGGGCAATACCTTTCCATACACTCAAATCGCCGGTTTCTCGCCAGTAGGCATAAGCCAACGACGATTTAGTGCCTGCACCATCGGCATGCATTATATTGCAATAATCGGGGTCTCCACCCAAAACATCAGGAATAATCTTACAGAATGCCTTGGGGAACAAGCCTTTGTCTACATTCTTTATTGCGTTGTGTACATCTTCTTTCGATGCCGACACTCCACGCATATCATATCGTTGGTTTACCATAATCTTGTTACGTTATTTTATTGTAGATTACTGAAAAATGCTATTATCATAAAATACACCAATATCGACGGTGCCACTATCAAAAGGCTATCAATACGGTCTAATATTCCACCATGCCCCGGCAATAGAGAACCGGAATCCTTCACTTTAAGGGTGCGCTTTATCAATGATTCGCACAAATCGCCTAATGTGGCAAATATCGATACTATCAAGCCGAATCCTATCCACACAAGCAAATCAGGACCATTGAAAAACTCGTTGCAATTATACATCAACCATGCTGCAATTACGCAAAATACCAATCCGCCCCAAAAGCCTTCCCATGATTTCTTGGGCGATACTTTCTCAAACAAGCGATGCTTGCCTATGGTGCTTCCCACACAATAGGCACCCGTATCATTTATCCATATGAATATAAACGTTGCTAAAAGTATCTTCTGACTATAAGCAAAATATATCACATTTAGCAGGCTGATAGGGATTGCCACATAAGCAATTCCCATCATCGAAATGGCAATATCCTTTATAGCATTCGGCGACTTTATATAAAGTTGTGTTACCATTCTCACCACAAAATATATCAACGCCACAACAAGCCAAATATGCTCTAACGCTTGGCTGTAATACTCAAAAAATAGTGCTACAAACATCATCACGGCACCGGTCATATCCATATACTTAACTATCCGTCCGTGCTTCAGTGTGTCATCTCCTTTATCAATGATATTGTGAAATTCATTGACGCCAAACACAGTGAATAATGAAAATATTATGAGAAAAGGCAAGGCACTGCTTGCCAAAAGCGGTGCGACAATCAATGCCACATATATAATTCCTGTGATTAACCTTTTTAGAATCTTTTTCACGACGTTATAATTTGACGTAATTAAAAAACACCACAAAATTACCGAAAATTTTTGAACGATACAACTTTCGATAGCAGATGCTTTATGCTCCTG